>JBQCHF010000166.1:0-26674 GCA_051954955.1 Motilibacteraceae bacterium
GCCCGCGGGCGGGCGGCGCCCGCGGGGGGGGGGGGGGCGCCCCCCACCGCTTATACCCCCCCCCCCCCCCCCCCCCCCCCCCCGACCGGCGAGGGCTTGGAGCCGGGCCGGCGGCAGGTCAGGCGGCGAGGCTGTACGTCACCAGCGAGACGGCCACGTAGTGCACGACGAACGCGGCCAGGGTGAAGCCGTGGAAGACCTCGTGGAAGCCGAACCAGCGCGGGGAGGGGTCAGGCTTCTTGGCGGCGTAGACGATGCCGCCCACGCTGTAGAGGGCCCCGCCGACGATGAGCAGGGTGACCACGGCCGGGCCGCCGGCGTGGGCGAGGTCGCGCAGGTAGAACACCGCCACCCAGCCCAGGGCGATGTAGACCGGGGTGTAGAGCCAGCGGGGCGCGCCCACCCACAGCACCCGGAACGCGACGCCGAGCAGGGCACCCACCCACACGATCCACAGCAGCGCCTCGCCGCGCCCGCCGTGCAGCAGCAGCGCGGCGAACGGCGTGTAGGTGCCGGCGATGATCAGGAAGATGTTGGCGTGGTCCATCCGCTTGAGCAGCCCGTGCACCCGCGGCGACCAGGTGCCGCGGTGGTAGACGGCGCTGACGCCGAACAGCAGCCACGCCGTGACGCCGTAGACGGCCACGGCCGCTCGGGCCCGGCCGGTGGGGGCCAGGCACACCAGCACGATCCCGGCGGCCAGCGCGAGCGGGAAGGTGCCGGCATGGATCCAGCCACGCAGCTTCGGCTTGAGCACGCGCACGGCGTCGGCGGCCTCGCCGGCGCGATCACGCAGGGTGGACCGGTCCTCGCTCATGCCCGAACTCTAACCTACGGTCCCGTAAGTTACGAGACCGTAGCCAGGTGTGACTCTCGTCGCGTCCGCCCTCCCGCAGTAGGGTGACGAGCGGCATCAGGACGGGAGGCGGAGCAGCGATGGGCCTTCGGGACCTGCTCTACGGCCTCTACGAGCGCCGGCTCACGCGCGACGTCGCCCGCGGTCAGCTGCCCCGGCACGTCGGCGTCATCCTGGACGGCAACCGGCGCTGGGCCCGCGCCGCCGGCGCGGCCACCGCCACCGGGCACCGGGCGGGTGCGGACAAGATCGTCGAGTTCCTCGGCTGGTGCGAGGAGATCGACGTCGAGGTCGTCACCCTGTGGCTGCTGTCCACGGACAACCTCAATCGGCCGGCCGCCGAGCTGGCCGACCTCATGGGCATCATCGAGGACGTCGTCACCGGCCTGGCACGCACCGGCCGCTGGCGGGTCAACCCGGTGGGTGCGCTGGACCTGCTGCCGGACTCCACCGCCCGGGTACTCAAGGAGGCGGCGGACGTCACCGCCACCAGCGACGGGATGCTGGTCAACGTCGCGGTCGGCTACGGCGGCCGGCGCGAGATCGCCGACGCCGTCCGCTCGCTGCTGCAGGAGCACGCCGTCAAGGGCACCTCCATCGAGGAGCTGGCCGACGTCCTGGACGTCGAGCACATCGCCAGCCACCTCTACACCCGCGGCCAGCCCGACCCCGACCTGGTCATCCGCACCTCCGGCGAGCAGCGGCTGTCCGGCTTCCTGCTCTGGCAGAGCGCGCACTCGGAGTTCTACTTCTGCGAGGCCTACTGGCCCGACTTCCGCCGGGTCGACTTCCTGCGCGCCATCCGGTCCTACGCCGACCGGCACCGGCGCTTCGGCGCCTGAGCCCGCGGCTCGCGCCCGTCGCCAGACGTTCACCCGCACGCCACGGACCGGCCGCGTGTCCTGCGTGCCAGGACATCGGCGCGGGCGTAGTTTCCCGAGTGACGGGAGGCGCCCGCCGGCCCGTCCGGGAGGCCCAGGTCTTGCGCGCACAGCTGCCAGGACGGGGGCCGGCACGCGGCCCTCGGGTCGGGTCCCGGTCCACCGCAGTCCAGTAACCGCTGGGCGTCGGTGCGCGCCCGGCACGGGAGAGGTCCTGTGGCATCGTCGCGCCCCGCTTCCTCGGGTGCTCCTACGCGTCGTCGTAGGTCCGAGGTCCGCACCTACGTCCTCGACACCAGCGTGCTGCTCTCGGATCCGCGGGCGATCCTGCGCTTCGCCGAGCACGAGGTGGTCCTTCCGGTGGCCGTCATCACCGAGCTGGAGGAGAAGCGCAACCACCCCGAGCTCGGCTGGTTCGCCCGCACGGCGCTGCGGACCCTGGACGACCTGCGCGTGCAGCACGGACGTCTGGACGAACCGATCCCGGTGGGGGAGGGGACCGTCCGGGTCGAGCTCAACCACTCCGACCAGAGCGTGCTGCCGGCCGGATTCCGGTTGGGGGACAACGATTCGCGCATCCTGGCCGTGTCCCGCAACCTCGCTGCCGAGGGCCGGGACGTCACCCTGGTCAGCAAGGACCTGCCGCTGCGGGTCAAGGCTTCCGCGGTCGGGCTGCAGGCCGAGGAGTATCGCGCCGAGCTGGCGGTCGAGTCCGGCTGGACCGGCATGGCCGAGCTCGAGGTCCCTGCCGCGGACCTGGACGAGCTCTACGAGCACGAGCGGACCGAGATCGAGGCGGCCCGGGAGCTGCCCTGCCACACCGGCCTGCGGCTGCTGTCCGAGCGGGGCAGCGCGCTGGGCCGGGTGACCGCGGACAAGCAGGTCCGGCTGGTGCGCGGTGATCGCGACGCCTTCGGCCTGCACGGGCGCAGCGCCGAGCAGCGGATCGCCCTGGACCTCTTGCTCGACCCCGATGTCGGCATCGTGTCGCTGGGTGGGCGGGCCGGCACCGGCAAGTCCGCGCTCGCGCTGTGCGCCGGGCTGGAGGCCGTGCTGGAGCGCCGGCAGCACCGTCGGGTCGTGGTGTTCCGGCCGCTCTACGCCGTCGGCGGGCAGGAGCTGGGCTACCTGCCCGGCAGCGAGCACGAGAAGATGACGCCCTGGGCGCAGGCGGTCTTCGACACCCTCGGCGCGCTGGTGTCCACCGAGGTCGTCGAGGAGGTTCTCGACCGCGGGATGCTCGAGGTGCTGCCGCTCACCCACATCCGGGGTCGCTCGCTGCACGACGCCTTCGTCATCGTGGACGAGGCCCAGTCGCTGGAGCGGAACGTGCTGCTCACCGTGCTCAGCCGGATCGGGCAGGGCTCGCGCGTGGTGCTCACCCACGATGTCGCGCAGCGCGACAACCTGCGGGTGGGCCGGCACGACGGCGTCGCCGCAGTCATCGAGGCGCTGAAGGGGCACCCGCTGTTCGCCCACATCACGCTCACCCGCAGCGAGCGCTCGCCGATCGCCGCGCTGGTGACCGAGATGCTGGAGGACCTGCAGGTCTGACCGATCAGTTCCGGCACGGGGCTGCCTCCGCTGGGGGGGCGGCCCCGTGCTGCTGCTTGCCCCTGGCCGTCGATGGCAGCTGTGACTCACGTCTCGGAACCCGTTGTTTGTGGCGGGAACAACCCGGGTAGCAGCTCCCCGTCTCCGACGCTGCGTCGGCGACGACGGCGTTATTCCCGTTGCGGTCCACGGAAGTGGCGGCTCGCGTGGTGGAGGTCACGTGAGCGAGGACACCTGCTCCTGGTTTGCCATTCGCCGTCGTCGTCATGCAGGGTCGAAGGCAGACAGACCCCGCGTGCGTCGGTGAGCGATCCCGCCGCCGTCGGTCCAGAGCCGGGCCAGCGCACGCCGCACGTGCACGTGCCGCACCTGCCCGCACTTCCCGCGAGGCCATCGACGGTGCCCGGCGCCCGCACGAGCCCGCGTCCTGCAGCACCAGCACCGCGCAGGACCCGTGACCGGGGTGAGGAAGCGCGCAGCCGCCCGACCAGCTGCTGCGTGCCGAGCTGGAAGGTCGCTTGATGAAGAAGCTCTCCGCGGTGGCGTTCGGGGCCGCCACCGTCATGGCCGTCGGCACCGCCGGGGCCGTGCTGACCACGGTGGGGGCGGACGCCACCACCGGCGCCCCTCCCACCCAGGCCGCTGCCCAGTCCATCGTGTTCCCGGACAAGGCTCTGGAGCAGACCCAGCGGCGCGAGAGCGTCGCCCGCGCCGAGGCCGCGCGGCAACGCCGCGAGGCCGCCGCCCGCAAGGTGGTCGAGGCCCGGCGCAAGGCCGAGGCAGAGGCCCAGGCCCGCGCGGAGGCGGAGCGCCGCGCCGCGGAGGCCGCCAAGGCCCGAGCCGCGGCGGCCGCCCGCGCCGCGCGTGACGCCGTCCGCGACCCCCGCGGCATCGCCCGCGACCTCGCCGCCCAGCGCGGCTGGGGCTCGGGGCAGTTCGCCTGCCTGGAGACGCTCTGGCAGATGGAGAGCGGCTGGCGCGTGCAGGCCGCCAACTCCTCCTCCGGTGCCTACGGCATCCCGCAGGCCCTGCCCGGCTCGAAGATGGCCGCGTTCGGCTCGGACTGGCGCACCAACCCGGTGACCCAGATCAAGTGGGGCCTGTCCTACATCGCGTCGTCCTACGGGACGCCGTGCTCGGCCCTGTCCGTGCACCGGTCCAAGGGCTGGTACTGACCCGCCGCCCGCTAGGGCAACGATCACGTCAACGTGACCATTGGTCGCCTCCCTCCGTGATTTCACGTAGGGAGGCGACCATTCTCGGCGCTCACTGTTCCTACGACAGAGTGTAGGAGCGACTACGGGTGGGTCATCGAGAGCACGTCCAGAGCTCGGTCCAGCTGCTCCTCGGTCAGGTCGCCGCGCTCGACGTAGCCCCGGTCCAGCACCACCTGGCGGATCGTCGAGCGCTCGGCCAGGGCCTGCTTGGCCACCTTGGCCGCCTCCTCGTAGCCGATGAAGCGGTTCAGCGGCGTCACGACCGAGGGCGAGGACTCGGCGTACTCCCGGCACCGTTCGACGTCGGCCTCGATGCCGGCGACGCAGCGGTCCGCGAGCAGGCGGCTGCTGGTGGCCAGGAGCCGGATCGACTCGAGCAGGTTGCGGGCCATCACCGGCATCATCACGTTGAGCTCGAAGCTGCCTGACGCGCCCGCGAACGCCACGGCGGCGTCGTTGCCGATGACCTGCGCGCAGACCATCAGCATCGCCTCGGGAACCACCGGGTTCACCTTGCCCGGCATGATGGAGGATCCGGGCTGCAGGTCCGGCAGTCGGATCTCACCGAGCCCGGTGCGCGGCCCGGAACCCATCCAGCGCAGGTCGTTGCAGATCTTCACCAGGCCGACGGCTGTGGTCCGCAGCTGCCCGGAGAGCTCCACCAGGGCGTCGCGGGCCCCCTGGGCCTCGAAGTGGTTGCGGGCCTCGGTGAGCGGCAGGCCGGTGATCCGGGCGAGCTCGGCGATGACGTCCGCGGCGAAGCCGGGCGGGGTGTTGATGCCGGTACCGACGGCGGTTCCCCCGAGCGGCAGCTCGGCGACGCGCGGCATGGCTGCGGTGACGCGCTCCGCGGCGTACTGCACCTGCGCGGCGTAGCCGCCGAACTCCTGGCCGAGGGTGACCGGCGTGGCGTCCATCAGGTGGGTCCGGCCGCTCTTGACGACGTCGGCCAGCTGGCGGGACTTCTCCGACAAGGCGTCGGAGAGATGGAGGAGCGCCGGCAGCAGGTCGTTGACGACGGCGTCGGTGGCCGCCACGTGGATCGACGTCGGGAAGACGTCGTTGCTGGACTGGGAAGCGTTCACGTCGTCGTTCGGGTGCACCGGCCGCCCGAGTCGTTCGCCGGCGAGGGTGGCGATCACCTCGTTGGCGTTCATGTTGCTGGAGGTGCCAGATCCGGTCTGGAAGACGTCCACGGGGAAGTGCGCGTCCCAGTCGCCCCGCGCCACCTCGCCGGCTGCGGTGCCGATCGCGTCCGCGACGTCCTGGTCGAGGACGCCCAGCCGGGCGTTGACGGTGGCCGCCGCCGCCTTGATCAGGCCGAGCGCACGGATGTGCGACCGCTCCAGGCCCGTGCCCGAGATCGGGAAGTTCTCCACCGCGCGCTGGGTCTGCGCCCGCCACCGGGCCGCCGCGGGAACCCGCACCTCGCCCATCGTGTCGTGCTCGATGCGGACGTCGTCCGGCTGCTGCTGCAGAGGTTCGCTCATACGGTCCGTCATGCCCCGACGCTACGTCCGGCACCCCAGCCCCGCCGCCCGTCCGGGTCGACGGGTCGGCAGGTCGGCTCGAGCGGCTCGCCGTACGCTGCCGGGGTGACCGACACCGGGAACCTGCTCGTGGCCGCCCAGGGAGCGTGCCTGGCCGGGCTCGCCTGGCCGGGCCGGCCGCGGTGGGCCCTGCCGGCCGCGGTGACGGCGGGGGCGGCCGGGCTGGCAGCGGTCGGTGCCACCGTGCTGGCCGAGGGTGCTCGCGAGCTCGGGCCCGCGCTGCGCGCCCACCCGGCTCCCGCGCAGGCGGCCGTGCTGCGCACCGACGGGGTCTTCGGCGTCGTCCGCCACCCGCTCTACGCCGGGGTGCTGGCGGCGGCCACCGGGGTGGCGGTGCTGCGCCGCCGTCCCGAGCCGCTGCTCGCGCTCGCGGCGCTGTCCGCGGTGCTGCACGTGAAGGCCGGCTACGAGGAAGGGCTGCTGCGCGAGCGGTTCGGCGCGGCCTGGGACGACTACGCCGCACGGGTGCCGCGGCTGCTCCCGGTGCCCGGGCTGGGCTGAGGGGCCTGGGCGGGGACAGGCGGCGGGTCAGGCCACGCGGCCGGCGTAGGGCGGGTCTGGCTCGGAGTAGATGGACTGCACCCGCACCGGCTCGGAGGGGTTGGGGGCGTTCACCATCATGCCGCCGCCGACGTACATGCCGACGTGGTACGACGGCATGCCGTAGAAGATCAGGTCACCGGGCTGGAGCTGGTCCAGCGGGACCGGCCGGGAGACGTTCCACTGGTCGCCGGAGTAGTGCGGGAGGCCGATCCCCGCCTTGCCGTACGCGTACATCATCAGGCCAGAGCAGTCGAAGCTGCCGGGGCCGACGGCGCCCCAGACGTAGGGCTTGCCGACCTGTGCCAGCGCCACCTGCACGGCGACGGCGGCCGCGTCGCCGGCGGGAGCCACCGGGCCGCTGCCGCCGCCGGATCCGCTCTGAGTTCCGCTGGTGGAGGGCGTGCCCGACGACGAGCGTGCGGCCCGCTGACGGGCCGCCTCCCGCTGCGCCGCCGCCCTGGCCGCGGCCGCACGTCGCGCGGCGGCCTCCGCGGCGGCTCGCCGGGCCGCCTCGAGCGCGGCGGCGCGCTCGTCGGCGAGCTTCCTGGCCTCCTGGGCCGCCACGGCCGCCTCGCCCTCGAGCCGGACGAGCAGCGCGCGGGCGGTGGCGGCGGCGTCGGCGGCGGCCTTCGCGGCGCTGGTGGCGGCGCTTCCGGCGGCCGCGGCCCGCTCGCTGGCCTGGGTGGCCGCCTGCTCCGCGGTCGCGGCCCTGTCCGCCGCCACCTGCTGGTCCGCCCGGGCCTGGGCCATCCGGTGCAGGACCTCGTCGCGGTGGCCGGCCACCACACCGACGACGGCAGCGGCGTGCAGGAAGTCCTCGGGGGTGGGGGCGAGCACGAGCGTGAGGCTGGTCGGTGCGCCGCCGCTGCGGTACTGGTCGGCGGCCAGCCGGCCGATCGCGTCGCGGCTGCGCGCCACGTTCTGCGTGGCGAGGGCGAGCTGGGCTCGTGCGTCGTCGGCGGCCGCGCCCGCCTTGGCCTGCGCCGACTGTGCGGCCAGCGCCCGCTCCCCGGCGGCAGCGGCCGCCTCGGCCAGCCGCTGGGCGTCCTTCTCGGCGGCCTGCACCGCGGCCTTCTGGTCCGCCGCCTTGCCGGCCAGGTCGCGCGCCTGCTGCTGCTTCTGCCGGACCTGCGCCTGGCTCGGCCCCGACCCCGGATCGGCCAGCGCTGGCGCGGGAGCCGTGACCAGGGCGGCGACGACGGCGGCGGCCGCGGTCAGCCCGGCGAGGGTGCGTCGCACAGCCTCCCCTCCCGTCACATCGGTCCCACAGGTCACGGTCCTGTCACGAGACGGTAGCGCTTCGCGACTGGGCGCGGGGAAGCTCTGGGCCGTTACGTCCGAAGGATCGTGGCCTATAAGCCACGATCCTTCGGACGTGACGCCGGTCTCAGGCGCTCGGGCCGCGGCCGATCGTCAGTGCGACGGGGCGGGCGGGGTCGGTGAAGAAGTCGTTGCCCTTGTCGTCGACGACGATGAAGGCGGGGAAGTCCTCGACCTCGATCTTCCAGACCGCCTCCATGCCGAGCTCGGGGTACTCGAGGACCTCGACCTTCTTGATGCAGTCCTGGGCGAGGCGCGCGGCGGGGCCGCCGATCGAGCCGAGGTAGAAGCCGCCGTGGGTGGCGCAGGCCTTGGTGACCGCGTCGGAGCGGTTCCCCTTGGCCAGCATGACGAACGAGCCCCCGGCGGCTTGGAACTGCTCGACGTAGGAGTCCATCCGACCCGCGGTGGTCGGGCCGAACGAGCCGGAGGCGTAGCCGTCGGGGGTCTTGGCCGGGCCGGCGTAGTAGACGGCGTGGTCGCGCAGGTACTGCGGCATCGGCTCGCCGGCGTCGAGGCGCTCCTTGATCTTGGCGTGCGCGATGTCGCGGGCGACGACGAGCGGGCCGGTGAGCGAGAGCCGGGTCTTCACCGGGTACTTGGACAGCTCGGCGCGGATCTCGTCCATCGGCCTGGTCAGGTCGATGCGCACGACGTCGTCGTCGAGGTGCTCGTCGGTGGTGTCGGGCAGGTAGTGCGCCGGGTCGGTCTCGAGCTGCTCGAGGAACACGCCCTCGGCGGTGATCCGGCCCAGGGCCTGGCGGTCGGCCGAGCAGGACACCGCGATCGCCACCGGGCACGAGGCGCCGTGCCGGGGCAGGCGCACCACGCGGACGTCGTGGCAGAAGTACTTGCCGCCGAACTGCGCGCCGATGCCGAACTGCCGGGTGAGCCCCAACACCTCCTGCTCGAGCTCGAGGTCGCGGAACGCGTGCCCGGTGGGCGAGCCCGACGTCGGCAGCGAGTCGAGGTAGTGGGCCGAGGCGTACTTGGCGGTCTTGAGCGCGTACTCGGCCGAGGTGCCGCCGACGACGATGGCCAGGTGGTACGGCGGGCACGCCGCGGTGCCGAGCGAACGCAGCTTCTCGTCCAGGAACTTCCGCATGCCGGCCGGGTTGAGGACGGCCTTGGTCTCCTGGAACAGGTAGGACTTGTTGGCCGAGCCGCCGCCCTTGGCCATGAACAGGAACTCGTAGGCGTCCGGGTGGCCGTGCGGGTCGGTGGCGTAGAGCTCGATCTGCGCCGGCAGGTTGGAACCGGTGTTCTACTCGTCCCACATGGTCAGCGGTGCCATCTGGGAGTAGCGCAGGTTCAGGCGCGTGTAGGCGTCGAAGACGCCGCGGCTGATCGCCTCCTCGTCGCGGCCGTCGGTGAGCACGTGCCGGCCCCGCTTGCCCATGACGATCGCGGTGCCGGTGTCCTGGCACATCGGGAGCACGCCGCCGGCGGCGATGTTGGCGTTCTTGAGCAGGTCCAGAGCTACGAACCGGTCGTTGCCGCTGGCCTGGGGGTCGTCGGGGATCGAGCGCAGCTGGGTCAGGTGCGCCGGGCGCAGGTAGTGGGCGATGTCGTGCATCGCGGTCTCGGTGAGCAGCCGCAGCGCGTCCGGCTCGACCTGCAGGAAGGTGCGTCCGGCCGCCTCGACCGTGCTCACGCCGTCGCTGGTCAGCAGGCGGTAGGGCGTGGGGTCCTCGCCCAGCGGGAGCAGGTCGGTGTAGGCGAACTCGGGCATCGCGCGCACGTCCTCACGGCCGGTCGGGAATCGGGGACCGGCGACGTCGACGCGGGCGCCGTCGGCCGACACGGAGGTTACGCCGCGTGGCCAGGACGCACGACGGGGCCCCGGACCGTCTGGTCCGGGGCCCCGCGCGTTCGGTGCTGCTGCCCTCAGGTCGTGCGCCCGGACGGGTCCGGGAAATCACGGTCCTGGTTGTCGTCGGTGCTCTCCGCCTGGCCGCTGTGGCCCTGCCCGCCGCCGCCGGCGACGCCGGCATCCGGGGCGGTCTGGCCCAGCAGCGCGGCCTTGTCCTCGTCCTCGGGCCGGTCCGGGACCGATCCGGTCGACGGGTCGGCTCCCTGGGTGGCCGCGGCGACGCCGAGGCCGGCGGCTCCGGGTGCGGTGCTCATGTCCTACCTCCCGACGATGGGGCAGCGGTCGACGCTGTCAGTGCTGGACGACGTCAGCGGTCGGTGCGACCGCGGGTGGTGGTCTCCGGCGCCCCGCGCAGGTCGACCTCCTCCTTGCGGACCTCGTCCTCGACCGTCTGCTGCTCGGTCTCGGCGTCCTTGGCCAGGCGCACGCGCTCGACCGGCACGGTCTCCTTGGTGACGACGGGGCGCTCCTCGGTGAGGGTCACCTCGTGCTCCTCCTCGGAGATGGCCGGGCCGTCCATGGCCTTGCCGACGTTGCCGTCGGTGATCGGCTCGGTCTCCAGGCGCACCTTCTCCTTGGTGACCGGCACCGTGGTCTGCACGTGCTCGGTGGTCACGTACTTGCGCAGCCGGGCCTTGCCGGTCTGCACCTTCTCGGTGCCCACGTTGAGCCGCTCCTCCGAGCGGGTCATCGCGTCGTCCGTGGTCGTGCCGGAGGTGTCCCGGCCGACGGCGCGGCCCTCGACGTCGTCGTAGACGTCGTCGCGGTCGCTGTCCACGCGCCCGGTCGTGGTGCCCATGGTGCCGGTGGTCGTGCCATTCTCCGACAGGCCGTAGTAGCGGTAGAGCTCGGCCTCCTCCGACTCGGAGATGTGGCCGTCCTCGCTCGCGGTGCGCGGAGCGTCCTTCACCGTCGACTTGTCGTAGGGCACCACGATGTCGTCGCCCTGGAAGCTGGCGCCGGCCAGCGGCACGAACGACTCGCCGGAGCCGAACAGGCCGGTGTGCACGGTGACCCACTCCGGACGGCCCGTGGTGTCGTCGAGGTAGACCTGGCCGGCCTTGCCGATCTTGTCGCCGTCGCTGCCGACGACGGTGCGGCCGAGCATGTCCTGGGGGTTGCCGATGTCCATGCCATTCATGTGTCGTGTCTCCCTCTGGATCGAGCGGCCCGAGCCCTTCTTCGGGGTGGCCCGGACGCTTCTGCGGTCTTGGGGCGACTGGCACGCGCTCTGGGCTGAACGGCCGCCATGCCGCGGAGACCATGAGGTCCCCGCGGGTTTGTCCGGCAAACGTGCAGTGCGGGCTTGCAGAAAGGGAATTCAGCGACCGGTCGGCGGGGTGGCGTCCTGGGGAGGCGTCCCCTCCGGATGGGAGCCCCGCTCCTTGGGCAGCGCCGTGGGAGGGGCTCCTGCGCCGGTGTGCATCCCGGCCACGCCCACGCCGCCGGACTGCGAGCCGGTGCCGTCGGCCCAGCGGCCCTCGGCGTCGGCGGAGGCGCCGGGGTCGGCGATCGGCTCGCCGAAGGAGGCCTCGCTGGAGCTGCCGTCAGCGGCGCTGACGGCGGTGGCACGGCCGGCGGCCGGGGAGGCCGAGTCCAGGCCGTAGTGCAGGCACAGCGACTGGGCGAGCTCGGCGTCGAGCACCCCGTCGAGGGGCGCGGGCGGGGCGCTGAGCACGTCCGACGCGGTGTAGGCGAGGACGAGCCGGTCGCCGCGGACCTCCGCACCCGAGAGCGGGGCGAGCGCGGGCGGTCCGGTGCGGTGACCGGGCAGCAGGACCCAGGCGGGCGTCTGGGTGCCGGTGGGCACCAGGACCTGTCGCACGGACCCCACCTTCTTCCCGTCGCGTCCCTCCGCGGTCAGGTCGAGCAGGTCGGCGGGTGCGGGCAGCGACGGCAGCGCCATGGGTTCCTCCGGACCCGGCGGGGGACCGGTCCCGCTCGGGACGGTCGGTGCACGTGCCGGCCCTCCTCGGCCGCTTCCCGTAGCGGGGGCCCAGAAACCGGTCGCCGGCGGGTCAGCTGCGCTGGCGCAGGAACTCGTCGACCTCGTCCGGCCGGGGCGGGTTGGCGCCGGCGCGGGAGCAGGTGATCGCGGCTACGGCGGCCGCCCGGCGGGCCAGCGGCTCGACCCGGGCCGGGCCGTCGGCGGTCAGCTCGGCGAAGGCGCCGGGGGACAGCGCGCCGGACCGGGCCAGGCCGTCGAGCAGACCGCTCATGAAGGAGTCGCCGGCGCCCACGGTGTCCACGACGTCGACGGCGTAGGGCGGCACGCGCAGCGACCCGCCGGCGGTGGCGAGGAACACGCCGTCCGCGCCCAGAGTGACCACGACCAGGCGCGCGGAGCCGAGGCCGAGGAGCCGCTCGGCGAAGTCCTCGGGCGCGGTGCCGGGGAAGAGGAACTCCAGGTCCTCGTCGCTGCACTTCACCAGGTGCGCCAGCGCGGCGACGTCGAGCACCCGTTGCGCCGCGGCGCTGCGGTCGGGGGTGAGCGACGGGCGGGCGTTGGGGTCGTAGCTGACCAGGACCTCGCCGGCGGCCGACGTCGCCCGGGTCAGCTCGAGCACCGCGGTGTCGCCCGGCTCCAGGGCCAGGCCCAGCGACCCGACGTGCAGCGCGGCGCTGCCCTGCGCCACCGACAGGTCGCGCACGTCCCAGACGAGGTCGAACTCGTAGGCGGCGACGCCGCGGCCGTCCAGCCGGGCGAGCGCGGTGCTCGTGGGCGATCCCGGCGCGCCGACGTCGACGACGTCGACGCCGTTGTCGACCAGGTGCTCGCGCACCAGCCGGCCGTGGTCGTCGTCCCCGAGGCAGGTGAGCAGCACCGCCTGGTGGCCCAGCCTGGCCAGCCCGACCGCGATGTTGGCCGGGCCCCCGCCAGGGTGCGCCCGTGGCTCCACGTCCTCCGGCCCGAGCACGAGGTCGACGAGCGCCTCGCCCACCACCGTCACGCGCACCGCCACATGCCCCTCCCGACTGCCCCGCGCCGCGGCCGGTCGCCGGGCGGACCCCGGCATCCTTCCGTGCGGCACGGGCGGCCGTCGAGATCGGCTTCCTACCGGGCGTGCTCGAAGTCGATGCTGGAGTAGGCGCGCAGCTTGGTGAGGCGGTGCTCGCTCTCGATGAGCCGGATGGTGCCGCTCTTGGAGCGCATGACGATCGAGTGGGTGCGGGCGCTGCCACCGCGGTAGCGCACGCCGTGCACGATCTCGCCGTCGGTGATGCCGGTGGCCACGAAGAACACGTTGTCACCGGCCACCAGGTCGTCGGTGGTGAGCACCCGGTCCAGGTCGTGGCCGGCGTCGAGGGCCTTGCGCCGCTCGTCCTCGTCCCGCGGCCACAGCCGGCCCTGGATCACCCCGCCCAGGCACTTGATGGCGCAGGCGGTGATGATCCCCTCGGGTGTGCCGCCGATGCCGAGCAGCAGGTCCAGACCGGTGCCCTCGCGGGCGGCCATCACCGCGCCGGCGACGTCGCCGTCGGCGATGAACTTGATCCGGGCGCCGGTGGCCCGGATGTCATCCACGAGCCGCTCGTGGCGGGGCCGGTCCAGCACCACCACGGTGAGGTCCTCGGCCGCCTCGCCCTTGGCGCGGGCCAGGCGGCGGATGTTCTCCTTCACCGGCAGGCGGATGTCGACGACGTCGGCGCCCTCGGGGCCGGTGACCAGCTTGTCCATGTAGAACACGGCCGACGGGTCGTACATGGAGCCGCGCTCGGCCACCGCCATGACCGCGATCGCGTTGTTCATGCCCTTGGCGGTGAGGGTGGTGCCGTCCACCGGGTCCACGGCGACGTCGCACTCGGGGCCGCTGCCCGAGCCCACCCGCTCGCCGTTGAACAGCATGGGCGCCTCGTCCTTCTCGCCCTCGCCGATCACGACCACGCCGTCCATGCCGACGGTGCCGATGAGCTGACGCATCGCGTTCACGGCCGCGCCGTCGGCGCCGTTCTTGTCGCCGCGCCCGACCCAGCGGCCGGCCGCCATGGCCGCCGCCTCGGTGACCCGCACCAGCTCCAGGGCCAGGTTGCGGTCGGGGGCCTCGGGCGCGACCTGCAGGGCCTCGGGGACCTCGGGCGACTCGGTCATGCGTGAAGGGATCCTTCCTCGAGCTTCTGCGGGTGGTGGGTCGAGTCGGCAGCTGCGTCCGGGGTCCGGAGGGTAGCGGCGGCCACCCGCGCCGTCTCCCGTCACCGCCGGTCGGCCGGCCCTCGGCTCGCGGTCCGGCGACGGCGTCGGGGACGATGGAGGGGTGAGCGAGCCCAGCACCCCCGCGGCCGAGCAGCCCGTCGCCGAGCAGCCCGTCGACGGCGGGCCGGCGCCCCGACGCCGCAGCCTGGGCACGGCGGGGGACATGGCGCGCTCGCTCGGGGTCGTCCTCGCGATCGTGCTCGCGATCATCATCCTGGTGCCCCGGGAGACCGGGCGGACGGTCACCCCGGTCGACTGGCGCCCGGCCTACACCCAGGCCAAGGCGGCGGCCGACTACCCGGTGCTCGCGCCGGCCGACGTCCCGCCCGGCTGGACCTGCAAGTTCGCCCGCAGCGACGCCGCCTCGGGCGACGGGAGCATCTTCTGGCAGGTGGGTTTCGTGGTGCCCACGCAGAACGGCGGCCTGCACGACATCGCCCTCAACCAGAGCGATGGCGACCAGGCCAAGTTCGTCCGCGAGCAGACCCACCGTGGCGAGGTGGTGGGCCAGGAGCAGCTGGCCGGGAAGACCTGGCAGCGCTACGAGCGCACCGAGGGCTCCCGGGTGACCCGCGCGCTGGTCGCCCACCTGCCGAAGTCCGTGGTCGTCATCTCCGGCTCCCCGGTGGACTGGTCCGAGCTGGAGGTGCTGGCCGCCACGGCCGCGCCGCAGTAGGAGCTACTCCGCCGTGCCGGATGCAGCCCTCAGCCGCTCACGGGCTCCGTCGAGCCAGCGCTGGCACACCTGGGCCAGCGCCTCGCCGCGCTCCCACAGCGCCAGCGACTCCTCCAGCGTGGTGCCGCCCGCCTCGAGCCGGCGCACGACGTCGACCAGCTCGTCGCGCGCCTGCTCGTAGCCCAGCCCGGCGACGTCGGGCGGGAGGGCCTGCTCGGGGGGCTGCCCTGCTGCCTGGTCGGGTGCCTGCTTGGCCATGGCCGACAGCCTAGGGTCGGCGCCCGTGGGCGAGGACGTGGACGAGGACGTGGACGAGGACGTGGACAGCGACGGGGTGCGGGTGCGCACGGCCGGGCCGGATGACGCGCGCGAGATCGTCCGGCTGCGCCGGCTGATGTTCGAAGCGTTCGGGATCGACACGGCGTCGGACCCGGGGTGGGAGGCGGGGGCCGAGGACGTGCTGCGCCGGGAGCTGGGGCGCCCCGAGGACGACGCGCGGATGCGCTGCTTCGTCGTCGACTCCCCGGGCGGTGGGCTGGCGGCCTGCGCTCTCGCCATCGCCGACCACGCGCTGCCCGCGCCCGGGCACGACGGGCGGATGGGGCACGTGTCCAACGTGAGCACCGACCCGGTGCACCGGCGGCAGGGACTGGCGAGTGCCTGTGTGGGGGCTGCCGTGGCATGGTTCGACGGCCTGGGGATCGCCCGCTCCCAGCTGCACGCCAGCGACGAGGGCCGGGGGATCTACGAGCGGCTGGGGTACGCGCCCACGCGGTGGCCGGCGCTGCGGAGGTCGCGGCCGAGCTGACGGGCGAGCGCGAGCTGCGTGCGCTGTCCCGCGGCTCTTCGTCGGTCCACCGGTCGAGGCGCTGGTGACCGCGGGAGCAGGTGGGTGCCTGAGCCGTGCGGCCGGCTCACGGTCGCCGGCCCGTCGAGTGGAGACCGGCTGCGCGACACGCCGGCGCGTCGCGCAACACCGTTCCACTCGAGCCGGCGGCGGCAGTGAGCGGGGAACGAAGGTCTCCGCGCCCCGGCTCCTCCCGTTCTCAGCGCCTTTCCACCTCTCGGGAGCCGCCAGCCACAGGCCGGCCAGGGATGCACGGGCCGAGTCGCCTCAGACGACCTCCGCCCCCACCTCGCCCCCCGCCACCCGCAGCCGCACCCGGTCCCCGGCCGCGACCTGGTCCGGCTCGCGCACGACCGCGCCGTCGTCGGCGCGCTGCACGACGGCGTAGCCGCGCTCGAGGGTGGCCAGCGGGGACAGGGCGCGGACCCGGGCCAGGACGTGCGTGAGGTCGTCGCCGGCGCGGTCCAGGGAGGCGCCCAGGCAGCGGCGGGTGCGGTCGCGCAGGGCGACCACCTCGTCGGCGCGGGCGGACAGGGTGCCGGCCGGGTCGGCCAGCACCGGGCGCGAGCGCAGGGCGTCGAGCTGGGCCTGCTCGCGCTCGAGCCGCTGGTGCACGGCGCGGTCCAGCCGCTCGCGGGCCGCGGCGAGCCGGGCCAGCTCCTCGCCGACGTCGGGGACGACCCGCTTGGCGGCGTCGGTGGGGGTGGAGGCGCGGACGTCGGCCACCAGGTCGAGCAGCGGGGTGTCCACCTCGTGCCCGATCGCGGAGACCACCGGGGTCCGGCAGGCGGCCACCGCGCGCACCATCGCCTCGTTGCTGAAGGGCAGCAGGTCCTCCAGGGAGCCGCCGCCGCGGGTGACGACGACGACGTCGACCTCCGGGTCGCGGTCCAGCGACTCCAGCGCGGCCACCACCTCGGTGACCGCCGACGGCCCCTGCACCGCGACCTCCTCGATCCGGAAGCGGACCGCGGGCCAGCGGCGGCGGGCGTTCTCGACCACGTCCTTCTCCGCCGCGCTGGCCCGGCCGCAGACCAGGCCGACGGTGCGGGGCAGGAACGGCAGCGGCCGCTTGCGCTCGGCGGCGAACAGGCCCTCGGCGGCCAGCACCCGCTTGAGCTGCTCGAGCCGGGCCAGCAGCTGCCCGACGCCGACCGCCCGCACCTCGTCGACGGCGAGGGACAGCGTGCCCCGGCCCAGGTACCAGCTGGGCCTGCCGTGCACCACCACGTGCGCGCCGTCCACGAGCGGGGCGCCGAGGGCGTCGAGCACACGGGGCGAGCAGGTGCAGCTGATGCTGACGTCGGCGGCCGGGTCGCGCAGCGAGAGGAAGGCGGTGCCCGCCCCCGGCCGGCGGCTGACCTGGGTGACCTGGCCCTCCACCCACACCTCGCCGAGGCGGGCCACCCACTGGCCGATCCGCTGGGAGACGGTGCGGACCGGCCACGGGTGCTCGGGCGAGGTCGGGCCGGCCGAGGTCGGGCCGGCGCTGCTCGGCTCTCGCGGGGTCCCCACGGGCGGCGAGCCTACGAGAGAGCGGGGGTGCTGCCGGTCCCAGGACGTGCGACCGAGGTGCCGCTGAGCGACGGGCTCCTACGATGGACCCATGAGCGCCGCGCCCAGCACCGCGCAGACCGCGCCGTCGAGCACCGCCACGCAGGCGGGGACCGACTCGACGGAGGACCGTCCGCGCGTCGTGCGCCTGGCCGCCCCGCGCGGCTACTGCGCCGGTGTGGACCGCGCCGTCGTCACCGTGGAGAAGGCCCTCGAGCTCTACGGGCCGCCCGTCTACGTGCGCAAGCAGATCGTGCACAACAAGCACGTGGTCGAGACCCTCGAGCAGCGTGGCGCGATCTTCGTGGACGAGACCGACGAGGTGCCCGAGGGCGCCATGGTCATCTTCTCCGCCCACGGTGTCGCCCCCACGGTGCACGAGGAGGCGAAGGCGCGCAGCCTGCGCACCATCGACGCCACCTGCCCGCTGGTCACCAAGGTGCACCACGAGGCGCGGCGCTTCGCCAACGAGGACTTCGACATCCTGCTCATCGGCCACGAGGGGCACGAGGAGGTCGTCGGCACCAGCGGCGAGGCGCCGGCCAACATCCAGCTCGTGGACGGTCCCGACCACGTGGCCGACGTCGTCGTCCGCGACCCCGAGCGGGTGGTCTGGCTCGCGCAGACCACCCTGTCGGTGGACGAGACGATGGAGACGGTGCGCCGCCTGCGCGAGCGGTTCCCTGCGCTGCAGGACCCGCCCAGCGACGACATCTGCTACGCCACCCAGAACCGGCAGGTCGCGGTAAAGGAGATCTCCCGCAACGCGGACCTGGTGATCGTGGTCGGCTCGGGCAACTCCTCCAACTCGGTGCGGCTGGTCGAGGTCGCGCTGGAGAGCGGGGCGAAGGCCGCGCACCGGGTCGACAAGGCCACCGAGATCGACCTGGCCTGGCTCGAGGGGGCGCGCACGGTGGGCGTCACCAGCGGCGCCTCGGTGCCCGAGATCCTCGTGCGCGGAGTGCTCGACCTGCTTGCGGTGCACGGCTTCGGCGAGGTCGAGGAAGTCGTCTCGGCCGAGGAGAGCCTGCTGTTCGCGCTGCCGCCGGAGCTGCGCCGCGACCTGAAGGCGGCCCGCGCCACGTCCTGATCTCCCACCCTCGCAGCGATCATGGAGGGTCGGTGACCGGAAGCGGTCACCGACCCTTCACGATCATGTCGAAGGATGTGGGCGGCGCCACGTTCTGGATCGATCAAGCAGGGGTCCGATCGGCCGATCACTGCGATCGTGCTCCAGCTGTCCCGTCTGCTCTCGCTGCCCGACCTGCTCACCCTCCTCGGCCTGCTGGCCGCGGCCGTCGGCGTGGCCAGCTCGGTGCCGCAGCTGCAGCGGCTGCGCCGGTCGGGGACGACCGCGGGGCTCTCGGCGGCCAGCACGACGCTGGGCACCGTCTCGGTGCTGGCCTGGTTGACCTACGGGACCGCCGAGCGCGACCCGGCGCAGATGATCGCCAACGCGCCCTCGGCCCTGCTGGCCATCGCCACCCTCGCGCTGCTGGCCCGGCACCGGCGGCGCCCGGTGCTGCTCGTCCTCGCCTCGCTCGGGGCGCTGGTCGTGCTGGCCGTGCTGCTCGGGCCGGGCACCGCCGCGGTCGGGGTGATCGCGACGACGGTGGGCACCGTGCGCCAGCTGCCGCAGGTGCGCCTGGCGGTGCGGGGCGGCGACCTGCGCGGGCTCGCGCCGGGCACCTACGCCCTGGCGCTGGCCAGCGCGGTGGTCTGGGCGGCCTACGGGCTGGGCCGCGGCGACGAGGCGGTCGTCGTCTCCTCGCTGCTGGCGCTGGCCTGCAACGCGGTCGTGCTGTTCCGCCGGGTGCCGCCGCGGACCCTGCTGCGGGCCGCCGCTGCCGGCCGGCTCGGGTCTCCCGCCCGCAGCCTGGTGACGGTGACCGGCCTGGCCTGAGGCCCGAGCGTGGCGCCCGAGGCCTGACGCTCAGGCGGTGCGTGCGGTCTCCTGCTGCCCGCCGACGTCGGTGCCGGCCATCCGCTCGACCTGGGCGACGTGCTCGGCGAGGCCGTCGCCGCGCGGGGCCAGGTCAGGCTCTTCCTCGATGGTGGTCTCGTCGCGGTCGTCGCGGTCCTGCACGAGCTCGGGCGCGCCCAGCGGGCGGGGTGCCTCCTCGACCGGTCGTGGCCGCTCCAGCTCGGCCTCGACGACCTTGAGGTCCTTCAGACGCCGCGCGGACACCAGCACCCGCCCCTCCAGCGAGCCGACCGCGGTGTTGTAGTCGGCCACCACCCGCCCGACCGAGCGGCCGAGCTTGTCCACGTGCCTTCCCAGGGTGCTCAGCCGGTCGTAGAGCTCGCGGCCCAGCGCGAACACCTCGCGGGCGTTCTCGGTGAGCGCCTCCTGCTGCCAGGCGTAGGCCACGGTGCGCAGCAGCGACATGAGCGTGGTGGGGGTGGCGACGATGACCCGCTTGCCCATGGCGTGCTCGAGCAGGGTGGGGTCGGCCTCCAGCGCCGGAGCGAGGAAGGCCTCGCCGGGCACGAAGAGCACGACGAACTCGGGGGAGGCGGCGAACTGCGCCCAGTAGGCCTTGCCGGCCAGGTCGTCGACGTGCTTGCGCAGGTGCCGGGCGTGCGCCGCGAGCCGCTGCGCGCGGACGTCGGGGTCCTGGGTCTCGGCCGCCTCCAGGTAGGCCGCCAGGCTCACCTTGCTGTCCACCACCACGCTGCGCCCCCCGGCGAGGCGGACCACCAGGTCCGGGCGGAGCAGGCCGTCGTCCCCGCGCACGGAGGCCTGCTCGTCGAAGTCGCAGTGCTCGACCATGCCGGCCATCTCGACCACCCGGCGCAGCTGCAGCTCGCCCCATCGCCCGCGGGTCTGCGGCGCGCGCAGCGCCGTGACCAGCGCTCCGGTCTCCCGGCGCAGCTGCTCGCCGGTGACCCGGACGGCGTCGACCTGTTCGGTGAGCCGGGCGCAGGAGTCGATGCGGGCCCGCTCGAGCTCGCGCAGATGCCCCTCGACCCGGCCCAGGGTGTCCCGCAGCGGGGCCACCAGCCCCTCGACGGCCACCCGACGGGCCTCGGCGTCGCCGTCGCCCCGGGCCTGCAGTGCCAGCGCGGTCTGCCGCAGCCGCGCCTCGGTGGCCTCGACCAGCCGGCGGTCGCGCTCCTCGAGGACGGCGAGGTCGACCGCGCCGCGGCGACCGCCGAGCCGCAGGCCGGCCAGCACGCCGGCGACGAGACCCAGCAGGAGACCGAGGAGCAGCAGGACGAGCGAGGCGGGGGACATGGGCGCAGCGTGGCACGAGCCTCTGACAGCTCTGACAGCTCTGACAGCTTCGCGAAACGCCGCGAACCGTCACGCCGGCTACAGATGTGCGGCAGAGTACGGAGCGACCGGGACGGCCGAGGGGCGGTCCGGTAAGGGGTGGGATTCGTGTTCGGGGACAGCGGTCTGCTCACCGGCATGCCGACGGCTTTCGCCGTCTTCTTCGCGCTGGTGCTCGCGCTCGTCGTGTGCGGTTTCGTCGTCACCGTGGTCGGCGTCGTGCGTCGGACCCAGGTGAGCCGTCGGGAGGGGCTGGACCCGTTCGCGGCGGACATCCAGATGACGGGGGCGCTGCGCCGGTCCGCGCTCCTCGCCCCCGCGCAGAACGCGGTGGGGGACGAGTCGCGCGACGGGCGGCCGGTGGCTGAGCGGCTGGCGGAGGTCGACGCCCTGCACGCCGCCGGCGCCATCGACGCCGCCGAGCGGGCGGCCGCGCGCGAGCGCATCCTGCGCGAGCTCTGAGCCCCGGGAGCCCGGTCCGGCGGTGGCGCGTCGGCCCGTAGGCTGGTGCCCCGTGAGCCTCTCCATCGGCATCGTCGGCCTGCCCAACGTCGGCAAGTCCACGCTGTTCAACGCGCTGACCAAGAACGACGTCCTCGCGGCGAACTACCCGTTCGCCACCATCGAGCCCAACGTGGGCGTGGTCGGGGTGCCGGACGAGCGGCTCGGGAAGCTGGCCGAGCTGTTCGCCAGCGAGAAGGTCGTGCCGGCCACGGTGTCCTTCGTCGACATCGCCGGCATCGTCCGCGGCGCCAGCGAGGGTCAGGGGCTGGGCAACAAGTTCCTGGCCAACATCCGCGAGGCCGACGCCATCTGCCAGGTCATCCGCGTGTTCACCGACCCGGACGTGGTGCACGTGGACGGCAAGGTGGCACCCAAGGACGACATCGAGACGATCAACACCGAGCTGATCCTCGCCGACCTGCAGACGATCGAGAAGGCCCTGCCGCGCCTGGAGAAGGAGGCGCGGATGAAGAAGGAGACCGCGCCGGTCGTCGCCGCTGTGCAGAAGGCCAAGGAGCTGCTGGACACCGGCACCACGCTGTTCGCCGGCGCGGCCAAGGCCGGGGTGGACGTCGAGCTGCTGCGCGACCTGCACCTGCTCACGATCAAGCCTTTCCTCTACGTCTTCAACGTGGACGAGGAGGAGATGGGCAACGAGGCGCTCAAGGACGAGATGCGCGCGCTGGTCGCGCCCGCCGAAGCGATCTTCCTCGACGCCAAGATCGAGTCCGAGCTGGTCGAGCTGCCCGACGAGGAGGCGCTCGAGCTGCTCGCCTCGATGGGGCAGGACGAGTCGGGCCTGTCCATCCTGGCACGGGTCGGCTTCGCCACCCTCGGCCTGCAGACCTACCTCACCGCCGGGCCCAAGGAGGCCCGCGCCTGGACGATCCGCCAGGGCGCCACCGCACCGGAGGCCGCCGGCGTCATCCACACCGACTTCCAGCGCGGCTTCATCAAGGCCGAGGTCGTCTCCTACGAGGACCTGATGGACGCCGGCTCGATGGGCGAGGCGCGCTCGCGCGGCAAGGTCCGCATCGAGGGCAAGGACTACGTCATGGCGGACGGCGACGTGGTGGAGTTCCGCTTCAACGTGTGAGGGGAGGCCCCGACGGGACCTAGCCCGCCACTTCCCTTAGCGGGGTCGCCCAATGTCAGTTGCTGCCGGCATAATTGGCCAGGGTTTCAGCCAAGGTCGCGTACGCTTCTCGATAAACTGGTGCTTTGATTTCCTTAGGGTACTGAAGGAAGCCGTACCCGCCAACCTGGATGTCGTCACCGACTCTTTTCTGCCACATCAGTTTAGCCACCGCTGGGAACAACTGTTCCGCGACGTCGTCTTTGCCACGGCCCGTGGCAGCGTTTACGCAGTACCGAACGCCACCGAGAGCGATGTCAACGAGACTGCTCAGGTGCGATGCTCCATCACACGTCATGGAGTAATGAAGCACCCGCGATAAGACGACGCTGCGTCCATCGGGAAGCGATAAAGGATTCTGAAAGCGATCGCGCAAGTATCCATAGCCGAACTTCTCGTTGAGTCTGTCGATGGAGACCATGCCGAAGGACGATTTCTCGTTCAGATACCTCATGTCGAAGTGAGCAATTAAGGAGTTTAAGGCGTACTCGTTCCGCTCTTCGACAGAGACTCCCCTCGCGATGCCGTGGTGGACTACATAGACGATCAACTCTACGCCAAGATCGGACGCTGCTGTCAGCACCTCCGCCTTGGCCGCAGTCCAGTCCTTGCTGCTCAAGGCAGCGGGACGAGTACGCGTGTGGAATTTGAACTGGTCGTCGTTGGCGAATCCGTATTTCTCCCGAACGCGGGCAACTGCCCCGTGGATCTCGGGCAGGCGGTCGATCGGTACTACAAGCCCGCCGTAAAGAAAGAAGTCTCCCTGTGCGGGCTCCGTGTTCGTCTCGTCGGCCTGCAGAATGTACATAGACCCCCCTCGGTATTGCCGCCGACCTCAAATTACCAGGTCGATCAGCCAGCGAAGGGCACTGCTCTCTACGAGCTCACTGCCGCTGCTAGGAGCTTTCGCGCCGGTTGATCAGCTGGTCTCGCCGCCGGGTCAGGTAGGCGACCTCAGCGCTGTTGCCCGCCAGTTCGATCGCCCGGTCGTAGGCGGCACGTGTGTCGTCGGCCCGGCCCAGCCGGCGGAGCAGGTCCGCGCGGGTCGCGTGGAAGGCGTGGTAGCCGGCCAGGGCTGGCTCGAGCCGGTCGATCTGGGCCAGCGCGACCTGCGGACCGTCGAGCTCGGCGACGGCGACGGCCCGGTTGAGAGCCACGATCGGCGAGGGGTCGAGGCGGAGCAGCTGGTCGTAGAGGGCGAGGACCTGCGACCAGTCGGTGTCCGCGGCTGTCGGGGCCGAGGTGTGCACGGCGTTGACCGCGGCCAGGAGCTGGTAGCGACCGGGCGCCACCCCACTGGCGATGCGCTCGCGCACCAGCCCGTGGCCCTCGGCGACGAGGGCTGCGTCCCACTGGTGACGGTCCTGCTGGTCGAGCGTCACCAGCTCGCCGCCGGCCGAGACGCGGGCGGGGCGGCGGGCCTCGGTGAGCAGCATCAGCGCGAGCAGGCCGGTCGCCTCGCCATCGTCGGGCAGGAGGACGTGGACCAGGCGGGTGAGCCGGATGGCCTCCGCGGTGAGCTCCGCCCGCACCGGCGGGGAGTCGGGTCCGCTGGCGAGGTAGCCCTCGTTGAAGACGAGGTAGAGGACGGCGAGGACCCCGGAGACCCGCGCGGGCAGGTCCTCGGCCGCGGGCACGCGGTAGGGGATGCCCGCTGCCTTGATCTTGGCCTTGGCGCGCGTGATCCGCTGACCCATCGCGCCCTCCTGCACCAGGAACGCGCGGGCGATCTCGGGGACGGTGAGGCCCCCGACCAGACGCAGCGTCAGCGCCACGCGGGTCTCCATCGCGAGCGCGGGGTGGCAGCAGGTGAAGAGCAGTCGCAGGCGGTCGTCGTCGATGACGCCGAGCGGCTCCGACGGACTGTCGTACAAGGAGCCGGCCTCCTTCTCCTTGTCCGCGCGTCGGTTCTCGCGTCGTAGCCGGTCGATGGCCTTGCGGGTGGCGGTGGTGGTGAGCCAGCCGCCGGGGTTGGGCGGCACGCCGTCCGCCGGCCATCGTTCGACGGCGGTGGCGAACGTCTCGGCCGCCGACTCCTCCGCGAGGTCGAGGTCGCCGAACCGGCGCGCGAGGGTGGCGACCAGCCGGGCCCACTCCTCGCGGTGGGCTCGGCTGATCGCCGCCTCGACGTCGGCGCGGCTGTCCGCTAGCCCAGGAACGGCCGCACCTCCACGCGCCGGTTGCAGGCCCTGGACCCCTCGGCGGCCAGCCGCAGCGCGACGTCCAGGTCGGCCGCCTCCAGGATCCAGAAGCCGGCCAGGTACTCCTTCGACTCCAGGAACGGGCCGTCGGTGAGAACCGGATCGCCACCGCGGTTGTCCACGACCGTCGCGGTGCCTGGCGCCCCCAGGCCGCCGGCGAAGACCCAGTGCCCGTCGGCCTGCAGACGGTCGTTGTAGGCGTCGATCTGTGCCATCTCGTCGTCGGTCGCGGAGCCGGTGGAGTCGTCGATCACGGACACCAGGTACTGCATGGGAACCTCTTCCTCACTGAACGGGCGCCCGGGCGTGGACGCCGACCACCAGTGCTACGACTGGCCGCGCCCGGATCCGACACCTCCCCGCGCGCAGACGTGCCCACGCCGGACCCTAGAGCTCGGTGAAGTAGTAGACGCCGGGCACGGCCACCATCCCCTTGCTCTCGTAGAACGCGCGCGCCGGCTCGTGGAACCACTCGCCCCCGGTCCCAAGGGCGACGACGTCGACGCCGTCGGCGCGCATCGCCGCGAGCGCGGCGTCGAAGAGCTCGCCCGCCACGCCGTGGCGGCGGTGGCCCTGGTCCACGGCGAGGTGCGTGATCTGGCCGTGCCTGCGCTCGGGCAGGACCGACCAGGCGACGAACCCCACGATGCGGTCCGCATCGACCGCCTCGACTGCCTGGACGGCCTCGACGGCGAGGAGGACGTGCCGATGCTGCGCCGGGTCGTGCAGCGTCGGGACCTCCCGGCGGTAGTCCTCGCGCCAGTCGCCGTGCTGGTGCTGGAAGATCCGCTCGCCGACGAGCGAGCGCACCGACTGCTCGTAGAAGGGACCGAACGTGTCGATGGTGAGGGAGAGCAGGCCGTCGAGGTCGGCCGGTTCATAGGGACGCAGGTGCATGCTGCCGCTGCCTTCGCTGTGAGGAGAGAGCTCGACTGAGGGACACGGAAGGGGCCGACGTGGGTCACGTCGGCGGTCGCGGCCCGGCGGGGGCCGCCTCAGCGGCGGGTGCGTCCAGCGGCGAAGCACGGCATGACTCGGGACGCTAGCACCCGAATCGGCGATGCCCCGTCGGTCGCGCCAGGGGCATAGTGGCGCGGTGGCAGGCACGGGGCGGGCGCTGGACGCCGACGAGGTGGCGCGGGAACTGGTCGGAGCGCTCAGCCGCGCGCTGCCGGGCCGGCTGAGCAGTGTGGTGGCGCACGGCTCCTGGGTGCACGGCGACTTCGACCCCAGCCGCAGTGACGTGGACCTGCTGGCGGTGCTGGTGGAGGACCCGACGAGCCAGGACGTCGACCGCCTCTCGGCGCAGCTGAGCACCCTCTTCGCCCGCCGTCCCGCGTGGGTCGACCGGGTCGAGGTCGGCCTCGTCACCCGCGAGGCGGTGCAGGACGTCGTCGAGGAAGGGTGCTCGGCGCGAGCGGTCGGGCGGATCAGCCCCGGCGAGCCGCTGCACCTCGCCCCTGCCGAACGCCGCCGGCTGCTCGACTGGGAGGCGGCGGCCCGCGGCCAGGTGCTCCACGCTGCGCCCGACCCGCTCGGGCCGGTGCCGTGGCCGCTGGTGCGGCAGGTGCTGCTCGAGGAGCTGGTCGCGTGGCCCGGCTGGCTGGACGAGGCGGAGGACGACGACGTCCGCGCCTACGCGGTGCTCACCGTCGCCAGGTCGGCCACCTACGCGGCCACCGGCGTCCCGCACTCCAAGCGGGCGGGGGCACGTTGGCTGGCCGGGCAGGAGCCGCGGTGGCGGGAGCTGCTCGAGGCGGCCGACGCGACCTGGTACGGCACCGGGCCCCTCGGCGGCCTCGACCCCAGCGAGGTGGCCGAGCTGGTCCGCGAGCTCGCCCGGCGTGCCGACGGCGCGGGCGGGGCCTGGGAGGGCCGGTAGCGTCGGCGCATGGACCCTCGCCTGAGCTTCGTGACCCTGGTCGTGCGCGAGCTCGACCGCAGCCGCGCGTTCTACGTGGAGGGTCTCGGCTGGCCGGCGGAGCTGGACGTGCCCGGCGAGGTCTTGATGATCCGGGTGGGGGAGAAGGTCGTGCTGTCGCTGTGGCAGGAGAGCTCCGCGGTCGGCGAGCTCGGGCCGATCGCGCGGGCCACCGGCGCGCTGCCGTTCACGCTGGCCCACAACGTCGCCTCACCGGCCGACGTCGACCGCGTGCTCGCCGAGGTCCAGTTCGTCGGCGGGACCATCGTGGCCAGCCCCACCGCCCGCGACTGGGGCGGCTACACGGGCTACTTCGCCGACCCGGACGGGTTCCGGTGGGAGGTCGCGTACAACCCGGGGCCGATCGGGCAGTCCGTGCTCTGACGTGGGACCTGACGAGCGGTGCCGCACCAGGACGGCGTACGACGCCATAGCCGAGAGCTATGCCGCACGGCTGCCGGCGATGGATGCGGAGACGGTGCTCGACCTCTCGATGCTCGAGGACTTCGCGCGACTGCCTTCCTCTCGCCGAGCTCGCTCGGGTGCTCTGCCCCGGGGGGGGGGGGGGGGGGG
>JBQCHF010000167.1:0-8227 GCA_051954955.1 Motilibacteraceae bacterium
CCCCCCCCCCGCCGGGGGGGGAGTCCCCCCGGGCCGCGCCCCCCCTGGGCGCGTCTAGACTCCCGACGATGGTCTACCTGGACCACGCGGCGACCACCCCCATGCTCCCCGAGGCGGTCGAGGCACTCACCGCGCACCTGGGGTCAGTCGGCAATGCCTCCTCCCTGCACGCCTCCGGGCGGCGGGCCCGGCGGGTGGTCGAGGAGTCGCGCGAGACGGTGGCGGCGGCGCTCGGCGCCCGGCCCAGCGAGGTGGTCTTCACCGGCGGCGGCACCGAGGCCGACAACCTCGCCGTCAAGGGCATCTACTGGTCCCGCCGGGCGCAGGAACCGCGGCGCACCCGCATCCTGGCCAGCAGCGTCGAGCACCACGCGGTGATGGACCCGGTGCAGTGGCTCGCCGACGCCGAGGGCGCGCAGGTCGAGTGGCTGCCGGTGGATTCCTCCGGCCGGGTCGACCTCGGCGCGTTGGAGGCGGCGCTGGCCCGCGACCCGGAGTCGGTCGCGCTGGTCACGGTCATGTGGGCCAACAACGAGGTCGGCACCGTCCAGCCGGTCGCCGAGATCGTCGAGACGGCGCACCGCTACGGCGTCCCGGTCCACTCCGACGCGGTGCAGGCGGTCGGGCACCTGCCGGTCGACTTCGCCGCCTCCGGACTGGACGCGCTCACCGTGAGCGCCCACAAGGTCGGCGGCCCGATCGGCGTCGGGGCGCTGCTGGTGGGCCGCGACGTGCCGCTCACCGCGCTGCTGCACGGCGGGCAGCAGGAGCGCGAGCGCTCGGGCACCGTCGACGCCCCCGCCGTCGCCTCGTTCGCAGCGGCGCTGAGGGCGACCGTGGCGGGTCTGGAGGAGCGGGTGGCACGGCTCGCGGCCCTGCGCGACCGGCTGGTGGCAGGGGTGCTGGCGCAGGTGCCCGACGCGGTGCTGAACGGCGACCCCAGCCCGGACCCGGCGCGCCGGCTGGCCGGCAACGCCCACTTCTCCTTCCCCGGCTGCGAGGGCGACAGTCTGCTGCTGCTGCTCGACGCCCGCGGCGTCGAGTGCTCCACCGGCTCGGCTTGCTCGGCCGGCGTGCCGCGTCCGAGTCACGTGCTGCTGGCCATGGGCGTTCCGGAGGAGCTGGCCCGCGGCTCGCTGCGGTTCTCGCTGGGGCACACCTCCACCGGCGCCGACGTCGACGCGCTGCTCGAGGCCCTCGGCCCGGTGGTGGAGCGGGCCCGGCGCGCCGGCCTGACCACCGTGCCACCGGCGCTGGTCGAGGGCTGAGCCGTGCGCGTGCTCGCTGCCATGTCCGGCGGCGTCGACTCCGCCGTGGCCGCGGCCCGCGCCGTCGAGGCCGGCCACGAGGTCACCGGCGTCCACCTGGCGCTGTCCCGCTCGCCGCAGAGCCACCGCACCGGTGCCCGTGGCTGCTGCACGGTGGAGGACGCGCGAGACGCCCGCCGCGCCGCGGACGTGCTCGGGATCCCCTTCTACGTCTGGGACATGGCCGAGCGGTTCCACGCCGACGTCGTCGAGGACTTCCTGGCCGAGTACGCGGCCGGGCGCACCCCCAACCCGTGCGTGCGCTGCAACGAGCGGATCAAGTTCGCGGCGGTGCTGGACAAGGCGCTGGCGCTCGGCTTCGACGCCGTCTGCACCGGCCACTACGCCGTGCTCGCCGAGTCCCCGATCGACGGACAGCGGAGCCGCACCCTGCACCGCTCGGTGGACGCCGGCAAGGACCAGTCCTACGTGCTGGGCGTGCTCACCCCCGGGCAGCTGGCGCACTCGCTGTTCCCGCTGGGCGGCTCGACCAAGGAGCAGGTGCGCGCCGAGGCCGCGCGGCGGGGCCTGGCGGTGGCCGACAAGCCCGACAGCCACGACGTCTGCTTCATCGCCGACGGCGACACTGCCGGCTGGCTGCGGCAGCGGCTCGGCCCGCAGCCGGGGCCGATCGTGGACGAGAGCGGGTCGGCGGTCGGCGAGCACGACGGCGCCTACGGCTTCACCGTGGGGCAGCGCCGGGGGCTGCGCCTGGGGGTGCCCGCCCCGGACGGCAGGCCGCGCTACGTCCTGGACGTCAGTCCGGTCGACCGGACCGTCACGGTCGGGCCGCGCGAGCGGCTGGCGGTCACCGAGCTCGTCGGGGGCGCTCCGCTGTGGTGCGGCCCCGCGCCGGAGCTGCCGCTGGTGTGCCGCGCCCAGGTGCGTGCCCACGGCGAGGCGGTGCCGGCGCGCGCCGACGTCGTCGACGGCGCCCTGGTGGTGGAGCTGGAGCGTCCGGTGCACGGCGTGGCCCCGGGCCAGTCGGTGGTGCTCTACCTGCCGGATCCCCGCGGGGACCGGGCGGTCGGCTCGGCCACCATCGCGCGGGCTGGGCAGCGTTCGGCCGCCGAGGCGTCGGCGTGAGCGAGCCCCGCGCGGCCGTCCCGGTCGGCGCGGCCAGCGGCGTCGGCTCGCTGCCGGGCACCGACCCGCGCGAGGCCGTGCGGCTGGTGGTGGGCGAGCTGCCGGACCTGCCGCACCTGCCCGAGCTGCCCGCCCGCGGCGCCGGCGCGGACCTGGTCGGGCGCACCGCCGCCCTGCTGGTGGACCTGCACGTGGACCTGCAGCCGGCCGGCTGGCGGCTGGTCGACAGAGCCGGCCGGGACGAGAACCGGGCGCTCGCCATGCTGCGCGAGGACCTCGACGCGCTGGAGGAGCACACCCAGGGCCTCACCGGACCGCTCAAGGTCCAGCTGGCCGGGCCGTGGACGCTCGCGGCCACCCTGGACCTGCCCCGCGGCGAGCGGGCGGTGTCCGACACCGGCGCCGCCCGCGACCTCGCCGCCTCGCTGGCCGAGGCCGCCGCCGCGCACGTGGCCGAGGTGCGCAAGCGGGTGCCCGGCGCCGACGTCGTGCTGCAGCTCGACGAGCCCGCCCTGCCCGGGGTGCTGGCCGGGGCGCTGAGGACCATGTCCGGCTTCGGGCGCATCCGCGCGGTGGAGGAGCAGGTCGCCGAGCAGGCGCTCGCCGCGGTGATCGAGTCCGCCGGCGCTCCCGTCGTCGTCCACTGCTGCGCCGCCGACCCGCCGCTGGCCCTGTTCCGCCGGGCCGGCGCGGCCGGGCTGTCGGTCGACGTGCGGCTGCTCGACGTCGGCCGCGCGTCCGTGCTGGACGAGGCGTTCGGCGAGGCGGTGGAGGCCGGGCTCACGCTGTGGGCGGGGGCCGTCCCCGCGGTCGTCCCGGCCGGAGCCAGACCGTCGGAGCCGGCCACTACGGTCGCGGGCGTACGGCGGCTGTGGTCGCGGCTCGGGTTCGATCCGGAGGCGCTGGCCGCGTCCGTCGTCGTCACGCCCACCTGCGGGCTGGCCGGCGCCTCGCCGGCCGGCGCGCGGGAGACGATGCGCGTGGCCCGCGAGGCCGCGCGGACGCTGGTCGAGGACCCGATCGACGACACAGGGGTGCGCGAGTGAGCGAGGAGCTGCCCAGCGGCGGGCAGGTAGCCGAGCAGGCCGAGCCGTCGGTGCCGGCGCGCGAGCGGCACGCGGAGCTGTCCGGGCTGGTCGAGGACGCTCGCTACCGCTACTACGTGCTGGACCGGCCCACCGTCTCCGACGCGGAGTTCGACGGCTGGATGCGCGAGCTGGAGCAGCTCGAGGAGCAGTTCCCGGCGCTGCGCACGCCCGACTCGCCCACCCAGAAGGTCGGCGGGGCGGTGGCCACCGAGTTCACCGCGGTGGACCACCTCGAGCCGATGATGAGCCTGGACAACGCCTTCTCGCAGGAGGAGCTGGCCGCCTGGGCGGACCGGGTGGTCAAGGAGGGCGGCGAGGGCGCGGAGTACCTCTGCGAGCTCAAGGTCGACGGCCTGGCGGTCAACCTCACCTACGAGAACGGCCGGCTGGTACGGGCGGCCACCCGCGGCGACGGCCGTACCGGCGAGGACGTCACGCTCAACGTGCGCACCATCGAGAACGTCCCGCACCGGCTCGACGGCTCCGAGGTCCCCGTCCCCGCGCTGCTCGAGGTGCGCGGCGAGATCTACTTCCCGGTGGCCGGGTTCGAGGAGCTCAACGCCTCGCTGGTTGCGGCCGGCAAGGCGCCGTTCGCCAACCCACGCAACACCGCGGCGGGCTCGCTGCGGCAGAAGGACCCGCGGGTCACCGCGTCGCGTCCGCTGCGGCTGGTCTGCCACGGCCTGGGCCGGCGCGACGGCTTCGAGCCCGAGCGGCAGTCCACCGCCTACGAGGCGCTCGCCTCGTGGGGGCTGCCGGTCAGCGACCGGGTCCGGGTGGTCAAGGACCTCGCCGGCGTCTCCGACTTCGTGTCGTACTACGGCGAGCACCGGCACGACGTCGAGCACGAGATCGATGGCGTGGTGGTGAAGGTCGACCAGGTCGCGCTGCAGCGCCGGCTGGGCTCCACCTCCCGAGCCCCGCGCTGGGCGATCGCCTACAAGTACCCGCCGGAGGAGGTCACCACCAGGCTGCTGGACATCCAGGTGAACGTCGGTCGGACCGGCCGGGTCACCCCGTTCGGGGTGATGGCGCCGGTCAAGGTCTCCGGCTCCACCGTCGAGATGGCCACGCTGCACAACGCCAACGAGGTCAAGCGCAAGGGCGTGCTCATCGGCGACACCGTGGTGCTGCGCAAGGCCGGCGACGTCATCCCGGAGATCGTCGGCCCGGTGGTCGACCTGCGCGACGGTAGCGAGCGCGAGTTCGTCATGCCCACGCACTGCCCTGCGTGCGGAACCGAGCTGCGCCCGGCCAAGGAGGGCGACGTCGACATCCGCTGCCCCAACACGCGATCGTGCCCCGCGCAGCTGCGCGAGCGGCTGTTCTTCGTGGCCGGGCGGGGAGCCTTCGACATCGAGGTGCTCGGCTACGAGGCAGCGCAAGCACTTCTCGACGCCGGGGTGCTCGAGGACGAGGGCGATGTCTTCGGCCTCACCGAGGAGCAGCTGCTCGGCGTGCCGCTGTTCACCCGCAAGGACGGCGGCCTCACCGCCAACGGCCGCAAGCTGCTGGACAACCTGGCCGCGGCCAAGGAGCGGCCCCTGTGGCGCGTGGTCGTCGCGCTGTCCATCCGGCACGTCGGGCCCACCGCCGCCCAGGCGCTGGCCCGCGAGTTCCGCTCGCTGGACCGCATCAGCGCCGCGAGCGAGGAGGAGCTGGCCGCCGTCGACGGCGTCGGGCCCACCATCGCGGCTTCGGTGCGCGACTGGTTCGAGGTGGACTGGCACCGCGGGGTGGTCGAGAAGTGGCGCGCGTCAGGCGTGCGCATGGAGGAAGAGGGCGCCGACGACGGCCCCCGCCCGCTCGAGGGCCTCACCGTGGTCGTCACCGGCTCGCTGGAGGGCTTCTCCCGCGACGGCGCCACCGAGGCGATCCAGAACCTGGGCGGCAAGGCCGCCGGGTCGGTGTCGAAGAAGACTTCTTTCGTGGTGGTGGGGGACAGCCCCGGCTCCAAGTACGACAAGGCCGTGCAGCTCGGCGTGCCGGTGCTGGACGAGGACGGCTTCCGGGTGCTGCTCGAGCAGGGGCCCGACGCCGCCCGCGAGGTCGCGCAGGTGCCGGAGCAGGAGTGAGCTCGCTCGCTGACCCGCGCGATCTGCTGGGGGAGTGGCGGCTGGACCGGACGGTGCTGGACCGGCGCAGCGGCCTGCGCGGCTGCGTGCACGGCTCCCTGGTCGTGACCGATGAGGGGGAGCGGCTGCGCTGGGCCGAGCGCGGCACCCTGCGCTGGGACGGCCGCGAGGTGCCGGTCGAGCGGACCTACCTGCTGGTGCCGGGGTCTAGCGGAGGCGTCCCCGAGGTGCTGTTCGCCGACGGCCGCCCGTTCCACCCCTGGCGGCCGGGGGAGTGGGTCGAGCACCCGTGCGCGGAGGATCTCTACCGGGGTCTGGTCACCGGGCATCGTGAGCGGGTGCGGCTGGTCTGGGAGGCGCGGGGCCCGGCCAAGGACCAGCGGCTGGTGAGCCGGCTGCGGCGCGAGGGCTAGCGGCTCGGCAGGGGGCGAGGCTCGCTGCCGGCCCGCAGCCGCTCGGCGATCGGCGCGACCTCGTCGAGCTCGCCGGCGGCCACGGCCATGACCAGGTCGTAGGCCTCGTCCTCGGTGAGAGTGAGCCGCCAGCCGTTGATGCCGAGGAAGGCGATCGTGCCGGCCAGAGCCAGCCGCTTGTTGCCGTCGATGAGTGCGTGGTTGCGCGCGACGCTGTGCATCAGGGCGGCGGCCTTCTCGTGCAGGTCCGGGTAGGCCTCCTTGCCGAAGACGGTGGCGCGCGGCCTGGCGAGAGCTGCGTCGAGCAGTCCGACGTCGCGCAGCAGCACCTCGCCCTCGACCACCCGGTCCGCGATGTGCAGCGCGTCTTCGAGGTCGAGGTAGCGCACGCTCACTCGCCGAGGCGGCGCAGAGCGTCCGCGTAGCGCGGCAGCTCCTCGTCCAGCACGGCGTCGAGCCGCTCACGGTGGTCGGCCCGGGCGACGTAGTCGCGGATGGCCTCGCGGGCCACCTCCTGCATCGAGCGGTGCTCCTGCTCGGCACGGGTTCGCAGCGCGGCCGTCTCCTCGTCGGAGAGCCGGAGGGTCATCGCCATGCAAAGACGGTATCACCCCTGATACCACTCTCGCTCTCCCTAGACTGACCCCATGCCCGCCATCTCCCGAGACGAGGTCGCGCACCTCGCCCGGCTCGCCCGCATCGACCTCGACGACGCCGAGCTCGACCACCTGGCCGGCCAGCTCGACGTGATCCTCGGCGCCGTGGCGCGCGTGGGGGAGGTGGCCGCCGCGGACATCCCGCCCACCTCGCACCCGCTGCCGCTGACCAACGTCATGCGTCCGGACGTGGTGCGCCCGTCCCTCACCCAGGACCAGGCGCTCTCCGGTGCGCCGTCCGCGGAGGACGGCAAGTTCCGGGTGCCCCGCATCCTCGACGAAGAAGCCTGAGGACAAGCGAATGAGTGATCTCACCAGGCTCACCGCCGCCGAGCTCTCCGCCGCCCTGGCCGGCGGCGAGACCACCGCCATCGAGGCCACCCAGGCCCACCTGGACCGCATCGGCGACGTCGACCCCGCCGTGCACGCCTTCCTGCACGTCGACACCGAGGGCGCGCTGGCCGCGGCCCGGGCCGTCGACGACAAGCGCTCCGCCGGCGAGAAGCTGGGCCCGCTGGCCGGCGTCCCGCTCGCCCTCAAGGACATCCTCGCGATGCAGGGGGTGCCGACCACCTGCGGCTCGAAGATCCTCGAGGGCTGGCGCCCGCCCTACGACGCCACGGTGACCAAGCGGCTCAAGGACGCCGGCGTCGTCATCCTCGGCAAGACCAACATGGACGAGTTCGCGATGGGCTCGTCCACCGAGCACTCGGCCTACGGCCCCACCCGCAACCCGTGGGACCTGGACCGGATCCCCGGCGGTTCTGGCGGCGGCTCGGCCGCGGCCGTCGCCGCCTTCGAGGCCCCGCTGGCTATCGGCACCGACACCGGTGGCTCCATCCGTCAGCCGGCGGCGGTCACCGGCACGGTGGGTGTGAAGCCGACCTACGGCGGGGTCTCCCGCTACGGGCTGGTCGCGCTGGCGTCCTCGCTGGACCAGGCCGGGCCGTGCGCCCGCACCGTGCTGGACGCCGCGCTGCTGCACGAGGTCATCGCCGGGCACGACCCGCTCGACTCCACCAGCATCGACGCCCCCGTCCCGACCGTCGTCGAAGCCGCCCGCTCCGGTGACGTCAAGGGGCTGCGGATCGGCCTGGTCCGCGAGCTCGGCGGCGAGGGCTACCAGCCCGGCGTGCGCCAGCGCTTCGAGGAGGCCGTGAAGCTGCTCGAGGGCCTGGGCGCCGAGGTCGTCGAGGTCTCCTGCCCCAGCTTCGAGCAGGCCCTCGCCGCCTACTACCTGATCCTGCCGAGCGAGTGCTCGAGCAACCTGGCCAAGTTCGACGCGATGCGGTTCGGGCTGCGGGTGGCCGAGGACGGCGGCAGCGCCGAGGACGTCATGGCCCGCACCCGCGAGGCCGGCTTCGGCGACGAGGTCAAGCGCCGGATCATCCTGGGCACCTACGCGCTGTCCAGCGGCTACTACGACGCCTACTACGGGCAGGCGCAGAAGGTGCGCACGCTCATCACCCGCGACTTCGAGGCCGCGTTCGCCAAGGCCGACGTGCTGCTCTCGCCCACCGCGCCGACCACGGCGTTCAAGCTGGGCGAGAAGCTCGACGACCCGCTGGCCATGTACCTCAACGACATCGCGACCATCCCGGT
>JBQCHF010000168.1:0-12819 GCA_051954955.1 Motilibacteraceae bacterium
GCGCCCGCGGCGAGCAGGGCGAGGGCGGCCAGCACCGCGGTGAAGGGCCTGACCCGCCGCACCCTCGCCGGCAGCCGCCCGGACCGGGGCTCCCGCGGAGGGACCTGGTCCGTCGGCGCGGCGGCTGCCCGGCCGGCACGGGGGAGGAGATGCCGGCGTCGGCGCACGTCGCCGCGGTCCTCGACCCCTCCCCGGCCCGGGGAGGTGACGGGGGCCGCCGCGGCGGCGGGCGCGGGGGTGCGGCGGGGGTCTGGAGCGGCTGCGGCGGGGGCGCGCCGGGCGCGGGCCCGCTCCCCCGCCACCGGGCGACGCCGGGCGGGAGCAGCGGGAGCAGCGGGCAGCCTGTCGCGGGAGACGCGGTCGGTGCGCTCGATGGTCATGACGCGGCCCCCCTCAGCCGACGAACTGCAGGTCGGAGGTCAGCCAGCGGCCGCGGGTGGGGCCGTCGGCGGAGCGGACGAGGTCGAGCTGCATCCGGTAGCGGCGCAGCTGCCCGTCCGGGGCGCCGGTGTTGGTGACCCGGCTGTCGGCCACCACCAGCACCCGGGCGCTGTCCCCGTCCAGGCTGACCAGCCCCGCGTCGAGGACCTGCCCCACGGACACCGCCTTGTTCGCGGTCACCAGCTGGCGCAGCTGGTCGCTCTGCTGCTGGAACTGCTGCTTGAACGACCCGCCGGCACCGTCCAGCACGCGCCCGAGGTCGCGGTCCAGCTGCCGGTAGTCCAGCGTCGTGAAGTTGACCGCCTCCTGCCGGGCCGCGGCCAGGACGTCGTCGCGGACCGACTGCTCGGCGACGGCCTGCCCGTGCCGGACCAGCAGGAGGCCGCCGACGACGAGCGCGGCCAGCAGCACCCCGGCCAGCAGCACCCGCACCAGCAGGGCCGGCGAGCCGACGCCGACGCGCCGCCGGGCCGTCCCCTCCGCCGGCCCCGCGTCGTCGCCGACGTCCAGCGCCGCCGTCTCCGGCTCGCCCGCCGCAGGAGCCGTCAGCTCCCGAGCGGTCCGAGGAGCAACCACTGCCATGAGTCCTCTCCCATCGCCGCGTACTGCCCGCCCCGCGTGCCGATCGCGAGCGGGCTGCCGTCCGGCCCGAGCGCCAGCCCGGTCACCGGGTCGGCACCGGCCACGTACGTCGGGCCCAACGACGCGGGGGGGCCGAAGGTCACGGCCTCGGCCCCAGGAGGGGAGGCAGGAGCGGAGGTGGGAGTCACGGTGGGGGTCACGGTGGGAGAGGGGGTGGCGCCGAGGGCGCGGACCGGGGCGGCCTGGTCCGCCCCCGCCGGCCGCGGCGCGTTGCCCGCCCCGCGCACCTGGGAGCCCGGCGGCGGTGCGGTGCACCGGGCGGCGGTGTTGGCCGGCACGTCGGAGGTCTCCTGCGGCGAACGGCGGTGGGTGCCCTCGTAGCCCGCGGTGCACACCGGCGGGTCGTTCACGTTGAGCACCAGGCCGAAGTGGGCGGTGCCGTCGCCGGGCACCACCGTGTAGCCACCGGCGACCACCACCGGGTAGGTGACCAGCAGCTGGCGCAGGCCCGGCACCCGCGTGGCGGTGATCTGGTTGACGGTCAGCAGGTTGCCCAGCAGCGTCGTGACGGCCGGGCTGGCGCCGTCGACCAGCGCCTTCACCTCGGTGACCGCCGGCACGCCGCCGTCGACGACGCGCCGCAGCGAGCCGTCCGAGGCCCGCAGGGTGTCGGCCAGGTCGGCCAGGTCCTTGGAGAAGCCGCGGATCGCCGAGCCGGAGCGCTGCTGGGTGGCCAGCACGGTGTTGCCGTCCTGGAGCAGCCGGACGGTCTCCGGCAGGGCGTCCGTGGCGGCCCGGGTGAGCTGGTCGCCGTCGTCGATGAGCCGGCCGAGGGCGGGGCCGGTGCCCTGCAGGGCGGTGCCGAGCTCGTCGATGACGGTGGTCAACGACGTCTGGTCCACGCTGCCGACCAGCCGGTCCAGGTCCACCAGGAGCGTGCTCGTCGGCAGCGGCGTGCGGGTGTTCTGCACACCGATCCGCGAACCGTCGTGCAGGTAGGGGCCGCCGTCCGTGCGCGGCTGCAGGTCGAGGTACTGCTCGCCGATGGCGGAGCGGTCGGCGACGACGGCGAGGGTGTCGGCGGGGATCCGCGGGGAGGCGTCCAGGCGGAGGTCGGCGTGCACGCCGTCGGCGGCCAGGCGCAGCCGCTCGACCTTGCCGACCACCACGCCCCGGTAGGTGACCTGCGCGTGCTCGAAGATGCCTCCGGAGGAGGCCAGGTCGGCCGTCACGACGTACTGGCCGCCGATGAGCTTGTCGAGCAGCCCGACGTAGCGCGCGCCGACGTAGGACACCCCCACCATGGTGATGAGGGCGAAGGCGGCCAGCTGCAGCTTCACCGAACGGCGGATCACGCGTAGCCCCCCATCATCATCGCGGCCAACGACGGGTCGTAGGAGGTGGCCGCCTCGCCCAGGCACAGCCCCAGCACGCAGGTGCCGCCCTTGGACGACGTCGGGGCGGGGCTGGCCGTCGACGTCGGCGTGGGGCAGCCGAGCGGCAGCTTCACCCCCGCGACGGAGGTGGGGCAGCCGACGACCGGGAGGCTGGGCACGGGGACGGTCGGCAGGGTGGGGAGCGCGGTCGGGATCGGCAGCGACGGCAGGGTGGTGGGCACGGGCAGCGACGGAAGGCCCGGCAGCTTGGGCGGCTGCGGCAGTCCGCCCTGGCGCAGGTTGCTGATCAGGTCGTTCAGGTTGAGGTCGAGCGTGGCGGACAGGTTGGCGTAGTCGCCCTGGATGCCGCCGTCCACCGCGTTGCGGGGGAAGGGGTAGGTGAACAGCAGCTCCAGGGACTTGGGCAGCGAGTCGCCCGCCTCCGCCAGCTTGGTGAGGATCGGCTGCAGGTCCTTCAGGTCCGCGACGGTGTCGGCCGTGGACCGGCGGATGACGCGCGTGCCCACCTGGCCGAGCTTGTCCAGCTCCACCAGCATCGTGGTCAGCTGCTGCCGCTGGTCCGCCAGCACCTTCAGGCCCTGCGGGATGCTGTCCAGCGCGGTCGCGATGTCCTTCTTCTGCTCGGCCAGCGTGGCGGCGAGGCGGTCGATGCTGTCCAGCGCCTTCACGATCTGCGCCTTGTTCCGGTCCAGGTTCCCCACGAAGGTGTCCAGCTGCGCGAGCAGGTCGCGCAGGTCGCCCTCGCGGCCGGACATCGCCTTGTTCAGCTCCACCGTGATGGTCTTCAGCTGTGCCACTCCCCCGCCGTTGAGCAGCAGCGACAGGGCGCTGAGGACCTCCTCGACCTGCGTGCCACGGGTGGTGCGTGCCAGCGGGATGACGTCGCCGTCGGAGAGGTGACCGACCGGTGCCGCGCCGGTGGGCGGCGACAGCTCGACGAACTTCTCACCCAGCAGGCTGGTCTGGCGCAGCTCGGCCACCGCGTTGTCCGGCAGCTTCACCGAGTCGGCGACGCGCAGACGCACCACCGCGTGCCAACCGTCCAGGCTCACCTTCTCCACCGCCCCGACGGTGACGTCGTCGACCTTGACCGCCGACTGCGGCACCAGGTCGAGGACGTCGTCGAACTGCACGGTGACGTGGTAGCTGTGCGAGCGCGCCGCACCGCCGGGAAGCGGGACGTCGTAGATCCCCTGGCAGCCGGAGAGACCGACGGCCGCGGCAGCCACCGCACCGATCGTCGCGAGACGAGGAGACCTGCTCATCGTCCGCCTCCGGACGTGATCGGAGACAGGATGCCGGCCAGCGTCGGGTCGCTGGTCTGCTGGCTGGTCTGCAGGCCCTGCAGCAACGGGTCGAGAGTCTTGACCAGCGGCTCGAGACCGGCGCAGTCCTTGCCCACGCTCCCCGCCGTGGCCAGCAGCGCGCAGATCACCAAGGATGGGTCCTGCAGCTGCTCGGCGTCGTTGCGGGTGTCCAGCGTGCCGCTGGTCGGGTTGTAGGCCTTCTGCAGGTTCGCGACGGCCACCGGTGCGTCGTCGAGGATCTGGGCCAGCGCGGCCTGCTGATGCTGCAGGACGCCGGTCACCTGGGCCAGCGAGTCCAGGTTGGTCTGCAGGGACGCCCGGTTCTGCTTGACGAAGCCGGACACCTGGTTCAGCGCCGTGCTGAGGTTCGTCAGGGCGTCGGACAGGTTCTGCCGCTCGCCGGAGAGCTGGTCGGCCACCCCCTCGAGGTCGGTGTTGAAGGCCTGCACCTGCTGGTCGCTCGCGGCCAGAGCGCTCGTGAGCTGCTGCAGGTTCTTCACCGTGCCGAACAGGTCGCCGCTGCTGCCGGCCAGGGTGCCGACCGCGGCGGACAGGTCGGTGACCGAGGAGTTGATGGCCTGACCGTTGCCCTTCAGGTTGGCCGCCCCGACGTCGAGCAGCCGCGACAGGGCGCCGTCCTTGTTCGCCCCCTTCGGCCCGAGCGCCACGCTGACGTCGTCCAGGCTCTGGAAGATCTGGTCGAGCTCGACGGGGGTGGCGGTGCGGTCGAGCGGGATCTGCGCGCCGTCGGCCAGGACCGGGCCGCCGGTGTAGGCGGGGGTCAGCTGGACGTACCGGTCGCTGACCACGGAGGGCGCCACCAGAGCTGCCCGCGCCGACGCCGGGATCTTCACCGACGACTTGTAGGAGAAGTCGACGCGGACGCGGTCGCCCTGGGGTGTCACCTTGTCGACGCTGCCCACACGCACCCCGAGGACGCGCACGTCCGAGCCCTGGTAGAGCCCCACCGCGCGGGAGAAGTACGCCGTACCGCGACGGTCGGGCTGGCCGGGCCACAGGACGACGGCGAGGGCCACCACCAGCAGGACGGCCAGCACCACCGCCGCGACCTTCGGCGAGGTGGCCGCGCGCAGAGTCTCCCTCATCGTCCGCTCCCGAGGCTCGGCAGGGCGGGCACCGGTGCGACGAGGTTCTGCACGTAGGTGTCGAACCAGCGGCCGTTGCCCAGGGCGTTGGCGAAGACCCGCACGAAGGGGGCCATGGCGGCGATGCTCCGATCGAGGTTGTCCTGGTTGGCCTGCAGCACGGCGAGGACGTCGTGCAGTTTGGCCAGCGCGGGAGCGAGCTGGGCCTGGTTGTCCTTCACCAGCCCGGTCAGCTGCCGCGAGAGCGCGCTGGTGCTGACCAGCAGCTGGTGGATGGCGTCCCGCCGGGCGGCGACCTCCTGCAGCAGCAGGTCCCCGTCCTTGACCAGTGACTGCAGCTGCGCGTCGCGGGAGGCGACCGTGCCGGTGACGTCCTTGGCCCGGCTCAGCAGCTGGCGCAGCTGGTCGTCGCGCGAGGCGACGGTGCGCGAGAGCCGGGACAGGCCGTCGACGGCGGAGCGCACCTCCGGCGGGGAGTTCTTGAAGGTGCTGGAGATGGTGTCCAGCGCGGTGGCCAGCTGGTCGGTGTCGATCCGCTCGGTGGTCCTGGTCAGGTCGCTGAATGCGTCGACGACGTCGTACGCGGACACGGTGCGGTCCAGCGGGATCTCCTGACGCGGGCTCTGCTGACCGGTCCCCTTCGGTTCGAGCATCACGAACTTCTGGCCCAGGATCGTGCGGATGCGCACGGACGCGGTGGTCTCGGGTCCGAAGTGCGTTCCGCGGTCCACCTTCATGACCACGTCGACATGGTCGCCGGCCAGCTCGACGTCCTTCACGGTCCCGACCTGCACCCCGGCGATCCGGACGTCGTCGCCGGGCTTGAGCCCACCGGCCTCCGAGAACGCCGCGCGGTAGGTCGTCCCCCGGTTGAACGGCGGGATGCTCTGGATGTTGAAGCTGGCCACCAGCAGAGCGGCCACGACGCCGAGGCCGGCCGCCCCGATGACCATCGGGTCGCGCTCACGGAAGGGCTTCATCGCGACGCGCACCTTCCCGTCTGCACGGCGAAGTGGGGCTGCTGCAGCTTGGCCACCCCGGGGATCTCCACCGAGCCGTTGAGGTCGCAGAGGTAGAAGTTGAACCAGGAGCCGTAGGTGGCGGTACGGGTGATGGTGTTGAGCTTCCGGGGCAGGTTCTTGAGCACGTCGTCCACGGTCGACTTGTTCGCGTCGAGGGTGCTCGCCACCTGCCCCAGCTGGGCGATGTCGTCCTTGAGCGGTGCTCGTCCCTGCTCCAGCAGCCCGCTGGTGGCGTCGGCGAGGTCGGCGATGCCGGCCAGCGAGCTGCCGATGGCCGCTCGGTCCGCGGACAGCCCGCTGACGAAACGCTGCAGCTGCAGGATCAGCTCGCTCAGCCGGCTGTCGCGCTGCTGCACGGTGGCCAGCACCTGGTCGAGGTTGTCGATGGTGCGCCCGATGACCGCGTCCCGGTCGGCCAGGGTGCTGGTGAGCGACGCGGTGCGCGCCAGCAGGTCGGTGACGGTGCCGCCTTCTCCCTGCAGCACCTGGATGATCTCGCCGGAGAGGGTGTTGACGTCGTTCGGGCTGAGCGCGGCGAACAGGGGCTTGAAGCCGTTGAAGAGCACGGTCAGGTCGAGTGCGGGAGTCGTCTGGGCCAGCGGGATCGTGGCTCCGGGACGCAGCGTCCGGTTCGCACCCGGCCCCTCGGTGAGCGCCACGTATCGCTCGCCCACCAGGTTCCGGTAGCGGATCTGCACCCGCACCCCAGCCGGCAGCCGGCGCGAGGCGTCGACGTCGAAGGTGACCGCGGCGTGGTCGTCGCGGGTGAGCGCCACGTCCTGCACCTGACCCACCCTCACGCCCGCGATCCGCACCTCGTCGCCACTGCGCAGGCCGGTGGCGTCGCTGAAGACGGCGGTGTAGCTGCTGCGCGGCCCGAAGGAGAAGTTGCCGATGGTGAAGGCCAGCACCCCGGTCGCCAGGAGCGTGACCAGCGCGAAGATGCCGAGCTTGAACCCGGCGGAGGTGGTCTTCATCGGAGGTCCACCACGGTCCCGCGGGCCATCGGGCCGAAGAGCAGCGTGGGGAGGTCGCCGAGGCGGCCGGGGGCGGTGTCGGTCACCGGGGCCACAACGCGGTCGAGCAGCGCCTTCTCCCCGGCATCGCCGGTGGAGCCGATCGTGCTGCCGTCGACGAGCGCGGAGGGAAGGGCACGCCCGGCGTTCGTGCTGCTGCCTGCCTGACCCGGCACGTTCCCGTGCGAGCCGTCGGCGACGTCGTAGCCCGGATCGGGCACCGGCGGGTTCGGCAGGCCCCGGCAGCTCGGGCCGTCCGTGGCCAGGTAGCGCAGCTTCTCGTCCGGCTGGTACGCGGGCCGCGGCGTGACCACCTCGAGGGTGATGTGCAGGCGGTTGTCGGCGAAGATCTCCTCGGCGCGGGGCGACCAGTTCGCCAAGCCCTGCAGGAAGCAGGGGAACTCAGGGGCGTAGGTGGCGAGCAGCGAGAGGGTAGGACGGGCGGTGCTGGCCACCCGCACGATCCGGTCGCTGTTGGTGGCCACCAGGTCGCGGGTGCTGTCCGCGAGGCCCGCGGTCCCCTGCAGCAGGGCCGAGATCGCCTGCTGCTTCTCCGCCACGGTGCGGCTGGTGACCGAGAGGTCGCGGACCATGCGCAGCAGGTCGGGCGCGGCGTCGGCGTAGGTGCCGGCGACTTCGGCCAGCCGGCTGATGTCGGTGTCCAGGGTGGGCAGCTGCGGGTTGAGCTGGGTGAGGTAGCGGTCGACGCGCACCAGGTTGTCGCCCAGCTTGTCGCCCCGGCCCTCCAGCGCGGTGGCGAGGGCGCCGAGGGTGGCGTTGAGCTTGGGCGGGTCCAGCGTGCGCAGCAGCGGGAGCAGGTCGTCGAACACCTTCTCCAGCTCCAGCGCGGTCCTGGTGCGGTCCTGCGGGATGACGTCGCCGGCGTGCAGGCTGCGTGCGGATGGGTGCGCGGGGATGACCAGGTCGACGAACTTCTCGCCGAACAGCGTCTTGGGCAGCAGCCGGGCCTGGACGTTCTCCGGGATGAGGCCGACGGTGTCGGGGTCCAGCGCCAGCTCGACCTTCGCGCCGCTCCCGTCGGTGCTGACCTTGCGCACCTCGCCCACCAGGATGCCGCGCAGCTTGACGTCGGCCGGCGGAGCGAGCTGGTTGCCGACGTGGTCGGCCGCCAGCGTCACCTTCACCACGGGGGTGAACGTCTTGCGGTAGACGGCCACCGAGAGGCCGAGCAGCAGGGCCACGACGAGCAGGAAGACCACGCCGTAGAGGCGGAGCACGGCGGCGCTGGTGCCCTGCCGGACCCGGGTGGGGTGCGCGCGCATGTGCACGGCCGCTACCCCGCGATCCGCACGGTCGTGGTGGCACCCCAGATCGCCAGGCTGAGGAAGAAGTCGACCACGTTGATCGCCACGATGCTGGTGCGCACCGCCTTGCCCACCGCGACGCCCACACCGGCCGGGCCACCGCTCGCCGTGTAGCCGTAGTAGCAGTGGATGAGGATGATGACGACCGCGAAGACGATCACCTTGCCGAACGACCACAGGACGTCGGTGGGCGGCAGGTACTGGTTGAAGTAGAGGTCGTAGGTGCCGGTCGACTGGCCGTAGTAGAAGGTCGCGATGGTGCGGGCGGCGACGTAGGACGAGAGGAGCCCGATGACGTAGAGCGGGATCACCGCGACGAAGCCGGCGATCATCCGGGTGGTGACGAGGAACGGCAGACTGGGCAGGCCCATCACCTCGAGCGCGTCGATCTCCTCCGAGATCCGCATGGCGCCCAGCTGCGCGGTGAAGCCGCAGCCCACGGTGGCGGCCATCGCCAGGCCGGCCACCAGCGGGGCGATCTCCCGGGTGTTGAAGTAGGCCGACAGGAACGCGGTGAAGTTGGCCGTGCCCAGCTGGTTGAGGGCCGAGTAGCCCTGCAGCCCGACCTCGGTACCGGTGAAGAACGCCAGGAAGGCGATGACGCCCACGGTGCCACCGACGACGGAGAGCGCGCCGGTGCCGAGGCTCACCTCGGCCAGCAGGCGCAGGACCTCCTTCTTGTAGCGGCGCAGCGTGCGGCCGGTCCAGCCCAGGCTGCGCACGTAGAACTGCAGCTGGCGGCCCATGCCGTCCAGGCCGGCCAGTGGACGGGTCACGTTGCGGACCAGCGAGGCCTGGATGCGGCTGGGCTCGGCCTTGGCGCGGACCCGGTCCTCGACGTGAACCGGCGGGGTCGGGGTGGTGTCGGTGGCCATCGGCTCAGCCCAGCTTCTGCGGGACGACCTGGAAGTACACGGCCGTCATGACGAAGTTCGCGACGAACAGGAGCATGAACGTGATCACCACCGACTGGTTGACGGCGTCGCCGACGCCCTTGGGTCCGCCGCCGGCGGTGAGTCCCTTGTAGGAGGCCACGATCGCGGCGAGGAAGCCGAAGACGAGCGCCTTGAGCTCCCCCGCCCACAGGTCCGGCAGCTGCGCCAGCGCGGTGAACGACGCGATGTAGGCACCCGGCGTGCCGCCTTGCAGCACCACGTTGAAGAAGTAGCCGCCGCAGACGCCGACCACGGACACGAGGCCGTTGAGCAGGAGCCCGACGAGCATGCACGCACCCACCCGCGGCACGACCAGCCGCTGGATCGGGGAGATGCCGAGCACCTCCATCGCGTCGATCTCGTCCCGGATCTTGCGGGAACCGAGGTCGGCGCAGATGGCCGAGCCGCCGGCGCCGGCGATGAGCAGCGCGGTGACGATGGGGCTGGCCTCGCGGATCACCGCCAGCACGCTGGCCGCGCCGGTGAACGACTGCGCGCCCAGCTGACGGGTCAGGCCGCCGAGCTGGAGCGCGATGACGGCCCCGAACGGGATCGACACCAGCGCCGTCGGCAGGATGGTGACCGAGGCGATGAACCACGCCTGCTGGATGAACTCGGCCAGCTGGAACGGTCGCTTCGGCAGCGCGCGGGCGACGTCGAGCATGAAGGCGAACAGGTTGCCGCTCTGCTTGAGGGTTCCGGTGACCGGCTTGAGCAGCAGGCTCACGACGCCGCCCCTCGGCTCGAGCCGGACCAGGCCGGGTGCAGCTCGGTCACGTCGGCGGTCGTCGACGGGTTCGAGACGGCCGTGGGCGAGGTGCTCTGGAACGAGCCGGGCGGCGGCACGACCCCGTGCTCGCGGCACCACGCGCCGGGCTCGCGCTGGGTGGACCGGACGGTGCCGTCGCTGGGCTGCAGCTGCACCGGGATGGGCGGCAGCGGCGGCAGGTCGCCGAACGCCGCCATCTCCGCGGCCAGCTCGTCGGCGTCCTTCTCCTCCGCCATCCCGATCGGACCCTGGCGCTGGGCGTTGAGGAACTGGCGGACGACAGGTTCCTCGCTGGACAGCAGCATCTCGCGGGGCCCGAACATCGCCAGGTGCCGGTGGTAGAGCAGGCCGATGTTGTCCGGCACCGTGCGCGCGGTGTTGATGTCGTGGGTGACGATGAGGAACGTCGCCTTGATCTGGGCGTTGAGGTCGACGATGAGCTGGTTGAGGTAGGCCGTGCGCACCGGGTCCAGGCCCGAGTCCGGCTCGTCGAACAGGATGATCTCGGGGTCGAGCACCAGGGCACGGGCCAGGCCGGCCCGCTTGCGCATGCCGCCGGAGATCTCGCCAGGCAGCTTCCCCTCGGAGCCGAGGAGGCCGACCATCTCCATCTTCTCCAGGACGATGTCCTTGATCTGCCGCTCGTTCTTGCGGGTGTGCTCGCGCAGCGGGAACGCGATGTTGTCGAAGAGGTTCATCGAGCCGAACAGGGCGCCGTCCTGGAACAGGACGCCGAACAGCTTGCGCACCTCGTAGAGGTCGGCCTCGCGCAGCCGCACCAGGTCCTTGCCCTCGATGACGATCGAGCCGCGGTCGGGCTTGAGCAGGCCCACCAGGGTCTTGAGGAACACCGACTTGCCGGTGCCGGAGGGGCCGAGCATCACCGAGATCTCACCCGCGGGCAGGGTGAGCGTGACGTCCTGCCAGATGACCTGCCGGCCGAAGGACTTGGTCAGTCCGTCGACGCTGATCTCGACGCCCACGTCGTCGCGCCCCTTCCGCCCGGCTCGGCCCGCCGCGGTCCTCGCGGTCTGGTGCCGTGCCCAACGAGCGGGCGGCGGAGGGGTTACGGCCTTCTCGTGACGGCGCTCACAGCGCGTACCAGCCCGCGAAGGGGGGTGGGAGCGACGCCAGCGCCAGCTCCGGTCGGAACGATCACGGGACCGTGATCTTTACTCGCCCACCCAGGAGAATTCACCTCGGTCGGCGAGTACTTGCCACGGGGCCGTGATCGTTCCCAACGGGCCCGGAGGGGCCACATCCGGGTCGCCGCCGGGTCGCCGCCGGACGCACTGAGGGCGGCTCCCCGAATGGGGAGCCGCCCGCGGCGGTGGAGCAGATGCGGCGCGAGCGCCGCTGAGGCGGAGCGACCTTACTTGACGGTCACCTTGGCGCCGGCGCCCTCGAGGGCAGCCTTGGCCTTGTCCGCGGTCTCCTTGTTGACCTTCTCGAGCACGGCCTTGGGGGTGCCGTCGACGAGGTCCTTGGCCTCCTTGAGGCCGAGGCTGGCGAGGCCGCGCACCTCCTTGATGACCTGGATCTTCTTGTCGCCGGCGTCCTCGAGGATGACGTCGAACTCGTCCTGCTCGGCGGCGGCCTCGGCCTCGCCGGCACCGCCGGTGGCACCGGGGGCGACGGCCATGGCCACGGGGGCGGCCGCGGTGACGCCGAAGGTCTCCTCGAACTGCTTGACGAACTCGCTGAGCTCGAGGAGCGACATCTCCTTGAACGCGTCGAGCAGCTCGTCGGTGCTGAGCTTCGCCATGGTGGCGGTCCTTCCTGGACGGTCCACCCCGGCCAGGCGGCCGGAGCGGGGATGTGTCGGGTGGGGACGGGCGGTTCAGCCCTCGGTGGTCGCGGACTCCTCCGACGCCGGGGCGTCGTCGGCGGCAGCGACCGGCTCCGCGTCGGCCGGGGCCTCCGCGGTCTCCTCCGTGGGCTGGGCGGCCTCGTCCGCAGCCACCGGCTCCGCAGCGGGAGCGGCAGCAGCGGCACCGGCACCGCCACGCAGGATGCTGGGGTCTTCCTCGGCCTTCTGACGCAGGGCCTCGACGACGCGAGCGGCCTGCGAGAGGGGAGCCTGGAAGAGGGCGGCCGCCTGGGAGAGCGACGCCGTCATCGCGCCCGCGAGCTTGGCGAGGAGGACCTCGCGCGACTCGAGGTCCGCGAGCCTGGTGATCTCGGCCGTGCTGAGGGCCTTGCCCTCGAGCACGCCACCCTTGATCACCAGAAGCGGGTTGGCCTTGGCGAAGTCACGCAGACCCTTGGCGGCCTCGACCGGGTCACCCTTGATGAAGGCGATGGCCGAGGGGCCCTGGAGGAGGTCGTCGAGCGCGTCGACGCCGGCCTCCTTGGCCGCGATCTTGGTGAGCGTGTTCTTCACCACGGCGTAGGAGGTGTGCTCACCGAGCGAGCGGCGCAGCTGCTTGAGCTGGGCCACGGTGAGCCCGCGGTACTCGGTCAGCACGGCGGCGGTCGAGCTGCGGAACTCCTCCGCGAGCTCGGCGACCGCGGCTGCCTTGTCGGGCCTCGCCATGGGACTCCTTCGACGCTGGTGCGCCGGCACGCGAGGGGCCCGACATACGACGAACGCCCCGGCGCAGGATGCGCACGGGGCGTGGACGACCGCAGCTAGCTGGGGCCTTGCTCTCGTGACACCTGCGCGGGCCGCCCGCTGTGCGCGGAGCCTTCGGTCGTACTGGGCGAGCCCGAGCACGACGACCGGCGGTCTGTGGCTCCGGGAAGCGTACGTCGTGGTGGGGCGGGGAGCCAAATCGGCCGGGTGCGGCCCTACGCGCCGGTGGGCACGGCGTCGGCGAGCGCAGGCGGCTGGCCGTCGCGCTCAGGCACGAGCAAAGGCGCTGTGACGGGAGGAGTCGTGCGCGGGAAGGGTCTCGGCGGCCGGCCGGCGGTGTCGAG
>JBQCHF010000169.1:0-2804 GCA_051954955.1 Motilibacteraceae bacterium
CCGCGGTTCTCGAACACGAACACGTAGCCGACATCCTTGCGCGACCCGAGCGCCGCCGTGCGCGCGGACCATAGCTCGACGACCCGGGCCGACCGGTGCCCGCCCAGGGCCGGGAAGGATGAGTCGTGGTCCGGGCTGTGCAGGATCACCTCGTGACACCCGCCGGGCAGGGCAGGCCAGCGATTGGGAATGTGCAGCACGTCGTACGGCCCGGGCGCCTCGAGCCCGCCCGGGCAGAACGGGCACGAGCCGGCCGGAAGGTTGGGCCGGTGCTGCCGCCAGGGAGTCACGACGACATAGGCACCCGTCAGCGGGTCGATCCTCAGGTCAGTCTTGCTCATATGTCTAGAGTGCGGTCATGAACCCAGTGTCCGTGGACGACGGGCTGGCCGCGGCCTACGCCCGGGACGGCGTGGTGCGCGTCCGCTCGGTCCTCGACGCCGGCCAGGTGGCCGCGGCGGCCCGCGGGATCGGCGCGGTGCTCGCCAGCCCCGGACCGCTCGCCCAGGTCGCCAGCGGCGACGATGACCCCGGCGCCTTCACCGAGGACTTCTGCCGGTGGCGGGAGATACCCGAGATCGAGTGGCTGGCGCGGCACTCCCGGGTTCCCCCCATCGCGGCCACCCTGATGGCGACGTCGCAGGTCCGCTTCTATCACGATCACGTGCTGGTGAAGGAGGGCGGCACCAGGCAGCGCACCCCATGGCACCAGGATCAGCCGTACTACAACGTCGACGGGCGCGGCGTGAGTGTCTGGATCCCGGTGGACCCGGTCCCCGAATCCGGGTGCCTCGAGCTGGTGGCCTCCTCGCACCGCGGCCCGTGGCTCCTGCCGCGCACCTTTCTGCGCGGGGAAGCGCGCTGGTTCCCCGAGGGAAGCCTCGCCGAGCTGCCCGACATCGACGCCGACCGTGGCGCGTTTGACATCCGCCGCTTCGATCTGGAGCCGGGCGACGCCATCTTCTTCGACTTCCTGACCGTGCACGGAGCGCCCGGGTTCCCCTACCAGACCCGCCGTCGTGTCCTCTCGCTGCGCTACCTGTCGGCCGATGCCCGGCACGCGCCGCGCCCGTGGCGCACCTCCCCGCCGTTCGAGGGACTCGACGCGGAACTCGCCGCCGGGGCGGCCATGGACCATCCGCTCTTCCCGGTGGTCTGGCCGTGACCGCGCGGGTCCCCCTCCGATAGCCGCAGGGTTCGGTCCGGCGGCTATCGCGGGCCACTGGGAACCGGCCGGCAGACCGGGCTTCAAAAGAGCGCTTCCCGTCGTCACACTGGTCCTATGTACGACTTCGACGTCCTGGTGATCGGCTCGGGTCCCGGCGGCCAGAAGGCAGCGATCGCCGCGGCGAAGCTCGAGCGGCAGGTGGCGATCGTCGAGCGCAAGGACATGGTCGGCGGGGTGTGCCTCAACACCGGGACGATCCCGTCCAAGACCCTGCGCGAGGCGGTCCTGTACCTGACCGGCCTGGATCAGCGGGAGATGTACGGGCAGGCCTACCGGGTCAAGGATGAGATCACCATCGCCGACCTGGCAGCCCGCACCAACCATGTGGTCGGCCGGGAGATGGACGTCGTCCGCAGCCAGCTGACACGGAACCGGGTCAGGATGCTGACCGGCACGGCCTATTTCACCGACCCGCACACGGTGGAGGTCGACGACGGCGCCGGCAGGCTGCGCACGGCCACCGCTGAGAAGATAGTGATCGCCACCGGCACCCGGCCCGCCCGGCCCAAGAGCGTCGACTTCGACGAGCGCACGATCATGGACTCCGACGGGATCATCCAGATGGAGCAGGTCCCGCGGTCGATGCTCGTCGCGGGGGCGGGGATCATCGGGATCGAGTACGCGTCCATGTTCGCGGCGCTGGGCACCAAGGTCACGGTGGTGGAGCGGCGCGAGCGGATGCTGGAGTTCTGCGACGTCGAAGTCGTCGAGGCGCTCAAGTACCACCTGCGCGATCTCTCGGTCACCTTCCGGTTCAGCGAGACCGTGGCCTCCGTCGAGGCACGGCCAGAAGGTGCCATCGCGATCCTGGAAAGCGGGAAGAAGATCCCCGCCGACACCGTCATGTACTCCGCGGGCCGCCAGGGCGCCAGCGACCGGCTCAATCTCGATGCGGCCGGCCTCACCGCCGACGAGCGCGGCCGGATCGTGGTCGATGAGTACTTCCGCACCGCCGTTCCGCACATCTACGCCGTAGGCGATGTCATCGGCTTTCCCGCGCTGGCGGCCACCTCCTCGGAACAGGGCCGCCTGGCAGCGCACCACGCCTGCGGTGAGCCGGTGCACGCGATGGAGAAGCTGCAGCCGATCGGCATCTACAGCATCCCGGAGATCAGCTACATCGGGCAGACCGAGGAGGAGCTCACCAAGGAGAACGTGCCCTTCGAGGTGGGAATCGCCCGCTACCGGGAGCTGGCCCGCGGGCAGATCATCGGCGACTCCTACGGCGTGCTGAAGCTGCTCGTGTCGCTGAACCACCACCGGCTGCTCGGCGTCCACGTCTTCGGCACCGGCGCCACCGAGCTCGTCCACATCGGGCAGGCGGTCATGGGCTGCGGCGGCACCGTCGACTACCTGGTCGACGCCGTCTTCAACTACCCGACCCTCGCCGAGGCCTACAAGGTCGCCGCCCTCGACGCGATGAACAAGATCCGGCAGATCGACCGGCTGTCCTAGGGTGTACTGATCGCTGACGTTGGTCAGCCTGGACATTGGTGCTGACCGCCCGATCGCGGTGTGGGGCCGGTGGTGGTTGTCGTGGTGGAGCCATGCTGGCGGAGCGGCCCGGCGGGCGGAT
>JBQCHF010000170.1:0-46968 GCA_051954955.1 Motilibacteraceae bacterium
CGCCGCCCCCCCCCGCGCCCCCCCCCCCGGCGCGCCGCGCGGCGGGGGGGCGGCCGCCCCCCCCCCCCCCCCCCCCCACTCCCGGCTCCCGCTGCCGTCGCCGGTCTCCTACGCCTCGTAGGTCACGAGGTCACGAGGTCACGGAGATCCGGTCGCTCGCCGGCACCGGGTAGGGGTCGCTGGGCGACGTCGTGGCGGTGAGGTAGCCGGTGAGCGCGTCGAGGTCGCTGGAGCCGGTGTAGGCCTTCACGCCATCCTTGATGACGGTGAAGCCGTCGCCGCCACCACCGAGGAACTCGTTCATGGCGACCCGGTAGGTCTTGGCGTCCTCGACGGGCGCGCCGTCGATGGTGAGAGACATCAGCTTGCCTGTGGCCTGGCTCGCCGACGGGTTGTAGGACTCCTTGACGTTGCTGGAGACCTGCAGGATCCGCTGCTCGCCGGGGTTCTGGTTCGTCCACTGCTGCTGGAACATCGTCTTCACCTGGGCGCCGGTCAGCTCGACGACGTTCATGAAGTTCGTGAACGGCTGCACGGCGAACGCCTGGCCGTAGGTGAGACCGCAAGGTGCCGGGTCGCAGACGAAGTCGCCGCGGACGCCACCCGGGTTCATGATCGCGAAGTCGGCGCCCTGCGTGTTCTGCGGGTCGTGCTGGAGCGCCCACAGCTGGGCGTCGGCGATGAGGTCGCCGGCCGGGCTCTCGCCGGTGCCCGGGCACGAGTAGGCCGTGCCGCAGCCGCGCCCAGGGAGGGTGCCGGCGAGGTAGCCGACCACGCGGTTCGCGACCGGCTCGAGCAGCTTCTGGTAGTGGGAGACCAGCGAGGCGACCTGCGCGTCCTCGCGGGCCGGGTCGCGCGCGACGATCATGTTCTGCGCCGTGACGGACGTGCGCACCACGTCGCGCGACCGCAGGTCGTACTCGAGGTCGATGTCCGTGAACAGGCGACCGAAGGACGAGGCGCTGGTCACCATCCGGTCGCGCCCGGCCGGGTCGGGGATGTCGCACACGTACGAGGTGTGGGTGTGACCGGTGACCAGGAGGTCGACCTTCGGCGTCATCCGCTTCGCGATGTCGACGACCGGCCCGGTGAGCCCGAGCCCGCCGCCGGCGTTGCAGTCGTAGTCGTAGACCCCGCTCGCCGGAATCCCGCCCTGGTGCAGGAGGACGACGATGGCCTTCACGCCCTGCCGCTGCAGCTCGTCGGCGTACTTGTCCGCGGTCTGCACCTCGTCGAGGAAGGTCAGGCCGGCCACGCCGGCGGCGGTGACGATGTCGGGCGTTCCCTTGAGCGTCATGCCGATGAAGCCGATGCGTGCGCCGCTCGGTGTCGTCTTGACGACGTAGGGCGGCAGGATCGGCTTGCCGGTCTTCGTGCTCACCACGTTGGCGGCCAGCATCGGGTAGTCGGCCCCCTCGAAGCTGCCGTCGGGGCAGCTGTCCGAGGCGGTCGACCCGTCGGGGTTGGTCCGGCACCCGCCGTTCGCGAGGCGGAGCAGCTCGGCCGAGCCCTCGTCGAACTCGTGGTTGCCGACGCTGGTCACGTCGAGGCCGAGCAGGTTCATCGCCTGGACGGTCGGTTCGTCGTGGAAGGCGCCGGACAGCAGCGGGCTGGCGCCGACGAGGTCTCCGGCCGCCACGGTGAGCGAGTCGCGGTGACCGGCGCGGGCGGCGGCGAGGTTGCCGGCGAGGTACGCGGCACCGCCGGCCGGGACCGTGTTGGGGACGACCTTGCCCTTGTCGTCGACGTGCGTGCCGGCCACCTGCACCGCACCGGACGACCCCGCCGGCGGCTCGAGGTTGCCGTGGAAGTCGTTGAAGGCGAGCAGCTGGACGTCGACCAGCTTGTCGGGGCCGTACGCGTGGCCGTGCCCTCGCCCGTGGTCCCTGGGGTCCGGGCCGTGGGCGCTCGCACTGGCCGCGGGCACCAGGGCCGTGGCGGCTGCCGCGGCCAGGGCCACCGCGGCGCGGCGGGCTCGGAAGGTGGTCTTCACTCCGGTCTCCTACGGATGGGGAGCTGGTGGGTGCCGATCCGGCCGAGATGGTGCCGGGCGGCCGCTGGTGCGCGGACAGTAGCGCGCAACGGACAGATCCGGAACACCACTACATAAGAGGAAGGTGACCATTTCATGACCCGGTGGTGACGCCGCGTCGAGCCGGATCTAGGGTCGGACGGGTGAGCGAGACGACGGTGGCCGGACCGGCCGAGCAGCCGCTGCCGCCCGCCCGGGTCGAGGTCGTCCAGCGGCTCGACCCCGCCGTCCTGCCGGCCGTGACCGACCTGGTCGAGGCGGCCACCGACGCCGACGGCGTGAGCCCCCTGAGCGAGCACGTGGCGCTGCACCTGCGCCACGGCGGCGACGTCGGCGCGCTCAACGTCCTGGTCTGGGCCGGGGACGGGCGCGAGGCCGGGTCCCTCGCCGCCTACGGCCACCTCGACGCCACCGACCAGGTGGAGGGCGCCAGCGCCGAGCTCGTGGTGGACCCGGCCCGCCGCCGGCGCGGCTACGGCCGGACGCTGGTGCGGACCCTGCTCGAGCACGCCCCGGACGGCCGGCTGCGGCTCTGGGCGCACGGGCGCGGCTCGTCGGCGGCCGAGCTCTCCCGCGCCCTCGGCTTCGTGGTGGTGCGCGAGCTGTGGCAGATGCGCCGCCCGCTGCACACCGCGCTGCCGGCACCGTCCCTGCCCGAGGGCGTCACGCTGCGCACCTTCCGCCCGGGGGAGGACGACGAGGCGTGGGTGGCGCTCAACGCCCGCGCGTTCGCCGACCACCCCGAGCAGGGGACGTGGACCCTGCGCGACCTGCGCCGGCGGATGGCCGAGCCGTGGTTCGACCCCGAGGGCTTCTTCCTGGCCGAGCGCGCGACCCCGCAGGGGCCGCGGCTGGTCGCCTTCCACTGGACGAAGGTCCACGGCGGCGCCGAGCATCATGAGCACGAGGGCATCGGCCCCCACAGCCATGAGGCGCACGGCCACGACGCCATCGGCGAGGTCTACGTGGTGGGCGTGGACCCGGCCGAGCAGGGCCACGGGCTGGGCCGGGCGATGACCCTGGTCGGCCTGCGCCACCTGCGTCACCGCGGGCTGCCCACGGCGATGCTCTACGTCGACGCCGGCAACGCGGCCGCCGTGGCCGTCTACACCGCGCTCGGGTTCACCACCTGGGACGTCGACGCCATGTTCAGCCGGCCGGCGGCACCGGTGGCGGCCCCGGCGGCAGCGGGCGGCTGATCCTGGCTGCTGCGTTCACCTGGCAGTGCGACGATGCCCTCGTGACCCTGCAACGGCCCCAGCAGCAGAAGGCGGCTCCCGGCACCTCGGGAGCCGGCGCGGCGCGGCGCGGCGGCCCGGCGGAGGACGCGGGCCTGCCCGAGCCGGGCGTCGGCGACGGCGGCCTGGTGGAGCGCATCGGCCCGCGCCCCGAGCCCGCCCCGCGCCCGGCCGAGGGCGCTCCCGAGCTGCCCGCCGACCGGTTCCTGGACCGCGAGGTGAGCTGGCTGCAGTTCAACCGTCGCGTCCTGGAGCTGGCCGAGGACGCCGACCTGCCGCTGCTCGAGCGGGCCCGGTTCCTGGCCATCTTCGCCAGCAACCTCGACGAGTTCTTCATGGTGCGCGTGGCCGGCCTCAAGCGTCGGATCGCCACCGGCCTGGCCGTCCGGGCGGCCAGCGGGCTGCAGCCGCGCGAGGTGCTCGAGGCGATCTGGCGGACCACCCGCGAGCTCACCGCGCGCCAGTCCGCGGTCTTCCACGAGCAGGTGCTGCCGGCACTGGCCGCCGAGGGCATCGCGCTGCTGCGCTGGAGCGAGCTGGACGACGGCGAGCGCGAGCGGCTGCACGTCATCTTCCGCGAGCGCGTCTTCCCAGTGCTCACCCCGCTCGCGGTGGACCCGGCCCACCCGTTCCCCTACATCTCCGGCCTCTCGCTCAACCTCGCCGTCGTCGTGCGCAACCCGGCCACCGGCGTGGAGCACTTCGCCCGGGTGAAGGTGCCGCCGCTGCTGCAGCGCTTCGTCGAGGCCAGCCCGCTGCGCTTCGTGCCGCTCGAGGACGTCATCGCCGCGCACCTGCCGCAGCTGTTCCCCGGCATGGAGGTGCTCCAGCACCACACCTTCCGGGTCACCCGCAACGAGGACCTCGAGGTGGAGGAGGACGACGCCGAGAACCTCCTGCACGCGCTCGAGCGCGAGCTGATGCGCCGCCGCTTCGGCCCGCCGGTGCGCCTGGAGGTCGAGGAGAGCATCGACCCGCACGTGCGCGAGCTGCTGGTGCGCGAGCTCGGGGTGAGCGAGCAGGAGGTGTTCGCCCTCCCCGCACCGCTCGACCTCACCGGCCTGCACACCATCGCCGACGTCGACCGCGCCGAGCTGAAGTACCCGGCGTTCGTGCCGCGCACCCACCGGTCGCTGGCCGAGGTCGAGTCCGCCAAGCAGCAGGACATCTTCGAGGCCATCCGCCAGCGCGACGTCCTCGTGCACCACCCCTACGACTCGTTCGCGACCAGCGTGCAGGCGTTCGTGGAGCAGGCCGCCGCCGACCCGGCCGTGCTCGCCATCAAGCAGACGCTCTACCGCACCAGCGGCGACTCCCCCATCGTCGACGCCCTCATCGACGCCGCCGAGGCCGGCAAGCAGGTCCTGGTGCTGGTCGAGATCAAGGCCCGCTTCGACGAGCAGGCCAACATCAGCTGGGCCCGCAAGCTGGAGCAGGCCGGCTGCCACGTGGTCTACGGCCTGGTCGGGCTCAAGACCCACAGCAAGCTCTGCCTGGTGGTGCGCCAGGAGCCGGAGGGGCTGCGCCGCTACTCCCACATCGGCACCGGCAACTACAACCCCAAGACGGCCCGCCTCTATGAGGACCTCGGGCTGCTCACGTGCGACGACCAGGTGGGCGAGGACCTCACCCGCCTGTTCAACCAGCTCTCCGGCTACGCCCCCAAGACCACGTTCCGCCGGCTGCTGGTCGCCCCGCGCTCGCTGCGCAGCGGGCTGATCGAGTGCATCGACCGCGAGACCGAGCACCACCGCGCCGGCCGCCCCGCCAGGGTGCGCATCAAGGTGAACTCGCTGGTGGACGAGGCGATCATCGACGCGCTCTACCGCGCCTCGCAGGCCGGCGTGCCGGTCGACGTCGACGTCCGGGGCATCTGCGCGCTGCGGCCGGGCGTGCCGGGGCTGTCCGAGACGATCCGGGTGCGCAGCGTGCTCGGCCGCTTCCTGGAGCACTCGAGGGTCTTCGCCTTCGACAACGACGGCGACCCCGTGGTCTTCATCGGCAGCGCCGACCTCATGCACCGCAACCTCGACCGGCGGGTGGAGGCGCTGGTCCGCATCACCAGCCGCGAGCACATCGCCGAGCTCACCGAGCTGGTCGACCTCGCCATGTCCGACAGCACGTCCTCGTGGCACCTCAACGCCGACGGCACCTGGACCCGGCACTCCCGGGACGCCGGCGGCCACCCGCAGCTGGACCTGCAGGAGCACCTCATCGAGGCCAAGCCGCGCCGCACCACCCGTCGGCGCACCACCAGGGCGCGATGAGCGCTCGGCAGGCGATGGGCGAGCGGCAGGACGCCGCCGACCCGGTGGTGCTGGCCGCCGGCGGCGTGCTGTGGCGGCCGGCCGAGGACGGCACGGACGCGCCGCTGGTGGCGGTCGTGCACCGCCCCAAGTACGACGACTGGTCCCTGCCCAAGGGGAAGGTCGACCCCGGCGAGCACCTGCTGGAGACGGCGGTCCGCGAGCTGCTCGAGGAGACCGGGCACGCCGTCCGGCTGGGCCGGCCGCTGGGGGTGACGGCCTACCTGTCCAACGGGCTGCCCAAGCGGGTGCACTACTGGAGCGCCCAGGCGGTCAACGGCAGCTTCTCCCCGCACGCCGAGATCGACGCGCTCGAGTGGCTCGCGGTGTCGGCCGCCCGCGAGCGCGTGCACCGCGACGCCGACCGCGCCGTGCTCGACGAGTTCCTCCGCCTGCCCGTGCTGACCGAGCCGGTGGTCGTGCTGCGCCACGCGAAGGCCGTCTCGCGCAAGACCTGGGAGGGCGACGACGAGCTGCGCCCGCTGTCGGAGGAGGGCTCGCAGCAGGCGCAGTCGCTGGTCGGCCTGCTGCGCGCCTACGCGCCGCGCCGGGTGGTGTCCTCGCCGTCCACCCGCTGCCTGGACACCGTCCGGCCGCTGCTGGCCGGCGAGCCCGCCACCACCGTGGACCTGCACGACGGCCTGTCCGAGCCCGGCCACGAGGAGAACGCCGAGGCCGCGCCCCGGCGCCTGCAGGCGGTGCTCGAGGACGTGACCGCCAAGGGCGGGGCGATCGTCTGCTCGCACCGGCCGGTGCTGCCGGCCCTGCTGGCCACCCTGCAGGAGGCGGCCGGGCGGGCGGCCTCCGACGACGCCCCGCTGCGTCCCGCCGAGTTCGTCGTCGCGCACGTCGACCCGGCCGGACGGATCCTCGCGCTGGAGCGGCACCGTCCCTGACGAAGCGGTATCAACCGGACGACGCGCCAGCCGCCGCGCGGACGTTCACCCGCCGGACGCGTCCCTGACCGCACCTCGTCCGCATCGCGCCCACTCGTGTTCACCTCCCGTTCACCGGGGCCGGTCCATCGCTTCACCTGCCCCACCTAGCGTCCCTCACGGTCGACGGCACGAGCCGTCGCAGGTGCACTGCAGCCTCAGGAGAGGGACTCCACAGTGAAGGTCACGCGGTACGGGTCGCTGGCGGCGATCGCCATGGCGGGCGCGCTCGCGCTCACCGCTTGCGGCTCCGACAACAACACGCCGTCCGGCGCCACCTCGAACAACAGCTCCGCGCCGTCGGCCAGCGGCAGCGCGTCGAGCGGGGGCGCGATGGTCGGCGGGGTCGCGTGCGAGCAGGGCTCGCTGAAGGCGTCGGGCTCCTCGGCGCAGGCGAACGCCATGTCCGACTGGATCAACGCCTACCAGAGCGCCTGCAACGGCGCCACGATCGACTACCAGTCGGTCGGCTCGGGTGCCGGCGTCACCGACTTCATCAACGCTCAGACCGACTTCGCCGGCTCCGACTCCGCTCTCAAGGACGGCGACGAGCAGAGCAAGGCCGACGCGCGGTGCAAGACCGGCAAGGCCATCGACATCCCGATGGTCGGCGGCGCCATCGCCCTGTCCTACAAGGTCCAGGGCGTCGACAAGCTGACGCTCACCTCGGACACGGTGGCGAAGATCTTCGCCGGCAAGATCACCAAGTGGAACGACCCGGCCATCGCCAAGTCCAACCCCGGCGTCACCCTGCCGAGCTCGGCCATCCTCACGATCCACCGCTCGGACGAGTCCGGCACCACGGACAACTTCACCAAGTTCCTCAAGGCCGCCGCTCCCGACGTGTGGACCTTCCAGGGCGGCAAGGCCTGGACCGCGCCCGGCGGCCAGGGCGCCAAGGGCAACGAGGGTGTCAGCGCCGCGCTGGACAGCACCCCGAACTCGATCGGCTACGTCGAGCTGTCCTACGCCCAGAACAAGAAGCTGGCCACCGCCTCCATCGACAACGGTGGCGGCGCGGTCGAGGCCACGTCCGCGAACGCCTCCAAGGCGCTGGCGGGCGCCAAGGTCGTCGGCGAGGGCAACAACCTCAAGCTGAGCATCGACTACAACATCAAGGATGCCGGCGCCTACCCGGTCGTCCTGGTGACCTACGAGATCACCTGCGAGAAGGGCCTCGACGCCGACAAGGTGGCGCTGGTCAAGTCCTTCCTCAACTACACCGCGTCGGACGAGGGCCAGAGCAAGCTCTCCAGCACCGGCTACGTCCCGATCAGCGGCGACCTGCTCACCAAGGTCCGTACCGCGATCGGCGCGATCAGCTAGTGACGGTCCCGGCGGGCGCCCTGTTCCCAGGTGCGCCCGCCGGGTCGGCTCGTCCCGCCGTGCCTCACCCGGACGACACCCCATGCCGTGGCTCCGCAGCGCTCGTCGCGGGACCACGGCAGTCCTGGTGTGAGAGACAGGCCCTAGCATGACCGGCGGCCCTCGCCCCCCTGGCAGGAGCAGAACCCAGTGAGCACTCCTCGCACGACGATCCTCGAACCGCTCCCCCCCTCGGTGCCGCCGTCGCCGCTGGACGACCGCAGCCGGCAGACCGGCGACCGGGTGTTCCGGCTCCTCACCTCGGGCGCGGGGCTGCTGGTCCTGCTGATCATGGCGGGGATCGCGTTCTTCCTGGTCGTGCGGGCCGTCCCGGCGCTGCGCGCCGACACGGCGAGCTTCCTGACCTCGAGCCAGTGGCTGCCGGACAACGACCCGTCCCGGTTCGGGATCCTCTCGCTGCTGTTCGGCACCGTGATCACCTCGGCGATCGCGATGCTGCTCGCCGTCCCGGTGGGCTACGGCGTGGCCCTCGCCCTCGCCTTCTACGCGCCGCGCCGGGTGGCCTCGGTACTGGCCTTCGTGGTGGACCTGCTCGCCGCCGTGCCCTCGATCATCTTCGGCCTGTGGGGGCTGGACTGGCTGATGCCCAAGACCAGCTCGTTGTTCCGCTGGCTCGACGTGCACCTGGGCTTCATCCCGATCTTCCGCAACGATCTCGACGTCTACACCCGGTGCATCGGGCTCGCCGCCGTCGTGCTGGCGATCATGATCCTGCCGACGGTGTCGGCCATCAGCCGGGAGGTGTTCGTCCAGGTCCCGCGCGGCCATGTGGAGGCCGCCCTGGCGCTGGGCGCCACGCGCTGGGAGGTCGTCCGGCTCTCCGTACTGCCGTTCAGCCGGCCGGGCATGATCAGCGCGGCGATGCTGGGCCTCGGGCGGGCGCTCGGCGAGACCATCGCGGTGGCGCTCGTCCTCTCGGCCGCGTTCGAGGTCAACTGGCACCTCACCGAGCCCGGCGGAAACACGTTCGCGGCCAACATCGCCCTCAAGTTCAACGAGGCGGGCGAGATCGGCCGCGGGGCCCTCATCGCCTCCGGCCTGGTGCTCTTCGTCCTGACCCTGGCGGTCAACAGCCTCGCCCGACTGGTCGTGGCGCGTCGTCGCGACTTCTCCGGAGCCAACTGACATGGCGCTCTCCGCACCCCCCGCTGCCTCCGCCTCGTCGGCCGCGGCCGCCCTGTCCGGGCGCACGCTGCCGCGCTGGTTCCCCCTGGCCAGCGCTGCGGTCGCCGTCGTCGTCGCGGTGCTCCTGGTGACCCTCACCCCGATCCAGGGCCGGGCGCAGACCGTCGTCATCGCCGGCCTGCTCTTCGTGCTGCTGCAGAGCGGGGTGAGCTGCGGCGTCGAGGGCCGCCGGCACGCCACCGACCGGTTCGCGACCACCCTCGTCTACGGTGCCGCGCTGGTCGCGCTCATCCCGCTGGTCGCGATCCTCGCCACGGTGGTGGCCAAGGGGAGCAAGGCCTTCAGCGGCTACTTCCTGCAGCACTCCATGCGCAACGTCAGCCCGACCCGACCCGGCGGCGGTGCCTACCACGCGATGATCGGCACCCTCGAGATCGTCCTCATCGCGGCGGTGATCGGCATCCCGATCGGGATGCTCGTGGCCGTCTACCTGGTCGAGTACGGCCAGGGGAAGCGGCTGGCCCGCTGGGTGACCTTCTTCGTCGACGTGATGACCGGCATCCCCTCGATCGTCGCCGGTCTGTTCATCTACACCGGCCTGATCCTGACCCTGGGCCTGGACCGCATCGGGTTCACCGGCGCGCTCTCGCTGACCATCCTCATGATCCCGGTCGTGGTGCGCTCCACCGAGGAGATGCTGCGCCTGGTGCCGAACGAGCTGCGCGAGAGCGCCTACGCGCTGGGCGTCCCGAAGTACCGCACCATCCTGCGCGTCGTCGTGCCCACGGCCCTGTCCGGCATCGTCACCGGCTCGATGCTCGCCATCGCGCGCATCACCGGGGAGACCGCGCCGCTGCTGCTCACGATGTTCCTGTCGCAGTCGATCAACAACAACCCGTTCCACGGGCCGCAGGCCAGCCTGCCGACGTTCATCTACGACCAGGTGGGGCGCGGCACCGACGCCTCGCTGGACCGCGCCTGGGCCGGAGCGCTCACGCTCATCCTCATCGTCCTGATCCTCAACGCCCTGGCGCGGCTGCTCAGCCGAGCCGTCCGAGCCAAGTAGGAGCCCCTCGTCATGGCCAAGCGCATCGACGTCTCCGACCTGAACATCTACTACGGGGACTTCAAGGCGGTCGAGGACGTCACCCTCACGGTCGAGCCCCGCTCGGTGACCGCCTTCATCGGCCCCTCCGGCTGCGGCAAGTCCACTGTCCTGCGGACGCTGAACCGGATGCACGAGGTGGTCCCGGGCGCCCGCGCCGAGGGCAAGGTGCTGCTCGACGACCAGGACATCTACGCCTCCGACGTCGACCCGGTGAACGTGCGGCGCACGATCGGCATGGTCTTCCAGAAGCCCAACCCGTTCCCGACCATGTCGATCTACGACAACGTCGTGGCCGGCGTCCGTCTGCAGGGTCGCCACCGCGGTGCGGACCTCGACGACGTCGTCGAGCGCTCGCTGCGCGGGGCGAACCTGTGGGAGGAGGTCAAGGACCGGCTCAAGCGACCGGGCAGCGGGCTGTCCGGCGGCCAGCAGCAGCGGCTGTGCATCGCGCGGGCGATCGCCGTGGAGCCGCAGGTGCTGCTGATGGACGAGCCCTGCTCGGCGCTGGACCCGATCTCCACGCTGGCGATCGAGGACCTCATCACCGAGCTCAAGGAGCGCTACACGATCGTCATCGTGACCCACAACATGCAGCAGGCCGCGCGGGTCAGCGACATCACCGCGTTCTTCAACATCGCCGGCACGGGCAAGCCGGGCCGCCTCATCGAGGTCGACGCCACCCAGAAGATGTTCTCGACGCCGACCGAGAAGGCCACCGAGGACTACATCGCCGGTCGCTTCGGCTGATCCGGCCGGTCAGCCCACGAGGGCGTTGGTGACCACGTAGGCCAGCGCGGCGACCAGCCCGGCGCCGGGGATGGTGAAGATCCAGGCGCCGACGATGTTGCCGGCCACGCCCCAGCGCACGGCCGACAGCCGCCGGGTGGCGCCCACGCCCATGATCGACGACGTGATCGTGTGGGTGGTCGAGATCGGGGCGCCGAAGCCGATGCCGGCCACGTAGAGGATCGACGATGCGGTCATCTCGGCGGCGAAGCCGTGCGGCGGGTCCAGCTCGATGATCCGCCGGCCCAGGGTGCGCATGATCCGCCAGCCGCCGGCGTAGGTGCCCGCGGCCATGACCGCCGCGGTCACGAAGTAGACCCACAGCGGGATCCCGGTGCCCGAGTGGAAGCCGCCGACGTTGAGCGCGAGCACGACCACGCCGATGGTCTTGGCCGCGTCCTGCAGGCCGTGCCCGAAGGCCATCGCCGCCGCGGAGAGGGTCTGGGCGTGGCGGAAGCCGCGGCTGACCTTGACCGGGCGCGCCCGCCGGAACAGCCACAGGATGGCGAGCATCACCAGGTAGCCGATGACGATGCCGGCGATCGGCGAGACGACCATCGGGATGACGACCTTCTCGTAGACCCCCTGCCACTTCACGGTGGCGCTGGCGGCCAGCGCGGCGCCGACCAGGCCGCCGATGAGCGCGTGCGAGGAGGACGAGGGCAGGCCGAAGTACCAGGTGAACAGGTTCCAGGCGGTGGCCCCGATGAGGGCGCCGAAGACGATGACCAGCCCCGCCGTCCCCTCGGGGGCATCGATGATCCCCTTGCCGACCGTGCTGGCCACCTTGGCCCCGAAGAAGGAGCCGACGAGGTTCATCACCGCCGCCATGGCGAGCGCGGCGCGCGGGGTGAGGGCGCGGGTGGAGACCGAGGTGGCGATCGCGTTGGCGGCGTCGTGGAACCCGTTGGTGTAGGCGAACCCCATCGCGAAGAGCACGACGATGAGGACGCCGAGCGCCTCGCTGCTCACGACTCCTTGACCGCCACGGTCTCGACGACGTGGGCGACCTGCTCGAAGGCGTCCGCAGCCGCCTCGAGCTCCTCGATGACGTCCTTGAGCTTGAGCACCTCGAGCGGGTCGTACTTGCCGGAGAACAGCTCGGCCAGCAGCTCGCGGTAGACCCGGTCGGCCTCGTTCTCCAGCCGGTTGGCCTCGATCCAGTACTCCTCCAGGCCCTTCATCGACCGCAGGCCCGGCATGGCCTGGGCGGTGAGGGTGGCGGCCCGGCACAGGACGTCGATCTGGTGGCGCACGCCCTGCGGCAGCCCGTCGAGCCGGTAGAGCACGACGAGGTCGGCGACGGCGTCCATGTGGTCCATGACGTCGTCGAGCCGGCCCGCCAGGGCGTAGATGTCCTCCCGGTCGAACGGGGTGATGAAGGAGGAGTTGAGCCGCCGGATGGTGTCGTGGGTGGTGTCGTCGGCCGCGTGCTCGGCGTCGCGCATCCGGCGGCGCAGGTCCTCGCGGGTGTCCCGCGGAGCGTCGACGATCTCGCGAAGCAGCTGCGCGCCGGTGACGAGGTGGGCCGCCGCGGCGGCGAACTGGTCGTAGAACGCCGTGTCGCGGGGGGTCAGGCGGAAGGCCACGGGGAGTCCTCGGGTCCTTGTCGGTCGCGTCCGGTGGGCGGTGACCTGCTGGAGGGGCGTAGCACCGCGGGCCGGTGCACGTGCGGGCCGAGCTGGTGGTGGCGCTCGACCCTCGGGCGGCACCCGCCCCGGGAGGGCAGCCTACGGCCCTGAACGGCCACCTCATGTCAACCGGGGGTCTACCCCTCGTTCACCGGAGCGACCCTGCCGCTGGGCCGGGATGCGCTCAGCGCTGGTCGGGCGGCGGGGCGACGCCCAGGATGGCGTCGATCTGGGCCTGCGGCAGCGGTCCCTCGCTGGAGGAGGCGGCGATGACCAGCTCTCCGTAGAGCTCGATCTCGGCCAGCGCGAGCGGATCGGTCATGCGGGCGTCCGAGATGCTCATTCGCCCTCCCGACCAGCGATGATCACGACCTGTGACGACAGGTCACTGCGCGTGATCCGATCGTAGGCGCGGTGGGTGGCCCGCGGCCATGACCCGCAGGGACCATTCCCTGACCACCCTCGCCGACCACCGGATGACTACGCCGCGGCCCCTACCCCGCACCGCTCGTCACCACACCGCTCGGCGCCACCGAGCGGCACCCCAGGCGGCACCCCAGGCGGCACCCCGGGCGGCACCCCAGGCGAGCGCCTCCCTCAGTCGTAGAGGTCGGCCAGGGCCTGCGCGAAGGCCTCCGTGTGCGCGTCGACGTCGGCCTCGGTCGTGGCCGGGGACATCAGCGCCATGTTGTGGAACGGGGTGAGCAGGATGCCGCGGTTGAGCGCGTGCAGGTGGAGGTAGGTCTGCAGCTCGAAGTCGTCCGCGGCAGCCGCCTCGGCGCCGGTGCGCGCGGGCACCGGGGAGAACGCGTACTCCGCTCGGGCGCCGAGCCGGTTGCAGTGCCACGGCACCTGGTGGGCGGCCAAGCCGGCGTCCACGCCGTCGGCCCAGCGGTCGCCCAGGGGGAGCATCCGGGCGTAGGCGTCGTCGGTGAGCACCTGCGTGAGGGTGGCCCGCATGGCCGCCAACGAGAGGGCGTTGCCGGCCAGCGTGCCCCCGATGCCGCCGACGTCGATGTCCTCCAGGTGCACCCGGCCCTGCACCGCGCGGGCCACCTCCTCGGTCATGCCGAAGGTGCCGCTGGGGATCCCGCCGCCGATCGGCTTGCCGACCACGAGGATGTCCGGGTCCAGCCCGTGCGCCCGGGTGTAGCCGCCGGGGCCGCAGGAGATGGTGTGCGTCTCGTCGATGATCAGCAGCGCGCCGTGACGGCGGGTCAGCTCGCGCAGCGCGTCGTGGTAGCCCGGCTCGGGCAGCACGATGCCGATGTTGGTCAGCGCCGGCTCGCACAGCACCGCGGCGACGTCGCCGGCGGCCAGCGCCCGCTCCAGTCCCTCGACGTCGTTGAACTCCACCACCCGGGTGGTCTCGTCCAACGGCACCGGGGCACCGATGTTGCCGCGGCGCGCCACCGTGCGGCCCTGCTCGTCCAGCGTGGCGAAGGTCTCGTCCACCGACCCGTGGTAGCACCAGTCGTGCACCACGATCTTGCTGCGGCCGGTGACGTGGCGGGCGTAGCGGATGGCGTGGCGGTTGGCGTCCGTGGCCGACAGCGTGAACTGCCACAGCGGCAGCCCGAACCGGCGGCGCAGCTCGCCGGCCACCACGATCGAGTCCTCGGTGGGCAGCATCGCGGTGATCCCGCGGCCGGCCTGCTCGCGCACGGCGGCCACCGTGGCGGCCGGCGAGTGGCCGGTCATGGCGCCGGTGTCGCCGAGGCACAGGTCGACGTACTCCCGGCCGTCGACGTCGGTGAACCGCGCGCCGGCGGCCTCGGCCACGAACACCGGGAACGGGCCGGCCCACTTGGCCATCCAGCTCATCGGCACCCCGCCGGGCATGACCTCGCGGGCCCGCTCGGCCAGCTCTCGGCTGCGCGGGTGCTCGGCGGCGAAGCGCTCGGCCTCGGCCGCGGTGAGCCGGGCCAGGCGCTCGCGGTCGAGGGGGCGGTGGGGGCCGGGGACGGCGGTCGGCGCGCTCATGCGCGCACGCTAGCCAGGACGGCGCCGGCGCGAGGGCGACGGCCTGGGAGGCGCGGGCCGGCCGGCTTCGCACGGTGTCAAGGCGCTCGGGCCGCGCCGCTGCTCCCTGCAGGCGGCGTCGCCAGGTCGGCTGGGCGGGCGTACCGTCGTGGCGTGGACCATCCCCACGCCGGCGGCGACGCCTCGGGCCTCGCCGCGCCGGCCCGCCCCTCGCCCCTGCTCGACCCGGCCGGCCAGGAGCGGCCGCACGAGGTGACCGTGACCCACCGCGGCATGTTCGCCATCGCCACCTGCGCCGACTGCGACTGGACCGGCCGCGCCCGCCGCGCCCTGTCCACCGCCCGCGAGGACGCCGACCTGCACCGCAACCTGCGCGTCGGCCTCTAGCCCGCGCGCGCCGGCGGTGGGGAACGATCGGAGCCCGGCCGGAACGATCACGGTCTCGTGATCCTTCCTCGCCTACCCAGCCGAATTCGTCTGGGTAGGCGAGGCCTCTCCTCGGTCGGGACCGCCGGTCCCGCCCGCCACCGGTCGTCGACCGCTACTCGTGCTCAGCCGTCGTTGGTGTGCACTGCGACGCCCTGGCCGAGCTTGCTGCGGCGGTAGCCGTAGAGGCCGTAGACCAGGCACCCGAGCACGAACCAGACCGCGAAGCGGATCCAGGTGATCGGGTCGAGCTTGCTGATCAGCCAGATCGAGAAGGCAATGCCGACCAGGGGGAGCACCGGCATGAGCGGGGTCTTGAACGTCCGGGGGATCTCCGGGCTGCGGTAGCGCAGCACGATCACCGACGCCGACACCACGATGAACGCCAGCAGGATGCCGATGTTGGTCAGCTCGGCGGCATCGCCGATGGGCACGAAGCCGGCGATGAGGGCCGAGACCACGCCGATGATCCAGGTGGGCCGGTGCGGCGCGGCGTTGCGGTTGGTCTTGGCGAACCACGATGGCAGCAGTCCGTCACGGCTGATCGCGAACCACACCCGCGAGGCGCCGAGCATGAACGAGAAGAGCACGGTGAGGATGCCGATGATCGCGCCGACCGCGACGACGTCGGCGAACCCGTTCAGCCCGACGGACTGGAATGCGGAGGCGAAGCCGCTCTTCTTGTCGATCTGGTCGTACTTCTGCATCCCGGTGAGCACGGTGCACGCCAGCAGGTAGAGCACCATCGAGATGACCAGCGACAGGATGATCGCCTTGGGCAGGATCCGCTGGGCGTCCTTCGACTCCTCTGCGGCGGTGCTCATCGCGTCGTAGCCGAACACGGCGAAGAAGACGGTGGCCGCGCCGGTCACCGAGCCACCGAAGCCGTAGGGGAAGTAGGGGCTCAGGTTGCTCTTCTGCACGTAGAAGAAGCCGACGACGATCACCGCGAGCACGATGGCGACCTTGACCAGGACCAGGACGCTCTCGGCGCGGGCGCTGGACCGGATCCCGCGGTTGAGCAGGAACGCGATGAGCAGGCAGAGGATCATCGCGAACAGGTCGACGACGTGGCCGTCGCCGGTGCCGGGTGCTCCCAGCATCCAGGACGGCAGCCCGGCGCCGAGGTCCTGCAGCAGGAAGTCGAAATAGCCGGAGATGCCGATGGCGACCACCGCCACGATGGCCGTGTACTCCAGCAGCAGGTCCCAGCCGATCATCCAGCCGGCGAACTCGCCGAGGACGGCGTAGCCGTAGGTGTAGGCCGATCCCGACTGCGGGATCATCCCGCCGAACTCGGCGTAGGCCAGCGCGGCGCAGGCGCTCGCCACGCCGGCGATGATGAAGGAGATGCTGACTGCCGGCCCGGCGGTCCCGTTGGCGACGGTGCCGGCCAGCGTGAAGATGCCGGCGCCGATGATGGCGCCCACCCCGATGGCGGTGAGCTGCCACAGGCCCAGATGTCGCTCCAGCCCTCCTGCCCCGTCGCGGATGTCGGCGACCACGGGCTTGCGCCGGAACATGCCGGTCTTCGGCTGGACGGTGCGCTCCTGCGTCGCCATGGGACCTCCAGGAAAAGGGACGGGCGGTACCCGACGCCGCCTTCCCAAAACGTGCAGACCGCACACCTACGGTTTGTCGCCGACCGGTGACGAGGTCGGGGACGGCCCCGGGTACGGTGCCGAACATGGAGCAGCGCGAGACCTCTCGGCTCGGTCACCCTCTGTCCGTCGTCGGCCTGGGCGCCTGGCAGCTCGGGGCGGACTGGGGCGCGGTGAGCGAGGACGACGCCCTCGGCGTCCTGCACGCCGCCATGGACGCCGGCGTCACCTTCGTGGACACCGCCGACGTCTACGGCGACGGTCGCAGCGAGCGGCTGGTGGGTCGACTGCTCGCCGAGCGACGGGCCGCCGGCCTCGACGGTCCGTTCGTCGCCACCAAGATGGGCCGGCGGGTGGAGCAGGTGCCGGAGAGCTACGTGCGGGAGAACTTCCGCGCGTGGAACGACAGGTCGCGGCAGAACCTGGGGGTGGACACCCTCGACCTCGTGCAGCTGCACTGCCCGCCCACGCCGGTCTACTCCACCGACGCCGTCTACGACGCCCTCGACGAGATGGTCGAGGAGGGGCGGATCGCCTCCTACGGCGTGTCGGTGGAGACCTGCGAGGAGGCGCTGCTCGCCATCGGCCGCCCGCACGTGGCCAGCGTGCAGATCATCCTCAACTGCTTCCGGCAGAAGCCGCTGGAGCAGGTTCTTCCGGCGGCGGCCGAGGCCGGTGTCACGGTGATCGCACGGGTGCCGCTAGCGTCCGGCCTGCTCTCCGGTCGCTACGACGAGACCACCACATTCGCCCCGGACGACCACCGCACCTACAACCGGCAGGGCGAGGCCTTCGACGTCGGCGAGACGTTCGCCGGCGTGCCCTACGACGTGGGTGTGCAGGCCGTGCGCGAGCTCGCACCGCTGGTGCCCGAGGGCTCGACGACCGCCCAGTTCGCGTTGCGCTGGATCCTCGACCAGCCGGGGCTGACCACCGTGATCCCCGGCGCCCGCAACGGCGAGCAGGCCCGGGGCAACGCGGCGGCAGCGCAGCTTCCCTCGCTCACGCAGGAGCAGCTGGCCGGGGTGCGCGAGGTCTACGACCGGTTGGTCCGCCCGCACGTGCACGAGCGCTGGTAGGCCGCGCTCCCCCGATCGCTCAGCCGGTCAGGACCGCGGCCAGCTGCGCGGGGTCGACGTTGCCGCCGCAGAAGACGGTGGCGACGGTGCGACCGTCGAGCGGACCGAGGGTGCGCTGGACCGCGCCGGTGAGCAGCGCGGCCAGCGCCACGGCTCCGGTGGGCTCCACCACCAGCCGCATGCGGGTCAGGACGAAGCGCATCGCGTCCAGGACGGCGGCGTCGCTCACGACGACGACGTCCTCCACCAGCGACTGCACCACAGGCCAGGCGTAGCGGCCCGGCGAGGGGGTGCGGATGCCGTCGGCCACGGTGGCCGGGGACGGGATCGACACCCGCGCCCCCGCGGCGCGGCTGAGCACCCAGTCGTCGGCGCCCTCGGTCTCCACGCCGACGATCCGCGCCTCGGGCGCGATCGCCGTCACCGCGGTGGCCCAGCCGCTCATCAGGCCGCCACCGCCCAGCGGCACCACCACGACGTCGGGGACGACGCCGTCCTCGAGCAGCTCGAGGGCGGCGGTGCCCTGGCCGGCCATCACCGCCGGGTCGTCGTAGGGCGGGACGACCGCGGCGGGCTGGAGCTCCTCGGCCACCCGCGCGGCGACCTCCTCGCGGTCCTCCGACGCCCTGTCGTAGGAGATGACGGTGGCGCCGTAGCCCTCGGTGGCGGCGCGCTTGGAGGCCGGGGCGTCGGTGGGCATGACGATGGTGGCCGGGATGCGGAGCAGGCGGGCGGCCAGGGCGACGCCCTGGGCGTGGTTGCCGCTGCTGAAGGCGAGCACGCCGCGGTGGCGCTCCTCCTCCGGGACCAGCGAGAGACGGTTGTAGGCGCCGCGGAACTTGAACGAGCCGGTGCGCTGGAGGTTCTCGCACTTAGCGACCACATGGGCGCCGAGCCGGTCGTCGAGGGTGCGCGAGGTGGCCAGCGGCGTGCGGTTCGCGACCCCGCGCAGGCGCTCGGCGGCGGCCCGGACGTCGTCGATGCCGATTGGCAGGTCGGTCACGTGCTGCTCCTTCAGGCGAACAGGGCGGCGGCGCCACCGGTGTGCAGGAAGACGGAGGGGCGGTCCGGGCTGGATGCTGCCCGCACGGCGAGGTACCCGGCCAGGCCTTTTGCCGTGTAGGTGGGGTCGGTGAGCACGCCCTCGGCGCGCAGCAGCTGCGTCGCCGCGGCGTCCGCCTCCGGGCTGGGCACGGCGTAGCCGCCGCCGCGGTGCTCATCGCGGACGTCCACCAGAGAGCGTTCCGGCGGCGGGGCGTCGACCAGCGCGGCGGCCTGCCCGGCGAGGTCCAGCACGGTCTCCGACAGCTCGTCGGAGGGCAGGTCGACGCTGATGCCCACCACCGGGACGCGCAGCCAGCCCAGGGCGCGAGCCAGCACGAGCCCGGCCTGCGTCCCGCCGCTGCTGGAGGTGACCGCGACGAAAGCGGGCTCCAGCCGGGCCGCGTCCAGCTGCGCCTGCAGCTCCTGCCCCGCCAGGGCGTAGCCGAGGGCGCCGAGCGGGGACGAGCCGCCGTAGGGGACGACGTAGGGGCGGGCGCCGGCCGCACGCAGCTCGTCGGCCACCGCCGCCAGCCAGGCGGTGCGATCGGCCGGGCTGTGCGGGCCGGCGTCGAAGCGCTGCTCCGCGCCGGCCAGCTGCTCCAGCAGCACGTTGCCGGTGGGGCGCTCGGGCCGCCGGCCGCGCAGGCAGAGCACGGCACGGGCGCCGATCCGCCCGGCGAGCGCCGCGGTGAGCGCGCAGTGGTTGGACTGCAGGGCGCCATAGGTGACGACGACGTCGGCGCCCTGCTGCTGGGCGTCGTGCAGCAGCAGCTCGAGCTTGCGGACCTTGTTGCCGCCGAGCAGCACGCCGGTGAGGTCGTCGCGCTTGGCCAGCACCGGGCCCTCGCCGGGCAGCTGAGCGCCGAGCGTCGCCCACTCCTGCAGCGGGGTCGGGCCGGGCAGCACGGGCACCCGCCCGGGGAGCGGGGTCACTCCCCGCTGCCCCCGATCTCGATCCCGGCCAGCCGCTCCAGCGCCTTGACCAGGGCGTGGTTGCCCTCCGCGCCCAGGCCCGCGTTCTGCAGCGTCCGGTAGAGGTGGAACACGGTGCTGGTGACCAGGGCGGGGACGCCGAGCCGGTCGGCGTGCTCCAGGACCAGCCGCAGGTCCTTCTGCTGCAGGTCGATGGTGAAGCCCGGCCGCCAGTCGCGAGCGATCACCTGGGGGCCCCGGTTGGCGAGCATCCAGGAGCCGGCGGCCCCGCCGGTGACGGCGGACAGGGTGCGCTCGAGGTCGAGGCCGCCGGCCTGCGCGAGCAGCAGCGCCTCGGAGACGGCCAGCATGTTGCCGACCACCAGGACCTGGTTGACCAGCTTGCAGGTCTGGCCGGCCCCCACCGGGCCGACGTGGGTGATGGTCTTGCCCATCGCCTCGAGCACCGGGCGAGCGCTCTCGACGTCGGCCGCGTCGCCACCCACCATGATCGAGAGGGTGCCGTTGGCCGCCCCCTCGCTGCCGCCGGAGACGGGGGCGTCGATGAAGCGGACACCGCGCTCGGCCAGGCGGCCGGCGATCTCGCGGGTCGCGTCCGGGCTGATGGTGCTCAGGTCGATCACGAGAGCGCCCTGGCGCGCGCCCTCGAGGACCCCGCCCTCGCCAAGGACGACCGCCTGCACGTCCGGGGTGTCGCTCACGCACACGCAGACGACGTCGACCTGCCCGGCCAGCTCGGCCGGCGAGGAGGCCACGGTGGCGCCGTCGCCGGTGAGCGCCTCGGCCCGCGCCGGCGTCCGGTTCCACACCACCACCTCGTGGCCGGCGCGCAGCAGGTTGCGGGCCATGCCCGAGCCCATGATCCCGATCCCCACGAAGCCGACCCGCACCGCGAACCACCTCTGCCGCCGTGCCCGACCGGCCGGTCCGGCGGGCGCATGCGGGGAGCCTACGCAGACCGGAGCGCGCCTCCACGGTCGGCGTCCGTGAGGTGCCCGGCGACGGCTCGGGGTAGGAAGGGCGCTGTGAACCCCGCGACCCCCGCGCCGCCGGTCCCGACTCCCGACGACGTCCTCGGCCCCGCGGCCGGGCCGCTCGCCCCGCCTCCCCGGCGTCGACGCCGCCCGGTGCTGCGGGCGCTGCTGGCCGCCGGCGGCCTGCTGGTGCTGGTGGCCCTCGGCTTCGTCCTCGGGGTCACCGTGCTCAGCGAGACCGGGGCCGCCGGGTTCGTGATCGGGCTGGCTCTGGCGCTGGTCCCGGTGCCGGTGGTGCTGGCCGCGCTCATGTGGGTCGACCGCTACGAGCCGGAGCCGCCGCTGCTGCTGGTGGTCGCCTTCCTGTGGGGGGCGGTGGTGGCCGCCACGGTCGCCTCGGTGCTCAACACGGTGAGCCTGGTGGCGATCGCCCAGGCCGCCGGCCAGGAGCAGGGGATGACGACCACCGCGGTCATCGTCGCCCCGGTGGTGGAGGAGGGCATCAAGGGGCTGGGCGTGCTCGCGGTGGTCCTGTTCGTACGCAAGGAGTTCGACGGCGTCGTCGACGGCATCGTGGTGGGCGGCACGATCGGGCTCGGCTTCGCGGTGAGCGAGAACGTCCTCTACTACGGCCGGTCGTTCGTGGAGGCGGGGCCGCAGTCGGGGCTGGTGGCCGCAGGCGTGACCTTCGTGCTGCGGGGCGTGTTCTCCCCGTTCGCGCACCCGCTGTTCACCGCCTGCACCGGCATCGGGCTGGGCCTGGCCGCAACCGCAAGGCGTCCGGCCACCCGGGTGGTGGCGCCGGTGGTCGGCTACCTGTGCGCGGTGGTGCTGCACTCGCTGTGGAACCAGTCCGCGGTGCAGGGGCTGCAGGGGTTCGTGGCCGGCTACGTCGTCCTCATGCTGCCGCTATTCCTGGTGGCCGTGGTGGTGGCCGTCCTGGTCAGCCGCCGCGAGGGCCGGGCGATCGCGCGGGCGCTCCCGCTCTACGCCCAGGCCGGGTGGCTGCCGGTCTACGACGTGCCGATGGTGGCCTCGACGAACGGTCGACGGCGGGCGCGCCGATGGGCGGACTCGACGCAGGGGCCAGTGGCTGCCCGGGCGATGGCCGACTACCAGCACGCGGCGGCCGAGCTGGGCCTGCTGCGGGATCGCGTGGAACGGGGGGCGGCTGCACCGGCCTTCGCCGAGCGCGAGCACGACCTGCTGCGCGACCTCGCCCGGGCCCGCACCGGGTTCCGCCCGGTGCTGCGCTGAGGTTCTGGGGCGATGGCGCGGGTCCTGCTGACCGGGATGTCCGGCGCGGGCAAGAGCACGCTGCTCGCCGCCCTCGCCCGGCGCGGGCATCTCACCGTCGACACCGACTACGACGGCTGGGAGGTGGCACCCGCACGGTGGGACGAGCCGCGGATGGAGGCCTTGCTGGCCGCGCACCCCACCGTCGCGGTGTGCGGCACGGCGGAGAACCAGGGTCGCTTCTACGACCGCTTCGAGCACGTGGTCTACCTGCTCGTGCCGCTGCCGGTGCTGCTGAAACGCCTGCGCACGCGCACGAACAACCGCTACGGACAGGGCGAGGAGCAGCGGGCCGACGTCGCGCGCTACGTCGCCGGGGTCGAGCCGCTGATCCGGCGGAGCGAGACGCTCGAGCTGGACGGGCTTCTCCCCGTGGAGGATCTCGCGGACCGGCTCGAAGAGTGCCTCCGCTCGAGGTGACATCACCTGTCGCTGCCTACTGAACTGCGAGGAGAAGACGTTGCGCAGGCTGTACGTCGTCACGCACCCGGAGGCCACCCACCACGTGGACGGTCTGGTCGGCGGCTGGTTCGACTCGCGGCTCACCGAGCGCGGGCTCCGGCAGGCCGACGCCGTCGCGAAACGGCTGCGCGAGCTGGTCCCGGAGGACGCCGAGTGCGCGCTCTGGAGCTCGGACCTGACGCGCACCGCGCAGACCGCCGCGGCCGTCGGCGCCGTGCTCCAGGTGGAGCCGGTGATCCTGCCGGGGCTGCGGGAGAAGTCCTACGGCGTGGCGGAGGGCCGCCCGCAGGCGTGGCTCGACGAGCGCTTCGTGCTGCCGCCGGCGATCGGGGAGCGCATGCACCACGACGAGGGCGTCGAGGGGGCGGAGACCAAGCACGACTTCGCAGTGCGGGTCTACGCCGCCGTCGACCAGATCCTGCAGAGCCCGGCACAGCACCAGGTCGTCGTCACGCACGGCTTCGCACTGACCTTCGTGGTGGCCGCCTTCACCCAGCTGCCCCTGGACGGCATCGCCTACTTCCACCTGCCCGCGACCGGCGGTGGCATCACGGTGCTGGCCGAGGACGACGTGTTCCACAACCGGTCCATCGTGAGCCTCAACGAGACGGGTCACCTGGCTGCCTCGGGCTGAGCCGGTACTCCCAACCCGGCTGCCAGTCGAAGTGCTCGGAGACCGCCTGCTCCAGCGGGATGGCGCGAAGGTGCCGGTCCAGGCCCCAGCGGGTGGCGACGTGGCCGACCACTAGGACCCGATCCCCGCCCGACCACCTGCCGGCGACGTCGCGCAGGAACCAACCCACCCGGTCCGTGGCCTGGCGCCACGACTCCCCGCCGGGGTAAGGCAGGTCGAGGTGCTCGCGCCGGCTGCGGTGGAGCTCGTCCGCCGGCGTCCCGTTCAGGCTTCCGTAGTCGCACTCGCGCAGGCGCCAGTCCTGCAGGACCGGGACGTCGACGCCGGCGAAGGCGATCTGCACGGTCTCGACCGCACGGGCGAGGTCCGAGGTGAACACCGCGGCCAGCGGCTCACGACGGCGTCGCTCCCCCAGCTCCCGCGCCTGCTCGCGGCCGAGCGCCGACAACCGACCAGGGAGCCACCCCGTGGCGATCCCCCGCTCGTTGTCCTCGCTGGTCTGGTGCGTCTCGAAGACGATCTCGATCACGTCGTGGGGCCTCACCACGGCATGTCGTCCTCACCGAGGGAGCAGAAACGGAGGGGGCGCAGGTCTCCGCTGTCCACCAGGTCCAGCAGCTGGCGGGCAGCGCGCCCCACGGTGTGCGTGGCACCGGGACGTCCGGTCGGCGTGTCGAGGACGCCCGGGTGGACGGCCCAGCAGCGCACCCGGTCTCCGAGCTCCTGCGCCAGGCAGATGGCGAGCATGTTCAGCGCGGCTTTCGAGATGCGGTAGGCGTAGCTGGTGCTGAACCCGGGGAAGTCGCCCCTCGCCTGACGGGTCAGCGACCCGAGGCGCGAGGAGAGATTGAAGATCACCGGGCGTTCGGCAGCCAGCAGCAACGGCAGCAGCGCCTGGGCCATCCGCAGGGGGCCGGCGACGTTCACGGACAAGGAGCGGACGAGCTCGTCCGGGTCGACGTCGACGAGCCGGCTCTGCGTCGACCCGGCCACCGCGTTGTTGACCAGGAGGTCGAGCGGGCGACCGTCCAGCGCGTCGAGCACCTCGTGGGCAGTCCGCGGGTCGTCCACGTCACCGACGACATGCCGGTGACACGGAGCGGACTCGTCGGCGGGGGTGCGCGACGTGCCGACGACGTGCCATCCGGCCGCCGCGAAGGCGGTGACGAGCTCGCGCCCCAGTCCGCGCGAGACTCCGGTCACCACCACGGTCCTCTGCATCGGCAGAGGATGTCAGAGCGCGCGAGGTTCGCGCGGGCGGGTCGGCGGCACCTGGTTGGCGTCGATGGAGGCTCGCTCGGCCCCGGTGAGCCCGGCGGCTTCGAGGAGGCGCTGGACCACGGCGTTCTTCCCGGCGCCGTACTGGTCGATGTCGGTCGCCACCGCCCCCACACGCCGCTTCACCGCGGCGTACTCGTCCCGCAGGACGGCGTCGCCGCGGAGGAGGTCACGGACCGCCAGGTGGTTGCGCAGCGAGAGCGATCCCTCGACGACGACGTAGGTGTTGGTGGCCACCAGCCGCTCCGGTTCGTAGAAGGCCCAGCGCTGCGGGATGCCGAGCTCGCCGCGGGGCTCGAACCCGAGGGCGACCAGGACGTCGGAGGCGAGGTCGACGTCATCGGCCGCCACCACGATGTCGACGTCGATGACCGGCTTCGCGGCCAGCCCTGGGACCGAGGTGCTGCCCACGTGCTCGATGGCCACCACGGGGACACCGGCCCGGTCCATCGCCGCCTGGTACTCCGCCCGCAGCCGCTCGAACCGGACTGGCCACTGCGGGTCGTACTCGCACACCTCGATCACGCCCGTGACCGTATCGGGATCGACGGTCGGGGGCTTGCGTGATGTTATGGGACCGTGACCTCCCGGCTCTGATTCTGCTGCTCTCACAACGAGAACTGTCAGAGGGGGCGTCTAGGTTCGGGGTATGTCAGAGGACGTCGCCCCACCGCCGCAGCAGTCGCTCATCTGTGCGTTGGCCGCGGTGCAGGAGGCGGTCGCGGCAGCCGTGGCGGCGCCGGTGTGGCAGCTGGAGACCGGGCAGCTCGGGCCGTCGGTGCAGCTGACGGTGTCCCTGGAGAACCAGCTCGCCGCGCTGCGGCTGTCGCTGGTGAAGGAGGCCGACGACCGCTCGGTCGCCGATGCGGTGCACGCTCGCACCACGCCGTTCTGGCTGGCGCAGCTGCTCAAGATCGACCACATCGACGCGACCAAGCAGGTGCGCCTGGCCCGTGAGGGCAGCGACCAGGTAATGGCCGCGCTCGCGGACGGGTCGGTGTGCGAGACCAAGGCGCTGGCCATCGTGGACGGGCTGCGGCTGATCAAGCGGATCGGCAGCGTCACCGTCGACGAGCTCGAGCAGGGCGAGGAGTTCCTGCTCGACTGGGCACCCCGGCTGACCCGCAAGCACCTGACCGTGGCCGCGGCGAGGATCGCCGACGTCCTCGACCCCGACCGCGGGAAGAAGCTCGACCAGGACGAGAAGCTCGCCCACTCCCTGCGCGAGGTCGCCATCACCCCGGACGTGGCGACCGACGGAGCCATGTACCGGATCTCGGGACGGCTGACCAAGGAGTCCGCCTCGCTGCTGCTGGCCGCGCTCGATGCGGTGATGCGCAACGACAGCGAGAGCGACGAGGAATCGGCGCTTCCTCGGTCCGCACGACGGACCCTCCCGCAGCGGCGGGCGGACGCCCTCGCGGCGTTGGTGCGCCTGGCGACCGACCACGACGACCTGCCGCTGCGGCACGGCGAACCCGTGCAGGCCCTCATCACCATGCCGATGCAGACCCTCGAGACCCGCGCGACCGCCGCCGGTCTCCTCGACGCCGCGACCGGGCAGCCCGCCGGCTACCTGCCCGGGCTCACCGAGCACGGCGACCGCCTCGCCCCCGCCACGCTGCGACGCCTGGCCTGCGACGCCAAACTCGTGCCCGCCGTCCTCGGCTCCAGAGGCCAACCCTTGGACCTCGGCCGCGAAGTGCGCCTGGCCACCGCCACCATCTACCGGGCCCTGGCCGTCGAGTTCGGCGGCTGCTGCGGCATCGGCTGCACCGCACCGCCGTCGCAGACCACCGCCCACCACCTGGACCACTGGGCCGACGACGGCCCCACCAGCCTCGGCAACAGCGCACCACTGTGCGGGCACGAGCACTGGCTCGTCCACGAAGGCGGCTGGGACCTGCGCCGCACCACAGAGCCCGGCATCGTCGAATGGCGCCCGCCGGCCTGGATCGACCCAGCCCGCCCCTGGATCAGGCGGGAACCACCACCCCGCTGATCTCTGGGCCGCCTCCGATGGGGTGAGGGTGACCCTGGTTCACATAGAAGGAACAGGGGGCACCCTCGCTCAAACACCGCGGCCGGCAAGAGTGGACTGAGGGTGACGCTCACTCCTTCTATGTGACTGAAGGTCACCCTCACTCCGACCACCTCGTGAACATTCGGCGGCTTGATCCTGTCGGATCCGTCCTCTCCCGTTCGTAGGGTGGGTGACGGCGGACGACGGGTCCGCCCGCGAGAGGAGCCGGGCATGGCGGAGTACCTCATCTACTTCAACCAGCAGTGGGTGGGCGACCACAGCGAGGAGTGGTTCCAGTCCCGCGCGCCGCTCGCGATGGCCGTCCTCGGGGAGATGAAGGCCGCCGGCGTCTACGTGTTCGGCGGCGGTCTCGAGGAGGAGCCGGAGAAGGCCGTCACCGCCGACACCACCAGCGGGACCCTGACGTTCACGGACGGACCGTACGTGGAGACCAAGGAGCTCCTCGGCGGACTGACCATCGTCGACGTCCCCGACGACGACGCGGCACGGATGTGGGCCGGCAAGGTCGCCGAGGCGTGCGGCTGGCCGCAGGAGGTTCGCCGCTTCAAGCCGCAGCCCCGGTTCGACTGACGGACTGCGCCTATCGTCGCGCGCAGCTTCCGGCTGTGCCACGCTGCCCAGATGGACTGGGGGGCGCTGGTGCTTCGCGACGGTGACCGCGTCGAGGCGTGGGGGCGGCTCGTTCGCACTCGGGAGGGCACATTCTTCGAGCCTCCACTGCCGGTTCCGGCCGTCTGGCCTCCCCCGGTGCCGCCTCCCTCGTCGCTCGCCGTGCCAGTCGTGGGCGCCGACGTCGACGACGTCGAGTCCCGTACCGAGCACGGAGACATCGTCCAGGGCTTCGCGACCCTGACTGGTCGCTGGATCGGGCAGTCGCTCCACGTCGACGGCCAGACACCCCGCCGGTTGCACGATCCCCGAGAGACGCCGGAGTGGTCCGAACCACCCTGCCCGGCTCCGGACGGGGGATGGCCGCCCGGCGCCCGTGACTCGAACCTCGGCGTCGACCTGAGCGAGGTCAGGGACAGCGGAGCGGCGGTCGCGCTCACCATGTTCCGGCCCAGTCAGACCCAGGTCGTCCTGGTGGCCGCGGCCGCCGACCCCGACGCCGTCGAGGCGGCGCTGAGACCGCGGCTGGACGGCCGCCTGTGCGTGGTGCCCAGCCGGTACTCCCGCGCCCAGGTGGACGCCGTGCGGGACGAGCTGGTGCGACGCATGGACCGGGCCCTGATCTGGTCGGTGGGCGAGAGCAGCGACGAGCAGGGGCAGCCCGTCGTGAGCGTCGAGCTCGCTCGGATGCAGCCCGATCTCGCGGCCTGGCTCGCCGAGCAGCCCGACGGGCTGGTCCACGTCGAGGTCTGGCTCGCCCCGCAGCGGGACCGCTGAAGAACGTCACCCGAGCGGCGCAACGACCGTGACCCCCGCCTGCTCGGGCGTCTGCAGCGTAAGCGTCAGCTCGCGCACGCCCGCGGGCGGCATCGGACCGAAGGACCGGAGCGCCTCCCACTCGGTGCCGCTGCCACCGGCCCGCCCGGAGACGAAGTGGTAGCGGGTGCCGGCGTCGTCGGCCACGCCGACGTCCACCCGCATCAGCCGGGTGCCGGGCTGCTCAGGCAGCGCCGCCCACTCCGCGCGCGACAGGGCCCGCCCCCGGTCCAGCAGCTGCTCGAACTCGCGCGTCAGCCGCTCGCGTTGCACGCCCGGCGCCCCGACCAGGCGGACGTGCACCAGGTCCTCGACCGTGACGCCCGCCAGCAGCACCTCGACGCCGTCTACCTGCCCCACCGGCAACGGCATGTCGGGCACCCAGCGACGGACGGGCGAGGCCATCAGGTCAGGAGCCCGCGAGCGTCGCCACCATCACGGCCTTGATGGTGTGCAAACGGTTCTCGGCCTGGTCGAACACCACCGACCGCTCCGAGCGGAAGACCTCGTCGGTCACCTCGAGCTCGGTGAGGCCTGTGGCCGCGTGCACCTCGCGCCCGACCTTCGTGCCGAGGTCGTGGAAGGCCGGCAGGCAGTGCATGAACTTCACCGACGGGTTGCCGGTGCGGGCCAGCAGCTCGGCGTCCACGCGGTAGGGCCGGAGCTGGTTGATCCGCTCGTCCCACACCTCGGCCGGTTCACCCATGGAGACCCAGACGTCGGTGTGCACGAAGTCGACGCCCTGCACGGCGTCGAGCTCGTCGGTCACCGTGATCCGGGCCCCGGTCTGCGCTGCCACGGCCTGCGCGGCCGAGAGGACGTCGGGCGCGTTCTGCAGCGCCGGCGGCGCGATCATCCGCACGTCCATGCCCAGCATGGCGCCGATGACCAGCAGCGAGTTGCCGACGTTATTGCGGGCGTCCCCCACGAACGCGTAGGAGATCTGCGCGTCCGGCTTGCCGGAGTGCTCGCGCATGGTGAGCGCGTCGCACAGCGCCTGGGTCGGGTGCCAGTCGTCGGTGAGCCCGTTCCACACCGGTACGCCCGACGCCGCGGCCAGCGTCTCGACGTCGGACTGGCGCGAGCCACGGAACTCGATGCCGTCGTAGAACCGGCCGAGCACCTTGGCGGTGTCCTCCACCGACTCCTTGTGGCCCAGCTGCGAGCCGACCGGGTCGAGGTAGGTGACGTTCGCGCCCTGGTGGTAGGCGGCGACCTCGAACGCGCAGCGGGTGCGCGTGGAGGTCTTCTCGAAGATCAGGGCCACCACCTTGCCGAGCAGCCGCTGCTGCTCAGACCCCGCCCGGCGGGCCGCCTTGAGCGAGGCGGCGAGGTCGAGCAGGTGGCGCAGCTCGCCGGGGGTGAAGTCGAGCTCGCGCAGGAAGCTGCGCCCCCGCAGGTCTACAGCGGGGCTCGAGGAAGCGACGGCGGCTGCGGCAGAGGTCTGCGTGTCCACGCCCCAAGCCTGTCAGATCCCGTCGCGCTCCAGGGGGCAGCTCATGCAGCGCGGCCCGCCGCGTCCCCTGCCGAGCTCGCTCCCCTCCACCTCGAGCACCTCGACGCCGTGCCGGCGCAGGAACGCGTTGGTGGTGGTGTTGCGCTCGTAGGCGAGGACGACGCCCGGCCGCACGGCGAGCACGTTGCAGCCGTCGTCCCACTGCTCACGCTCGGCCGCCCGCACGTCCTGGGTGGGCGTGAGCACCCGGATCGAGTCCAGCCCGAGCGCCGCCGCGATCGCCGTGTGCATCTGCTCCGGCGCGTGGTCGACGACCTTGAGCTCCTTCTCGGTGTCCCCCGGCTCGATCGTGTAGGCCGGGAGCATGCCGAGGCCGGCGTATTGCGTGAAGCTGCCCTCGTCGACCTGGGTCATGACGGTGTCCAGGTGCATGAAGGCGCGCGCCTTCGGCATGAGCAGCGCCACGATCCGCTCGGCGGCGCCGGCCGCGAAGAGCCGGTGAGCCAGCCGCTCCACGCCCTGCGGGGTGGTGCGCTCGCTCATGCCGACCAGCACCGACCCGCGGCCGATCACCAGGACGTCGCCGCCCTCGATGCTCGCGGGGAGGTCGGAGAGCCCCGACGACCAGTAGGGGAAGTCCGCGTCCGCGAACTCCGGGTGCCAGCGGTAGATCGCCTCGTAGTGCACGGTCTCGCGGACCCTCGCCGGCATCCGCATCGGGTTCACCGACACGCCGTCGTAGACCCAGCACGAGGTGTCGCGGGTGAACAGGTGGTTGGGCAGCGGAGTGAGCACGAAGTCGTCCGGCGCCATCGCGTGCAGGACGACGGATCTCGGCTCCTCGATGAACTCCAGCAGCTCGCGCTTGGTCAGCCCCCCCACCAGGAAGGTGGCCAGCTCGTCCTCGGGCATCGCGTCCAGGGCGCTGCGAAGGGCGTCGACGGCCATCGGCCCGTGCACCCGCTCGTCCACCGTCCGCTCCAGCACGTAGGCGCGGGCCTCCGGGACGGCGAGGACCTCGCGCAGCAGGTCGCCGAACAGCCGCACCGAGACGCCCTGGTCGCGCAAGGTCTGCGCGAACCGGTCGTGCTCCTCCTGGGCGCGACGCACCCACAGCACGTCGTCGAACAGCAGCGCGTCCTTGGTTCCGGGCGTGAGCCGCTTGAGCTCCAGCCCCGGCCGGTGCAGCAGCACCTGCCGCAGCGCCCCGACCTCGGAGGCCACTCGCAGCATCGCGCCTCCCTCAGCTCGTCCTCGCGCCGTGGCGAGCATCCTCGCCTCCCGCGGGCGCCGCCGCCAGCCTGCCCCGCCACGTGTTACGCCTTCCGGTCGATCTCGTGACGATGTCCGGCGTGTCCGGTTCGAGAATCATCGGGAGGGGAACGCCTCGCCGTGGCACCCTGGGCGCCACACGCCCTCCCGGAGCGGTCGGGGGGACGCGCTCAGGGGGAAGGACGACCGATGAGTCTCAGCAGCAGCGACGCCGCGTGCGACCCGGCCATCGTCTCGATGGTGGACACGATCCGCGACCGCTTCGGGGTGAGCGGGCTGCGGGCCGCGCGTCACCTCATCGAGCAGGAGATCGCCCAGTACGCCGAGGTGCTGGCCGGCCTGGCCGAGGAGTAACCCCTCGCGGGACGTCAGCCATCGCGCGGTCCGCCCAGCTTCTCGGCCCCCCGGCGCGGTGCCGGCGGTCGGGGCGGCAGCGGAGCGGGCGGCGGGGGCTGCACCACCTCCACCCCGTCGGGCCAGCGGCCGTGCCGCCTGCGGTAGTCGTCCAGGTAGGCCTGCACGGCTACCGGAAGCGTCGGGAACACCCGGTCCGCGCCCAGTCGCTGCAGGAAGCCCGCCGCCGACAGCTGCTCCTCCAGCTCCCGCTTCACCCGCGCCAGCGCCATCACCACGCCGCGCCGCCCCAGCTCCTCGCGCACCGCGTCCAGGGCGTCCACGCCGGTCATGTCGACCTCCACGTTGCCCTCGGTGTTGAGCAGGAACCACTCCACCGGCTGCGCCGCGTCGTCGACGGAAGCCAGCGCCCGGCGCCGGAAGTCCTCGGCGTTGGCGAAGAACAGCGGCGAGTCGTAGCGGTAGACCACCAGGCCGGGCAGGCGGCGCGTGCCGGGGTTGTCGTCCACGTCGTGCATCCCGGCCAGGCCGGGCGCGAAGCCGAGCACCGCCTGGTGCGGCCGGGCCACCCGCCGCAGCAGGTCCAGGATGGACAGCCCCACCGCCGCCAGGACGCCGTAGAGCACACCGGCCAGCAGCACCATCGCGGTGGTCGCCAGCGCCAGCACCAGCTCGCTGCGCCGGAAGGCGGCGAACCGACGGAACTCGCCGACGTCCACCAGGCGGGTGGCCGCGTACATCACCACCGCGCCCAGCGCCGCCGACGGGAAGGCGGACAGCACCCGGCCCAGCGCGAGGAGCGCACCGAGCACGAGGCCGAGCGCCACGAGGTTGTGCAGCTGGCTCCGGCTGCCGACCGCGTCGCCGATCACCGTGCGGCTCGCGCTGCTGCTCACCGGGAAGCCCGAGACCAGGCTGGAGCCGGCGTTGGCGGCGGCGAGCGCGAACAGCTCCTGGTTGGCGTCGATCTCGCACCGCTGCCGGGTGGCGAAGGACCGGGCGGTGAGCACGTTGTCCGTGTAGCCCACGATCGCGATGCCCACGGCCGGTAGGAGGAGCAGTCGCAGGTCACCCGGCTGCACCGTCGGCAGCGCCAGCGGGGGCAGGCCACCGGGCACCGTCCCGACCACGGCGACGTCCAGGCCGAGCGCGCTCACCGTGCCGGCCGCGGCCAGCATCACCGCGAGCGGCACCGGCGCGCGCGGAAAACGCCAGCTACCCACGAACAGCGCCACGAGGACCACGGCGGCCAGCACCACCGTGGTCGGGTCCGCCGAGCCGATGCCGCCCAGCCACGCCTGCACGTCGGACACGAAGGAGTGCCCGCTCACCTCGACCCCGGTGACCGTGCCGAGCTGGCCGCCGATCATGACGACGGCCACCCCGGCCATGTAGCCGATGAGCACCGGCTTGCTGAGCAGGTCGGCCAGGAAGCCCAGCCGGGCCGCCCATCCCACCAGGCACAGGCCGGCGACGACGGCGGCGAGCGTGGTGGCGAGGACGGCGTAGCGCGCCGGGTCCCCGGCCGCGAGCGGTGCCACGGCGGCCGCGGTCATCAGCGCGGTGGTCGACTCCGGCCCCACCGACAGCTGCCGCGAGGTCCCGACCAGCGCGTAGAGCAGCAGGGTGGCGCAGATCGCCCACAGCCCGGTGACGGCGGGCAGGCCGGCGATCTCGCTGTAGGCCATCACCTGCGGCACCAGGTAGGCCGCCACCGTGAACCCCGCGACGACGTCGCCGCGCAGCCACCGGCGTCGGTAGTGCCGCAGCGCATCGACGCCCGGCGCGAGCGCGGCGAGCGCCGCTCCCCACCGCGCCGCGGTGTCGGCGGAGTCCCTGCCGCCCATGGCCATGACGCTAGCCACGCGAGCAGGTGCGCCGGGGGCGTACGAGTCAGCTCGCCCCGCTACTGCGGGACGAGCACCTCGATCTCCTCGCCGAGCGCGGCGCCGCCCTCCAGCACCAGCCCGTCACCGCTCCAGAACCGACCGGGGTCGTACCAGTTCACCGGCCGGTCCGCCGCCAGCAGGCCCATCGCCGTGTACGTGGCCGCCACCACCTCGGCGCAGTAGACGGTCTCCAGCCCGGCCTCCTTGCGCGCCCGGCCGCGCGCCCACCGCCGCGCCAGCCCGGCGGTGGAGGGGAACGGGGTGCCGTCCATCCGGGCGACGACGCGCAGCGCGGCGTCCTCCATGCCCGCGCTGGCCACCGGCTCGAGCTGGCGCAGCCACGCCCGCTGCCCGTAGCGACGCGCCCACACCAGCACCGCCTCGCGCAGGTCGTGCAGCTGGACGCCCCGGTGGTGCTTGCCGGCCCACACGTCGGGCAGCGAGCGGCCCAGCTCGGCGTGCCACATGAGCGGTGGCAGGTCCTCGACGACGAGCGCCATGCCCACATGGTTGACCGGGCTGTTGGTGGTGATCCGGATGGCGTGGTCGGCCAGGCTGCGGCCGCGGAACAGCCACAGGTCGCCGGTGCGGGTGAGCTCCACCGCCTCGTCCAGGGACAGCCGAGAGACCGCTCCACCCGCTGCCGTCATGCCGCTACCTTACGGAACCGTGCGGTGGTGGAAGGTCCTCGGACTGGCCGGGCGGGCCGGCGTGGCGGCGACGGGTGCGGTGGTGGCCCGGGGCGAGCGCAAGCGGCGCGCGTACGCCCCCGAGGACGTGCGCGCCCGGCTGCACGAGCGGCTCGACGGACGCCCCGACGCAGGCCCTGACGCACCGCCGCGGGACCCCTGACTCGCACCGGTCAGGGCAGCTGCGTCGCGGCGGCGAGGTCGCGCAGCGCCAGCACGGTCGTCCAGTTGCGCGCCGTCGCGGTGCCGCCGAGCCGGCGCAGCACCGGCTCGAGCGGGGAGCGGACGGGCGAGGTGGCATAGGAGAGGTAGAGGCAGCCGGGCCCGGTAGCGATCTCGTCGTCGCCGTGCCGCGCGCCGACGGCGGCCACGGCGGCGGGGGACGGCGGCTGGTCGGAGAAAGCCACATGCAGCAGCTTGGGCGTGCTCGCCTTGTGCGGGAACGGGTTCGTGACCACGACGTCGGCCAGCTCCTGCGCACCGCGCACCAGCACCCGGACGTCCAGGCCCAGCTCGTCACGCAGCGCGCCCTCCACCCGCCGGGACAGCCCCTCCCGCGGCGCAGCGAGCGCCGCGTTGCCGCTCTGCAGGTAGGTGCGCACGTCGTGACCGCCGAGCGCGGCGAGGATCTCCCGGAAGCGCGTCATCGGCAGCCGGTTGTGGCCGCCGACGTTCACGCCGCGGACGAGCAGGGCGAGCCGTTCCACCAGACCTCCCATGGGCGCGGGACACGGTCGGAGACAGACCAGAGGATCTCGCAGCCGGGTGCCACGATCAGGCGAACGCCTCCACCGCGGACACGACCGCGAAGGCCAGCAGCACGATCCCGGCGATGCGGCGCACCAGCACGACCGGCACGTGGTCGAGGATCTTCTGCCCGGCGGTGACGGCGAGGCCGGCGACCACCCAGAGGCCGAGCACGGCACCGACCCCGACCGACAGCGGGTCCTCGTAGCGCGCGGCGTAGTTGGCCGTCGCGATCTGCGTGACGTCGCCCCACTCCCCCACGAAGACCACCCCGAAGGAGGTGAGGGCGACCCGGCGGAAGCCGGGGGCGACGTGCACCCGCTCAGCCTCCTCCTCGCCCTTCTCCTCTTCCTCCTCCTCCCGCCCGAGGAGCAGGAACGCCGCCCCTGCGATGAAGAGCAGGGCGACGACCACGTGCACCACGGTCTCGGGCAGCAGCGTGAGCAGCCCGCCGGCGGTCACCGCGATGACCACGTGGACCAGGAACGCCGCGGCCACCCCGCAGAAGACCCAGCTCGCGCGGTAGCGGGTGCCCAGCACGAGCGAGGCGAACAGGCTCTTGTCCGGGAGCTCGGCGAGGGCGATGACGGCGGCCACGACGAGGACGACGAACAGGTCCACGCGGACGTGTCCTTCCACTCCGGGCCGGAGCGGGGACACAGGAGGCCCTCGATCCGGCCGACGACGGCGACGGATCGAAGGTCTCGCCCGCCCGTGCACGGCACGGGCCCGGTGACCGGGCAGCCGGACCAGGTCCTGGCGTGGACGAGGTGCGGAGCTGCCAGTGTGTCGACCACCGATTGGGGGCTACTCCCCTTCGCAGGGAGTCAGGTTACAGGGTGAGCAGAGGGGCCATCCAACCGCCACGGCGACGCTGACTCCTAGCCTTGGTAGGAGTCGCTCACCTGGCCACGTCGAGGCAGGTCAGGGCTTCGCCGGCCGGATGTCATCAGCGGTGCGCCTGCTCGTAGGCGGCGATGAGCTCTGCGCTCAGGCGACCACGCGCGGGCACATCCCGGCCAGTTTCCCTGGCCCACGCCCGGATCTGTGCCGTGGACGTCGACGCAGCGCGACCGCGGGCCCTCCGGCCAGGCCCGCTCTCGGGCGCCCCGCCCGACCGCCGCCCACCTCGCCGCCCACGAGCCGCCGTGGACCGGGGGACCGCGGCCTCGGCAGCCGGAGCGGCAGTCGACTCCCCCGCGGTCCCGGCGCGGGTCACCTCGACCCCGTAGGCGGCGCTGAGCAGCCGCAGCACGTCGTCGAGCTCGTCGCGCGCGGTGTCGATGGTGATCTGCATGCGCTGGATGATGACAGAAACTCCACGAAAGTGGCACCGAGCCATGTCAGGAAAGGCCGAAGGTCCCGAACCGCCTGCTGGCCTCCTACGCAGCGCCGGAGGCAGCGGGAGCGTCAGGGCGACGGTTCAGGACCGGGCCGCGGTGACGCCGAGCAGCGCCGCGAGACCCAGGGCGCTGCGCGGTTCGTACGGCCCACGCCACAGCCCTCCGTGAGCGGCGGCGAACGCCTCGTCCTGCCACGGATGGTCGTGCGGGACCGTCCCTGCGCGCAGCGCGTGCACCAGCAGCACCGCCATGAGGGTGGCGCTGGTAGCCGGCTCGAAGACCTGGACCCCGAACCGGTGCGCGCCGGCGTAGGCCGCGGCCAGCGCCCGGTTCTTCAGCACCGACCGGGTGCGGGTGGGAGGGGCGACCGCGAAGGACACCGTGGCGCCCGCGGCCCGCGCCTCGGTCGCCCGCCAGCGCTGCACCCTCTTGGCCAACGCGTAGTTCGGTCCCTGCTGCGGCACCAGGCTGTCGTTGATCCCTGGGTCCGCACCCGGTCGGTAGTTGCGCCGCAGCAGGCGCCCCCCGGAGACGAGCCGCAGCGGGCGGCCGAGCACCTTCGCCGTCCCGGAGCGGGATGTGTAGCGCGCCACCGAGGCGTCGACGGCGTCGGCCGGCACGGCGAACACGTCCGTGGGCGTGGCCAGGAAGGCCAGCGCGACGTCGGCGCGGCACGCGCGCACGTGCTCGGTGAGCGCGTCGACCGCGACCGACAGGCGCAGGTTCATCACGCCGTCGGCGTAGACGTAGTTGCCGAGCACCAGCCGGCCGTCCAGGCCGAGCAGCCACTGCGCCACCCGCGGCGCCTCGGCGAGCAGGTCGGCACCGGCCCGGTCGACGAGGTCGTCCGCGCCCGGTCGGACCGGCAGGAGCAGCGTGCCCGCGCTGTCCGTCGCCAGCTGCAGCAGACGCCGCCACAGGTCCGGCCGCGGCAGGTCCACCGCGGCCACGTCCGCGCCCCAACGCAGCAGCGCCTGCAGCGGTGCCATCTCGGCCGCCGCCCCGAGCAGGACCACCCGCTCGCCGCGCAGGTCCAGCCACTCCGGGTTCGCCATCACCGACAGGACGGCCTGCCGGCAGGACGGTTCGATGGCGCCCTCCGCCTCCCACGCCTCCAGCCGGCGCTCGAGCCGGTCGCCCCGCAGCCGCTCGCCGTGGAAGGGGATGGACACCTCCCGCTCCGGGGCGGCGGTGCCGGCCACCGCGGCGGTCTCGAACGGTTCGGGCACCGCGGTGCCAAACAGCGCCGGCAGCCCGCTCTCGGTGCCCTGGGGGCCCACCACGCGCATCCGCGAGCTGACCGAGGCCAGGCCGGAGCGCGCGATCTCGACCGCGGCGTCGGGGGCGACGAGCCCGGCCTCCACGAGGCGGCGGAAGTGCTGGAGGTAGCCGCTGCGCCAGCTGGTCTCCTGCTCGGCGGCCCGGGCGCCGACGGCGTCGACGCCGCGCAGGGCATCGGCGACCACCGCGCGGCCCAGGGCACTGGTGCTGCGGCTGCCGTCCTCCGCCAGCGGCACGACGACGCCGCGCAGAGGGACCTCAGGAGCAGGGCTCATCCGGGCATTCCAGCACGTCGGCCCGATGCGGGTCGCCGCGACCCACCCGCCCGTCAGGCCGGCAGCGACCAGCCGGACGCGACGTTCACGATGGTCGCGAACGTGAGGTACATGAGCCAGAGGCCGGTGACCAGGTGGAACAACCCGAGCAGCCGCTCGGCCGGCTCGAGCCCCACGGAGACGAGGAACTCGCTGACGTAGACACCGGTGAGCCCGGCGAACAGCAGGCCGACCGGCCAGGCTCCCGCACCGAAGAACACGACCATCCCGGTGACCGACAGCGTCGTGAAGGCCACCGACATCCCGGCGTTCGGGCGAGGGTCGTTGCCGCGATAGCGGTTCCATCCCAGCGCGAACCAGTGGATGCCGTAGGCCGAGAAGGCCACCGCGGCCATGTAGAGGGCCTTGTCGTGGAAGACCTGCAGCCAGGTGAGCCCGACGAACAGCAGCACTCCGGTCACGAACTGGCAGAAGCCGGGGAGCCAGATGCCCCACGTGCCGGTGGCACGGTCCACCCGCTCGTCGCGGCGCGGGAAGCCGAACAGCTCCTGCGGCCCGTAGATGAGATAGCCGGTGCCCAGACCGAAGAACCCCAGGGCCACCGGCACGAACTCCGACGTCGCCAGCTCCACCGCCATCTTTCGGACCTCCTCGTCCGCGGGGCCGGCTCGCTGCCTCCCCGACGCACCACACAGTGCTGCACGCCGCAACAACCTGCGGACTACCCGTCACGGCGGTCTGCAATCGGAGTCGCGGGCACCGCCGTGGGAAGGGAGGACACGAAGCGCGCCGGACCCGAGACGCCGTGGTGTCGTTCATGGCAGATTGCCTGCACACCCGGGAGCGGGGGCACCGGGCCTGCCTGAGCAGCGGTCAAGACGCGGCCGCCCGACCTTCCGCCACTTCCGGGGAGCAGGGTGTCCTCCACGCGCTCGCACGAGGTCGTCGACCTCACCAGCCCGCCGCTGCCGCGCACGCCTCCCTCCGCGCAGCGCGTCGAGAGCACCGATGCCGACCCATCGGGCCCGCCGGCGTGGGTGATGACCTCGGCCTTCCAGGCCTCCCCCTCCCCGATGGCGGTGGTGGCGCTCGACGGCACGTGCCTCGCGGCCAACGGCGCCCTCGCCCGGCTGCTCGGCCGGCTGCCCGAGGAGCTGGCCGGCTGCCGCTACCAGGACCTCACCCCGGAGGAGGACCTGCCGCTGGACGCGGCGGCCACCGAGCAGCTGCTGGCCGCCGCCGGGCAGCCGACGGGGCAGGTGGACGGCAGCAGCGCGGGGCAGACCAGCAGCGCAGGGGATGCGGACGCGGGGATCCCGGTCACCAAGCGGCTGCGGCACGCCCGCGGCCACCTGGTCTGGGTGCGGGTGCAGGGCGCGCTGCTGCGGGACGAGGGCGGCCGGGCGTGGGGGGCGGTCGCCAGCGTGACCCCGCTCGACGACGACGGCGCCACGGACCTGCGCGCGCGCTGGCTGCTGCGTCACGACCCGCTCACCGGGGCGGGCAACCGCCGCCTGCTCGACGAGACGCTGACGGCCCTCCTCTGCCCGCCGCCCCGGGCCACCGGGCCGAACCCGTGGCTGGTGGCCGTGCTCTTCTGCGACGTCGACGACTTCAAGGAGGTCAACGACGCCAAGGGCCATCGGCACGGGGACGAGCTGCTCGTGTCCGTCAGCCGCCGCCTCACCGCCGGGTGCCGCGACGGCGACGTCGTCGCCCGGGTCGGCGGCGACGAGTTCGTGGTCGTGTCCCGGGTGGCCGGCGCGGAGGACGCCGAGTCGCTGGCCGAGCGCTGCCGCCGGGCCCTGAGCCGGCCGTACGCGCTGGAGGGCGGCGAGAGCGCGCAGGTGCGGGTGAGCGTGGGGTGGGCGGTCAGCACCCCGGGGTGCACGGGCGCGGAGCTGCTGGACCGCGCGGACCTGGACATGTACCGGCAGAAGGCGCTGGGACGGGGTCGCACCTCCCGTCCGCGCTGACTCGTGGCGACGTCGAAGGCCCCGCGGCAGCACAGGCTCTCCCGATCGCACCCGGCGGCGTGGCGTTTGACCGCGCAGGCTCCGGACACGACCGCAGGACGTCGCGCCGGCGCGTCGGGCACCAGCGCGCCGCCCGTCGTCGACGAGCCCGACGATCCGCCACCTCCGATCGCCCATCGCTGATCGACCACCATCAGGGGAGCCGCCGTGACCGCCCCAGCACAGACCGCCGCCCCGCCCACCAGCGCACCGCCCTCCCGGGCGCCCACCGCGGACGAGCACCACGTGGGCAGCAGGCGGGGCAGGACCCGTCGACGGACCGCGTCCACGAACGGCCTCGGGCTGGCCAGCCTGGCGCTGGGCGTGCCGCTGCTGGCCCGCCCGGCGCAGGCGCTCGCCCTGATGGGCCTGGCCGACAAGGCCGACCGGCGCCAGCTCGCCACGCTGGTCGGCGGCCGCGAGCTCGCCGCGGCCGCCGCGCTGCTCGCGCGACCCTCCCGGTTCTGGCTCTGGTCCCGGGTGGCCGGCGACGTCATGGACCTGGCGCTGCTGCGATCCGCGCTGAACGGCAACCGGCGCGACCAGCCCGCCCGCACCCGCGCGACCATGGGCGTCGCAGCCGGCATCGGCCTGGCCGACCTGGTGGCCGCGGTGTCCTACCGCGCCGCTCACAGCCCCCTGGTGCTCACCGCCACCACCACCGTGCAGGCCTCGCCGCAGCAGGCCTACGCGTTCTCGCGCCGCTTCGAGCAGCTGCCCCGCTTCATGGAGCACCTGGAGCAGGTGAGCGTGGACGGGCGGCGCAGCCGCTGGACCGCCGCCGCACCGCTGGGCAAGCACGTCTCCTGGGACGCCGAGACGACCACCGACGTCCCCGGTGAGCGGATCGCCTGGCGGTCGGTGGGGCGCGGCCCGGTGCGCACCGAGGGCGAGGTCCGCTTCGTCACCGCGCCGGGCGACCGCGGCACCGAGGTCCACGTGGCCATGCGCTACGACCTTCCGGCCGGGCGGCTGGGCCAGGCCTTCGCCCGGTTCTTCGGGCAGGACCCGCACCAGCAGCTCGACGACGACCTGCGCCGCTTCAAGCAGGTGATGGAGACCGGCGAGGTGATGCGCTCGGACGGGGCGCCCTGGGGCAAGCGGGCCCGGCACGAGTTCCCGCAGCGACCGGCGCAGCCGATGAGCGACCGGGAGCGCCGCAAGCTCGGCATCCCCGACGTGACCGAGGCCGCCTTGTCCGGCGACACACCGTTCTCGAGCAAGGAGGGGCAGCGATGAAGGCGGTCTGCTGGGCCGGGCGCAACTCGGTGGAGGTCCGCGACGTCCCGGATCCCTCGATCCTCAACCGGCGCGACGCGATCGTGAAGGTCACCTCGACCGCCATCTGCGGCTCGGACCTGCACCTCGTGGACGGCTACGTGCCGACCATGCAGGACGGGGACGTCATGGGCCACGAGTTCATGGGCGAGGTGGTGGAGGTCGGCCCCGGTGTGGACGCCTCCACGCTGGCCGTCGGCGACCGCGTCGTCGTGCCGTTCCCCATCGCCTGCGGTGCCTGCGCGGCGTGCAAAGCCGAGCTGTACTCCTGCTGCGAGAACAGCAACCCGAACTCCGGGATCGCCGAGAAGCTCTTCGGCCACCCGCTCTGCGGGATCTTCGGCTACTCCCACCTCACCGGCGGTTTCGCCGGCGGGCAGGCCGAGTACGCCCGGGTGCCGTTCGCCGACGTCGGCCCGCTCAAGGTCCCTGACACCCTCACCGACGAGCAGGTCCTCTTCCTCACCGACATCCTCCCGACCGGCTACATGGGCGCGGAGATGTGCGACATCGAGAAGGGCGACGTCGTCGCCGTGTGGGGCGCCGGCCCGGTGGGGCAGTTCGCCATGGACAGCGCCAAGGTGCTCGGCGCCGAGCGGGTGATCGCCATCGACAAGGAGCCCTACCGGCTGAAGATGGCCGCCGACGCCGGCCACGAGACGGTGAACTACGAGGAGGTCGACGTCCGCTCGGCGCTGCTCGACCTCACCGGCGGCCGCGGGCCGGACAAGTGCATCGACGCCGTCGGCCTGGAGGGCACGCACGGCGCCCTGCACATCGACGCCTACGACCGCACGAAGCAGGCGGTGCGCTCGGAGACCGGGCGACCGTTCGCCCTGCGCCAGGCCATCACCTCCTGCAAGAGCGGCGGCATCGTCTCGGTGATCGGCGTCTACGGCGGGATGATCGACAAGTTCCCGGCCGGCTCCTGGATGAACAGGTCGATCACCATGCGCACCGGGCAGTGCCACGTGCAGCGCTACCTGCGCCCCCTGCTCGAGCGGATCCAGCGCGGCGAGATCGACCCGACCCGCATCATCACCCACCGGATGCGCCTCGAGGACGCCCCCAAGGGCTACGAGATCTTCAAGCACAAGAAGGACCAGTGCGAGAAGGTCGTGCTGAGGACGGCAGCGGCGCGCGCGGCCTGACGCTCTCGCACCTGTGCTCTCTCGGTGTGAGAACGAGAACTGCGCTGGTGACGGGAGGAGCCGGGCGAGGCGGGCGTCGCGCGCCAGGCTGACGGTTTGATCACGTGTGGGGACCCCTCACCCGTCAAGTAGCGGGTCAGGGGTCCCCTCACGTGTTCAGAAAGCATGGGTGTCACACCCATACGCATCTATGCCTATGGGTGTGACACCCATGCGAACGAGCCCGCACTCGGCCGCCGACGGACTTCTCGCCGCTGGCGACGCCGCGCCCGTGCGACGGATTTCACCGCACGCTCGCCCTGTCCTCCTCGAACAACCGCAACCGGTGCGCGGTGGCCGCTGCCTCCACCCGGGTGCTCACGCCGAGCTTGGCCAGGATGTTCGAGACGTGCACGCTGGCGGTCTTGGTGGTGATGAAGAGCCGCTCGGCGATCTGGCCGTTGCTCAGACCCTGCGCCACCAGCGCCAGCACCTCGCTCTCGCGCGGGGTGAGCCCGAGCCCGGCGGCCGGCTCGACGTCGACGGTACGGCGCTCGACCGAGGCCGCCGGCACCGCGGCGAGCAGGTCGATGCGGGCGCGGCGAGCGAGGTCGCCGATCTCGCCCCGCAGCGGGTCAGCGCCGAGAGCATCTGCGGCGGCCGCGGCCAGCCGGAGCAGGTGCCCTGCCGGCTCCCGCCGGCCGCGCGCGGCTGCCTGCTCGGCGGCGCGCATCCGGGCGCGGGCCAGCGGCAGCACAGACGGGCTCGCCTCCCAGGCCTCGACCGCGCCGGCCCACCCCGGCTCCACCTCGTCGCCCGCGCCGGCGGCCACCCGGTCCAGCTCGGCCACCGCCGACGCCCGCCAGGCGCGGTAGGGCGCCAGCTCCGCGGGCAGCCCGCCGGCCAGGGCCCGCAGCCGGTCACCCGCGGCGCGCACCCGGGCCAGCGCGGCGTCGTCGCGCCGGTCGCGGATGAGCAGGGCCAGCTCGGCCAGGGCGCGGGCCCCCACCTCGAGCACCGGCCAGGCGTAGCGGGCGGACGCGGCGCGCCGGCGCACCAGCTGCTCGTCCTCCGTCTCCACCTCGAGGGCGATGGACGGGCGGGGCTCGTAGGGCGCCATCCCGCGGCGCAGGGCGTGCTCGGCGACCACCACGGCACGCTCCGGGTCGCCCTGCGCCAGCGCGAGCTCGGCCAGGGTGCGCGCCACCGGCAGGTGGTACTGCGAGCCCGGGTAGTGGCGGCCGAGGTCGCCGTGGGCGCGCTGCAGGTGCGCGGCCGCGGGCTCGAGCTCCCCGCGCTCGAGCAGCAGGTCGGCCAGCAGCCGGTGCAGGAAGGAGGAGTGGACCCCGCGGGGGTCCTCGGCCAGCGCCGCCTCGACGTGCTCGCGGGCCTCGTCCCAGCGGCCCAGGGCCAGCAGCGACTCGGCGGCGTTGCCGGCCAACAGGGTGCCGTAGGTGCGGGCGTCGCCGACGGCGGCCGCGCGCTGCACCCCGCGCAACGCCTCGACGACGGCCTCCTCGTGGTGCCCGGTGTGCTCGAGGACATCGGAGAGGTTGACGCAGGTGCGGACGTCGTCGACCTCGAGCAGCGTGCGGGCCAGCCCGGCGGCCTCGCGCACCAGTGCACTGCCGCGCTCCACCTGGCCGACCAGGATCAGGCTGCAGCCCAGCGCGTCGACCAGCAGAGCCTCCGACCGCACGTCGGAGGCGGCGCGGGCCACCTCCAGGCCCTGCTCCGCCACCGCGATCGCCTCCTCCGGCGCGGGCACCAGCATCAACGCCTTGGCCAGCGAGGCGAGCAGCGAGGCCCGCACGGCGGGGTCGACGTCGGCCGGGAGCAGGTCGAGCGCCTCGCGGACGCCCTCCACGCCGCCCGGCCGGGCCAGCAGCCGGAGCGTGGCGCTGCGCTGCTCGAGGGCCCGGGCCACCCGGACCGGCTCGGATCCTCTATCCAGCAGGGAGAGTGCGGCCTCCACGAGGGCGAGCTCGCGTTCGGGCTCGCCCGCGTCGCGGGCGGCGCGGCCGGTGCGCAGCAGCAGCTCGGCGTGGTCGGTGCCGGCCAGCTCGGCGGCTGCGGGCAGCGACTCCCACAACCCGAGGGCGCGCTCGAGCAGCCGCTGCTCCTCGGCATAGGCGACCATCGACCGCGCCTCGGCGGCCGCGGCCAGCGTGGCCGGCAGGGCGCGGGGCAGGTCGTGCGCGGAGTACCAGTGGTGCGCGGTCTCGGCGGCCGCCCCGCCGGTGGGCAGCAGGCCCGGGTTCCCCTCGAGGGCGCGGGCGTAGCGCACGTGGATCTGGCTGTGCTCGCCCGGCAGCAGGTCCTCGTGCAGGGCCTCGCGGACCAGCGAGTGCCGGAAGGCGAGGCACTCCTCCTGCGCCGCGGGCACCAGCACCCGGTGCGAGACCGCCTCGGCCAGCGCGGCGGCGAGCCGGTCCTCGGGCAGGTCGCAGACCGCGGCCACCAGCCCGTGGTGCAGGCAGGAGCCGCCCGCGCTCATCCGGCGCAGGACGTGCTGGACGTCGGGGTCGAGACGTTCGACCCGGGCCAGCAGCAGGTCGCGCAGGCTGTCGGCCAGCCCGCACGAGTCCAGCGACCCGGAGCAGACCAGCTCCTCCACGAAGAACGGGTTGCCCTCGCTGCGTTCGACGACGGCCGCGGCGGTGCCGGGGTCGGCCGCGTGGCCGAGGATGCCGGCCAGCTGCACCGCGACGGCCTGCGGGTCGAGCCGGTCGAGCTCGAGCCGGGTGACGGTGCGCAGGCGCTCGAGCTCGGCCAGCAACGGGCGCAGCACGTGGCCGCGGTGCAGCGCGTCGGTGCGCACCGTGGCCACCACGAGCACCCGGCCGCGCAACCGCCGGGCCAGGACGTCGAGGGCGCCGCGGGTGGCGCCGTCGGCCCAGTGCAGGTCCTCCAGCACGAGGACCAGGCCACCCTCCGCCGCGGCACCGAGGGCGTCGAGCAGGTCCAGCAGCACCTCGTGCAGCTGGCCCCGGGGCAGCCCGGCCGCGCTGCTGGCCGAGCCGAGCTCGGGCACCAGCGCCGCGAGCACGTCCGCGCGGCCGGGGACGAGCGCCGCCACCGCCCCGGCGCCGTCCGCCCGCACGACGTCACGCAGCGCCGCGACCAGCGGGGCGTGCGGCAGCGCGTCCTCGCCGAGGTCGACGCAGGCGCCGGTGAGGACCCGGGCGCCGGCCGCGCGGGCCGCGGCCGCGGCCTCCTCCACCAGTCGGGACTTGCCGATGCCGGCCTCGCCGGTCACCAGCACCACGCCGGGGTCGCCGTCGCGGGCCCGCTCGAGCGCAGCACCCAGCACGGCGAGCTCGCCGTGGCGGCCGGCGAACACGGGGCTGACACGAGGGGCGGGCACGGCGTCGATCCTGCCAGCGGGGGACGACATCGCGTCGGGTCCTCGCACCACCTCGACCGGCTGTGCGGCGCGGGCGATCGGCTGCGCTCGCGCGCCGTCGCGCAGCGGGGCCGCCACGAGCGGTCCCACCCGGCTCATCGGGCCCAGCGCCGGCCGAGGGTGCGGCGGACGCCACCGCGGACCGCCCGCTGCTGCCGCGCCTCCCGGGCCAGCACCCGCGCCTGGGCCTGGGCGATCAGGTCGTCGGTGCGCAGCCGCGCCACCTGGGCGGAGATGTCTGCCTGGCTCATCACGTGCTCCTCGGTCCGTCCGCGACGCCTCTCGTCGCCGACACCGAGGAATCTCGTCGTCTGCGGTAGGGACGGGCATCGGGCGCGATGCGCATCTTCGGCCGGTCCGCTACCTCAGACGCCGGCCCGCACAGCGCTGGTCGAGGGCGCGGGCTACCTCAGGGAGGGGCCGGCTCGGTGGAGGGCCGTGGCGGCGCCGGACCGGGCGCGGGCTACCTCAGGCCGTGCGCGGCGGCAGGTCCGCATCACCAGCCGCCGCGCCCGCAACGTCCGCCTGCAGGGCGGCGAGCACCCGGCGCAGCGCCTCCCGGCGGTCCCGCAGCCGGCGCCGGTAATCGGGGTTGTCGGTGTGCGAGATCTCGGCGGACAGCTCGCCGAGGTAGCGGGTGAGCACGTCGCTGAGGACGACCGCGTCGTCGTCACCGAGCCGAAGTTCCATCGCAGCCTCCCCGTCCACCGGGCACCTCCAGCATGCGCCGCCGCCGCGGCCGCGTCAGGCGGGTGGACGAGCCGGTGCGAGCCGTCGATCGCCGATCGAGGTCAGCCGGTCGGCACCGGGGTGGCGGGCAGCCGGACCATGCCCGGCACCGGGGCCGCCCCGCCGAGCGTGAGGGTCGCCAGGGCGTCGACGACCCGGCGCGGCTGCGGACCCCAGAGGCCCCGCTGCCGGTGAGCTCCGCCACCGGTCACCGCCAGGCGGTCGACCGCCCGGTCCACGGCGTCGACGTCGCCGGTCTCCTGCAGGGCGGGTAGCACGGCGGCCCGCAGCCGGCGCAGCTCGCCCAGCCAGTCCGGCCGGCTGACGTCGCGCCCCTCCGGCAGGACGCCCAGGCGCGCGGCCGAGAGCAGCCGGGGGCGCTCCCGGCCCGGGCGCGGATCGGGGACGGGCTGCGAGCGCAGGTTGGTCAGCACCAGCGCCCGCACCAGCGCGGCCAGCAGCACCGCGTCCTCGACGTCCAGGCAGACGTCCGCCACCCGCACCTCCACGGTGGGGTAGCGCGGTGAGAGCCGGGCCAGGAAGTAGACCGCCCGCTCGTCCAGCACCCGGCCGGTGCGGATCAGCGACCGCACCGACGCGTCGTAGGAGACCCCGTCACGCCACCGGTGGGGCGGCCGGAAGCTCGGCCAGGTCAGCTGCAGCCGGGACCTGCTGCTCGCCCAGCCCGAGTCTCCGCCGTCGCCGAACGGCGAGTTGGCCGCCACCGCCAGCAGCACCGGCAGCCATGGCGCCAGCCGGCCGAGGACCCGAGCCCCGGCATCGCGGTCCGGGACGCCGACGTGCACGTGGCAGCCGCAGGAGGCCGCCGCGGGCATGGCTCCGGGGAAGCGGCGGGCCAGCTCCCGGTAGCGCGGCACGTCGCTGAGGGGCAACGCCTCCGGCAGGCCGAACGGGCTGGTGCCGGTGGCCAGCAGCAGCGCCCCGGCCGCGCCCGCTGCCGCCGCCGCCCCACGACGCAGGGCGAGGAGCTCGGCCCGCAGCGAGGCGAGGTCGGTGTGCACGGAGGAGGCGGTCTCGAGCTGGAAGGTCATGAGCTCGGCCTTGGCGCCGGCCGCGGCCGGGTGCGCGAGCACCTGCGGGGCCACCGGCAGCGGACGGCCGTCGACGTCGACGAGGAGGAACTCCTCTTCCACGCCCACGGTCAGCACCGGTCCCACACCGCACCTCCGCCGCAGGGTCGATCCGGTCCCCCGGCCGCAGCGTGCGCTGCCCCTTCGGCGACGGGGAGGGACGTTCGGCCAGTGCTGTCGGCCGCCGGTCCCGGGACGCATGGGTGTCACACCCATAGGCATAGACGCATGTGGGTGTGACACCCATGCGTCAGAGATGCGTGAGGGGACCCCTGACCCGCTACGTG
>JBQCHF010000171.1:0-16040 GCA_051954955.1 Motilibacteraceae bacterium
GGGGGGACCACTCATGCGCTTCGCGCCGAGGTCACCTCACCCGCCGTCGCCGGCCCAGCGGGCGGTGCGGACCTCGAGGGTCCAGCCCGGCACCGCGAAGCGGGAGGCCTCGACGGTGACGGTGACAGTCGTCCCGTCGGGGACCTGCACCCCGGCGGCGCGCAGGGTGTCCTGGTCGAGGTTCGTGCCGGTCTGGTGCCCGATGTCCCACTGCCACGAGTCCGCCTCGTTGATCGCTTTGCCGTCCACCAGCAGGCGGAGGGCGCCGGGCGCCACGGACATCGTCTTGAGCTCGGTCTTCGGCCCGACGACGGCGCGGACGGTGAAGGTGCCGTTGGCGCCGACCTCCCGGGAGTCCAAGGTGCCCGGGCCCGACACCCGGGAGAGCGGGATCAGGGCGGCCGGGCGAGGCGGCATCGGGTAGTCCGCGAGCGGGACGCGCTGGTAGACGCCGACGCCGAACACGGCGGCTGGGCGCCGTCCTGACGGCAGCGGCAACGGAGAGCTCGGCCCCGTCCCGTCGGCGGCCGGCGGCTCGTCCAGGGTCAGCGTGACGGTCGACGGCTGACCGAGCCGCACGCCGAGCGCAGACCAGAACTCCTGGTCGTGGCCGTAGTTGCCGCTCATGCCTCCGCCGCACCCGCCGCCCAGGGTGGGGTGGCCGTTCACCTGCACGGCCAGCCACGCACTGTCCGGCGCGCTCGCGCAAGCGCTGATCAGCTGCAGGTGCCAGTCCGTCGGGGTGAACCGGAAGCTCACCTGGCCCTGCTCCGGGCTCTTCAGGACCCCCGAGGCCAGCAGCTTCCCGCCGTCGGCGTACTCGTCGAGCAGCGGCTTGGGGGCCGGCGCCGCGATGGGATTGGCGTGGCGCGAGCCCAGCTGCGGCAGCGCGACGCCGGTGACCAGCAGCGCCGCGCCCAGCACCGCGCCGACGACGCCGGTGCGCTGCCGGCGCCGGCGCACGATCCGCCGGTGCACCGATGAGACCCGGTCGACCGGCGCTGCCGTGGTCGCGGCGCGCTCGGCGAGCAGGGTGCGGAAGTCGTCCTCGGTGAGCGGCATGTCAGCCCTCCCTGCACGAGACGGTCGACTCGGGCGAGTCGGTGGACGGGGCGAACGAGGGGTCGATCCGCAGCCGCGCGAGGCCTTTGCTCGCCTGGCTCTTCACCGTCCCGACGCTCACGCCCAGCAGGTGCGCGGTCTCCTGCTCGGACAGGTCCTCGAGGTAGCGCAGCACCAGCACCGCTCGCTGGCGGCGCGGGAGCCGCCCCAGCGCCTGCCAGACCTCGTCGCGCTCCCCGAGCCGCTGGTCGCCCGGCGGCGAGCTGCCGACGTCGAGGTCGGCCGCTTCGGTGGGCACCTCGTGCCGCCACCGCCGTCGCCCGCTCGAGACGTAGGTGTTGACCAGCACCCGGCGGACGTAGGGGAGCGGGTCGCCGTCCACCCGTCGCCAGGCGCCCCAGACCTTCACCAGCGAGGTCTGCAGCAGGTCCTCGGCCAGCCCGTGGTCGTGGGTGAGGGAGTAGGCCAGCCGCAGCAGCCCGGGCGAGCAGCCGACGACGAAGGCGTCGAAGTCGCTGGTGGTCTCCGCGCTGCGTGCCACGTCCTGGTCCCCCTCGTGCCGCGCTGCCGCAGCCGGGCCGACGCGGTCACTGACGGTACGCAGCAGGGGACGGGAAAGGTTGCCGGACGCGGCAGAGCGCCCGCTGGGCCGTGCCCGGCGAGCGCTCTGCGTCGTTCTCGGAGGTGGGGCCCGTCCTAAAGGCGGACGACCATCTTCCCGGTGTTCTCCCCGCGCAGGACCCCGAGGAAGGCGTCGACGGCGTGCTCGATGCCGTCGACCGAGGTCTCCCGCAGCGACAGGGTGCCGTCGGCCAGCCAGCCCGCCGCCCGGCGCGCGTACTCGCCGGCCAGGTCGTAGTGGTCGCCGACGAGGAAGCCCTCGATGCGCCCGCGGGTCTGGATCAGGCGCGCGAGGTTGCGCGGGCCGGGCGCCGGCTCGGTGTCGTTGTAGACCGAGATCATCCCGCAGACCGCCACCCGACCGTTCAGGCGCAGGGACGCGATCGCGGCCTCCAAGTGGTCGCCGCCGACGTTGTCGAAGTAGACGTCGATGCCGTCCGGAGCCGCCTCGCGCAGCTGCTCGGACACCGGGCCGTCCTTGTAGTTGAAGGCCGCGTCGAAGCCGAGGTCGTCCAGCAGGTGACGCACCTTCTCCGCCGACCCGGCGCTGCCGATGACCCGGCCGGCGCCCAGCGCCTTGGCCACCTGGCCCACCGCGCCGCCGACCGCGCCCGCGGCGCCGGAGACGAAGACCGTGTCGCCCTCCTTCATCGCCGCGACCCGGGTGAGCCCGGCGTAGGCCGTGAGCCCGGTCATCCCGAGCACCCCGAGGTAGGCCGAGGCCGGAGCGGCGTCCACGTCCACGACACGTGCGCTGGAGCCGTCGACGACGGCCACCTCGCGCCAGCCGAGGGCGTGCAGCACGTGGTCGCCCACCGCGAATCCGTCCGCGCGCGACTCCTCGACGACGCCGACCGCACCGCCGTGCATCGCCTCGCCGAGCTGGTACGGGGCGGCGTAGGACTTGGCCGCGCTCATGCGACCGCGCATGTAGGGGTCGACCGACATGACCACGTTGCGGACCCGGAGCTGGCCCTCGGCCAGGTCGGGCACCTCGCTCGCGGCGAGCTCGAAGTTCTCCGGCCTCGGCCAGCCGACCGGTCGGGAGACGAGGCGCACCTCGCGCGGGGCGGTGGGGGTGGCGGCGGAGCTGGGGGAGGTCACGGCGTCCTCTCGTCGGCGGTCATCACCGAGCGCAACCAGCATCCGCTGAGGGCTCTTCCCGGTCCGCCGCAGGCCCAGGGCGAACCAGCGGTGCGGCTAGTCGACGGCGTTCAGCTCGGCGAGGGCGCCGCTGAGCATCCAGCGAGCGGCGTCGAGCAGTGTCTGCTTGGCCTCGGGGACCTCGAGCCCGATCGCGTCGATGAGGGAGATCACGGGTTCGGTGCCGACCAGCAGCCCGAGGGCGTGGGTGAGACGGTCCATGGCGTCGTCGGGAAGCTGGTCGGCGAGCGGCGCGATGGCTGCGCGGATCTGGTCGTTGCGCCGTCCCTGGCGCACCGGCACGCGCTCCGCGTCGGTTGCGGCCTGTTGACGGAACCACTGCTCTAGGGCGTTCTTGGCGACTCTGCGGTAGGGCAGCTGGTCGTCGAGCATCAGGAATCCGGTGCTCCGGACGAGCGCCTCCAGGCGTGCGTGCGGGTCTGTTCCGGCCAGTTCCACCTGCCGTGCCGACTGTTCCACCGTCTGCTCGTAGGTGGACGTCGACGCCTCCCACCACAGGTCCTCAGCCGAGGAGAAGTAGCGGTAGGCGGTGGCCACGGAGACCAGCGCCCGTTCGGCAGCCGCGGGGATCGATGGCGAGGCGCCCTCGCGGACCAGCTCGGCCGCGGCCTGGAGCAGGGCCCGGCGGGTGCGCTGCTTCTGGTTCACCCGACCGCCTGCCGCGAGATCGAGGTCTTGACGTGAGAGAGCCATCTCACGATGATACCGAACCGCGGGCGGTGTGCGCTCGCGTCGACGAAGGGACATCCGATGGAGCGAGCCGAGATGATCGCCCTCGTGGAGCGGCACCTCAAGGCAGAAGGTGCCGGGGACATCGAGGGCGCCGTCGCCGTCTACACCGAGGACATCGAGCACGACGACGTCGGCCTGCCGGGCGGCCCCCTCACCGGCAAGGCGGCGGCGATGGAGTTCTACCGCCAGCTCACCGCGAACTTCCGCACCGAGGGCGAGGAGACGCTGCACCGCTACTTCGACGGCGACTCGATGATCCTCGAGGAGCGCATGACGGGGGCAGTGATCGGCGAGATGCTCGGCATCCCCGGCCACGGCCGGCGCGTCACCTTCCGCGTCCTGCACGTCTTCGACTTCCGTGACGGGCTGATCAGCCGGGAGCAGGTCTGGATCGACAGCGGTTCCATCGTCGCGCAGCTCACCGCTGCCTGATGGCAGCCGGCAGAGCGGGGGCTGGATGGCCGCGCTCGAGTCGTCGCCGGGCGCCCGGCCCGTCGGCTTCTCCGTCCGAGACCGGGCTGCTGTGGACGCCCACGCCCGCCTGAACCGGCCTGGTTCGATCGGGCGTGGCGTCCTGCGGTTCGAACGCTGACGGGAGCTCCGACCGGCCGGGGTCGAGCAGTCGCAGGCCCGGACCGACCTCGATCCAGGAACGCCGCGCGGAGTGGATGGAGCGGGTGACGGGAATCGAACCCGCACTGTCAGCTTGGGAAGCTGATGTTCTGCCATTGAACTACACCCGCGAGGTGCGGCAGCAGCATACATGCGCGCGTGGGGACGATCCGGGGTCCGGTAGGTTCCCCCGCGTGCTGCTCTCCGACCGGGACATCCGCGCGGCGCTGGACAGCGGCCGCATCGCCCTGGACCCGCTGGACCTGTCCATGGTCCAGCCCTCCAGCATCGACGTGCGCATCGACCGGTTCTTCCGGACCTTCGAGAACCACCTCTACCCGCACATCGACCCGGCGCAGGAGCAGCCCGACCTCACCCGGCTGGTCGAGCCCGAGGGCGACGAGCCGTTCATCCTGCACCCGGGCGAGTTCGTGCTCGGCTCCACCTACGAGACGGTGAGCCTGGGCGACGACGTCGCGGCGCGGCTGGAGGGCAAGAGCTCCCTCGGCCGGCTCGGGCTGCTCACCCACTCGACGGCCGGCTTCATCGACCCCGGCTTCACCGGGCACGTCACCCTCGAGCTGAGCAACGTCGCCACGCTCCCGATCAAGCTCTGGCCGGGCATGAAGATCGGCCAGCTCTGCTTCTTCGCGCTGTCCAGCCCGGCGGAGAACCCCTACGGCTCGTCGGTCTACGGCTCGCGCTACCAGGGGCAGCGGGGGCCGACGCCGAGCCGGTCGTTCCAGAGCTTCCACCGGACGAAGGTGTGAGGGCGCGCTAGGTCCGCCCGTTCGGGTGCTTCGCACGTCCCGTCGTTGGCTGGCGGTCGCGCGTCGCACGGTCAACGGCGCTGGTGACGGGGGCAGCAGGGGCGCGGCGGCGTTCCGCGGCCGGCCGGCGGCTCACCTGTGGACAGCCGACAGCATGGGTGGACTCCCGCTATGCATCTATGCCTATGGGTGTGACACCCATGTGATCAACATGCGTGAGGGGCCGGCGGCCGGCCTCCCCACGTGCCCCCGCGCCCGGCCCGTTCCGTCACCAGCGCCGTTGACCGTGCCCGAGCCCGACTGCCGGCGGCCGCGGATCGCGCTGGAGTACGCGAAGGGCGCCCCCACCCGCCACGCGGCAGATGGGAGCGCCCAACGCGCACCGACGAGTGCTACCGCTCCGCGCCACCCTCGGACAGCGGGCTCTCGGCGTCGACGGCGTCGGCGTGTCCGGCCGAGACCGCCACCTTGTCCCCGTCGCCCTTGACCGAGCGCAGGAGCATCTGGGCGACGTCGAGCACCTCGACGTCCTCGCTGGCGGCGCCCTCGCCCTGGCGGGCGGTGACGCCGTCGCTGACCATCACCCGGCAGAACGGGCAGCCGACGGCGACCTTGTCCGAGCCGGTGCCGAGGGCCTCGTCGACGCGGTCGAGGTTGATCCGCTTGCCGATCCGCTCCTCCATCCACATGCGGGCACCGCCGGCGCCGCAGCAGAAGGAGCGGTTCTTGTTGCGGGCCATCTCGGTGAGCTCCAGGCCCGGGACCGAGCCGAGGATCTCGCGCGGGGGCGTGTAGACCTGGTTGTGCCGGCCCAGGTAGCACGGGTCGTGGTAGGTGACCTTCTCCTCCACCCGCTGCACCGGCACCAGCCGCTTCTCGCGGACCAGCTTGTTGAGCAGCTGGGTGTGGTGGACCACGGTGAAGTCGCCGGCCAGCTTGCCGTCCACCGCCTGGGTGGAGCCGACCGACTCGCGGTCGGTCTCGGCCGACACCTGCTCGTACTCCCGGCCGATGGTGTTGAAGCAGTGCGGGCAGGTGACGACGATCGTGGTCGCCCGCGCCTCGTGCAGGGTGGCGACGTTCTGCGCGGCGAGCATCTGGAACAGGAACTCGTTGCCCGAGCGGCGGGCCGGGTCGCCGGTGCAGGTCTCGCCCGAGCCGAGCACCGCGAAGGACACCCCGGCGGTGTGCAGCAGCTCGGCGACGGCCCGGGTGGTCCGCTTGGCGCGGTCCTCGAACGCGCCGGCGCAGCCGACCCAGAACAGGTAGTCGTAGCCCTCGGCCGACTCCGCGGTCTCACCGATCACCGGCACCTCGAAGTCCAGGCCCTTGGCCCAGTCCATCCGGGCGCTGGCCGGCGAGCCCCACGGGTTGCCGCTCTTCTCGAGGTTCTTGAACAGGCCGCCGAGCTCGCTGGGGAACGAGGACTCGATGAGGACCTGGTAGCGGCGCATGTCGACGATGTGGTCGACGTGCTCGATGTCGACCGGGCACTGCTCCACGCACGCCCCGCACGTGGTGCACGACCACAGCACGTCCGGGTCGATGACGCCGCCGTCGTCGGCGGTGCCCACCAGCGGCCGCTCGGCCTCGGCGCGCAGCCCCTCCGGCAGCGCCTCGTAGGCGCCCTCGGACAGCTTCTCCTCGCCCGCGAGATCCTTGCCGCCGCCGGCCATCAGGTAGGGCGCCTTGGCGTAGGCGTGGTCGCGCAGGGTGGTGATGACCAGCTTGGGGGACAGCGGCTTGCCGGTGTTCCACGCCGGGCACTGGCTCTGGCAGCGGCCGCACTCGGTGCAGGTGGTGAAGTCGAGCAGGCCCTTCCAGGTGAAGTGCTCGACCTGCCCGACGCCGAAGACGTCGTCCTCGCCCGGGTCCTCGAAGTCGACCAGCTTGCCGCCGCTCATCACCGGCTTGAGCGGACCGAGCGCCTGGCCGGTCTGCAGCGGGGCGCCGTCGGCACCGCGGGCCGGGCGCGGGTTGCGCTTGAAGAAGATGTTGAAGAACGCGGTGAACCGGTGCCAGGCCACGCCCATCGTCAGGTTGAGGGCGATGGTGATGAACCACGCCATCGAGATGACGATCTTGGCGGCGGCGACGAGGTAGATCCCGTCCTCGAGCTGGGTGCGGTCCAGCCCGGAGAACACCTTCACCAGCGGGTAGGACAGGAAGTAGTGCGCCGAGTAGCCGGACAGCTGGGCCAGGGCGCCCTCGAGCCCGCGCAGGGCGAGCACGCAGACGACGATGCCGACGATCGTCCACTCGACGTAGTAGGCCTGCCAGAACGTCGACCCTGCGAAGCGCGACTTGCGCCCGAGCTTGCGCGGGTGGGTGCGCAGCCGGATGAGGATGAGCACCGCGATGCCGATCCCGGTGAGCACCGCGATGGCCTCGGTGAGGACGTCGTAGACGATCCAGCCGCCCAGCAGCGGCAGGGCGAACTCGGCGTCGAAGAGCTGGCCGTAGGCGGTGACCAGCGTGAAGAACAGCGCGCCGAAGCCGACGAAGACGAACCAGTGGGCCGACCCGACCAGGCTCCACCTGAGCATCCGGGTGTGACCGAGGGTCTCGGTGAGCATCGTGCGGGTGCGCTGCCCGTACTGCGTCTTGCGCGCCGGGTCGGGTTGGCCGAGCTGCACCACGGCGGTGATCCGCAGCGCGGCCTGGACGACGAGCGCCAGGGCGACCAGCGTGACCGCGATCGCGACGGTGACGGCGAGGACCTGCATGGGGGGCGTGCACCTCTTCCGGGCATCGCCGCCGCCCTGCCCCGCTGCCGGTGCTGCCGGCGGGAGGGATCGGGCGGTCGACGTCGGTGGTGCGCACAGCGTAGTGCCCCGCCCGAACGGGTGCTACCGGTGGGTAACTTAGTCGTGCTGGGCCGGGTCAGACCACCATCGCGACGAGCCAGCGCAGCAGCGGCACGAGCACGAGCGGCGCCGTCAGCACGGCCATCCCGAGCACGACCAGCGCGGCCAGCACCCGCACGTGGGGCGCCGGGCCGCCGTCCGGGCCGCGCAGGGTGGAGAGCACCCCGTCAGCGTAGGCGGGCAGCCCGCCGCGGACCTGCCAGCGTGGGCTCGCGGGTCAGGGGGTGACCGACTGCAGCCCCTTGGGCAGCGAGCCGGTGGACCTGCCAGTGCGGGCTCGCGGGTCAGGGGGTGACCGACTGCAGCCCCTTGGGCAGCGAGCCGGTGGAGCGGCGCCAGTAGTCGGCGGCCTTGCGGGTGGCCAGCAGCCGGGCCACGCCGACGGCGGCGCCGGAGAGCACGGCCCAGCCGACCGCCTCCTGCCAGGTGACGTCGGGGTCCTCCGGGTTGGTGGGCGGAGGCGTCCCCATCGCCGCGTGCCAGGTGGCGGTGATCCCCTTGCGGGCGGCGATCCCGGCGCCCACCGCCGCGCCCGTGCCCACGACCTTCCACAACAGCCCGCCGCCTGCCACCGCTGCTCCTCACGTCGTCGCGCCTGCTCGCTCGAGCCAGCCTGCTCGAGCCCGGCATCGCCAGCCTCCCCGGCGCATGAGCACCCATGCAAGAGGAAGGGGGCGCGGCAGGTCCGTGAGGGCCGGCGCGATGGGAACAAGGGGGCACCCGACAGAGTTGAGCCGACCAGACGCAGGTTGTTTGCGGGTCCGGCCCGCAGCACCTAACGTTGAGCCAGACGACCTCAACTCTGCCTTTCACCAAGGAGCACACCCATGACCCGTGCGGTCGGCATCGACCTGGGGACGACCAACTCCGTCGTCTCCGTGCTCGAGGGCGGCGAGCCCACCGTCATCGCCAACGCCGAGGGCTCGCGCACCACCCCGTCGGTGGTGGCCTTCGCCAAGAACGGCGAGGTGCTCGTCGGCGAGGTGGCCAAGCGCCAGGCGGTCACGAACGTCGACCGCACCATCCGCTCGGTGAAGCGCCACATGGGCACCACCTGGAGCCAGCACGTCGACGACAAGGACTTCACCTCCCAGCAGATCAGCGCCTTCGTGCTGCAGAAGCTCAAGCGCGACGCCGAGTCCTACCTCGGCGAGAAGGTCTCCGACGCCGTCATCACCGTCCCGGCCTACTTCAACGACGCCCAGCGCCAGGCGACCAAGGAGGCCGGCGAGATCGCGGGCCTCAACGTCCTGCGCATCGTCAACGAGCCGACCGCGGCGGCCCTGGCCTACGGCCTGGACAAGGGCGAGGACCAGACCATCCTCGTGTTCGACCTCGGCGGCGGCACCTTCGACGTCTCGCTGCTGGAGATCGGCGACGGCGTGGTCGAGGTCAAGGCCACCAGCGGCGACAACCACCTCGGCGGCGACGACTGGGACCAGCGCGTCGTCGACTGGCTGGTGGACAAGTTCAAGGCCGCGCACGGCATCGACCTGACCAAGGACAAGATGGCCATGCAGCGCGTCCGCGAGGCGGCTGAGAAGGCCAAGATCGAGCTGTCCAGCTCGCAGCAGACCTCGATCAACCTGCCCTACATCACCGTCGACGCCGAGAAGAACCCGCTGTTCCTCGACGAGACGCTCAGCCGGGCCGAGTTCCAGCGCATCACCTCGGACCTGCTCGAGCGCACCAAGACCCCGTTCCACAACGTGATCCGCGACGCCGGCATCAAGGTCGGCAACATCGACCACGTCGTACTCGTCGGCGGCTCCACCCGCATGCCGGCCGTGGCCGACCTGGTCCGCGAGCTCACCGGCGGCAAGGAGCCCAACAAGGGCGTCAACCCGGACGAGGTCGTGGCCGTCGGCGCGAGCCTGCAGGCCGGCGTGCTCAAGGGCGAGGTCAAGGACGTCCTGCTGCTCGACGTCACCCCGCTGTCCCTCGGCATCGAGACCAAGGGCGGCATCATGACCAAGCTGATCGAGCGCAACACCACGATCCCGACCAAGCGCTCGGAGATCTTCACCACGGCGGACGACAATCAGCCCTCGGTGCAGATCCAGGTCTACCAGGGCGAGCGCGAGATGGCCGCCTACAACAAGAAGCTCGGCATGTTCGAGCTCACCGGTCTGCCCCCGGCGCCGCGTGGCGTGCCGCAGATCGAGGTCACCTTCGACATCGACGCCAACGGCATCGTGCACGTGTCCGCCAAGGACCTGGGCACCGGCAAGGAGCAGTCGATGACGATCACCGGCGGCTCGGCGCTGCCCAAGGACGACATCGACCGGATGATGCGCGAGGCCGAGCAGTACGCGGAGGAGGACCGCCGCCGCAAGGAGGAGGTCGAGACGCGCAACACGGCCGAGTCGCTGGTGCACCAGACCGAGAAGTTCCTCGCGGACAACGCGGACAAGGTGCCGGCCGACGCCAAGGGCGAGGTCGAGGAGGCGCTCACGGACCTGAAGAAGGCGCTCGAGGGCACCGACATCGCAGCCATCCGCACCGCCACCGACGCCGTGGCCCAGTCCAGCCAGAAGCTCGGCGCGGCCATGTACGCCAACGCCCAGGCGGCCGGTGGCTCCGAGCAGTCGGGTGGGGCGACCGACGCCGGCAGCACCGGTGGTGACGAGGACGTCGTGGACGCCGAGATCGTCGACGAGGACGAGAGCAAGTGACCGATCAGCAGCAGTCCGACCAGCACGTCACCGACGGGCGGGCGAGCGGCGCAGAGGGTGCCGACGAGCAAGGTCCGGTCGTGCGCGACAGGCGGCGGATCGACCCCGAGACCGGTGCGCTGCGGGAGCCGGCGGAGACGCCGGCCCCCGCAGGGGCTGCGCCGTCCGGGGAGGTGTCCGGCGAGGTGTCCGGCGAGAGCCAGGCCCTCACGGCCCAGCTCGCCGAGCGCACCGCGGACCTGCAGCGGCTCTCGGCCGAGTACGCCAACTACCGCCGCCGGGTCGAGCGCGACAACGCGCTCGCCGGCGAGATGGCGGTCGCCAACGTGCTCACCTCGCTGCTGCCGGTACTGGACGACATCGGCCGGGCCCGCGACCACGGCGAGCTCGAGGGCGGCTTCAAGGCCGTCGCCGAGTCGCTGATCGGCGTCGTGACCAAGCTGGGTCTGGAGCAGTACGGCAAGGCCGGCGAGCCGTTCGACCCGCAGGTGCACGAGGCGCTCATGCACCAGCACGCCGACGACGTCACCGAGCCGACCTGCGTGCAGGTGCTCCAGCCCGGCTACCGGCTGGGCGAGCGCATCCTGCGCCCGGCCCGGGTGGCCGTCGCCGACCCGGACGCCTGAGCGAGATCCATCGTCGGCGCGGGCCGCGCGCCGATGATGGAGCAGCACCGCACGAGTAGAGCAGCAGCACGAACCCCGGACGCACCGGCCGGCCGCGCACCGGGGCCGGCCGGGCCGAGCGACGGGAGGAGGGGACGCCGTGAGCACGAAGGACTACCTCGAGAAGGACTACTACAAGGTCCTGGGCGTCCCCAAGGACGCCAAGGCCGAGGAGATCAAGAAGGCCTACCGCAAGCTCGCCCGGCAGTACCACCCGGACGCGAACAAGGGTGACGCCACCGCGGAGGAGCGCTTCAAGGAGATCTCCGAGGCCTACGACGTCCTGTCCGACGACACGCGCCGCGCCGAGTACGACGAGGCCCGCACCCTGTTCGGCTCCGGCGGGTTCCGCCCCGGCGGCGCCGGCGGGACGGGCAACCAGTTCGGCTTCGACCTCGGCGACCTGTTCGGCACCGCCGGCGGCGGAGCGCCGGGCGGCTTCGGCGACGTCCTGGGCGGCCTGTTCGGCGGGCGGGGCCGTCCTGGTGCCGGGCGCACCGGCCCGCGCCGCGGCGCCGACATCGAGTCCGAGGTCACCCTGTCCTTCTCCGACGCCGTGTCGGGGGCCACCGTCCCGCTGCGGATGACCAGCGAGAAGCCGTGCCCGGCCTGCTCGGGCACCGGCGGTCGCGGCGGCTCGGTCCCGCACCAGTGCCCGACGTGCCTGGGCACCGGGCAGACCTCGCGCAACCAGGGCGGGTTCGCCTTCGCCGAGCCGTGCCGCACCTGCCGTGGCCGCGGGCTCGTCGTCGACGACCCGTGCCCCCAGTGCCAGGGCTCGGGCCGGGCGTTGGGCACCAGCACGATGAGCGTGCGCATCCCCGCCGGGGTGCAGGACGGGCAGCGCATCCGGCTCAAGGGCAAGGGGGCGCCCGGCGAGCGCGGGGGTCCGTCCGGCGACCTCTACGTCGTCGTCCACGTCTCCGCGCACCCGGTGTTCGGCCGCAAGGGCGACCACCTCACCCTCACCCTGCCGGTCTCCTTCGACGAGGCCGCGCTCGGCGCCGAGGTGGGCGTGCCGACCCTGGGCGGCCAGCCGGTCACCCTGCGGATCCCGGCCGGTACCGCCAACGGGCGCACCTTCCGGGTCAAGGGGCGCGGCGCCGCGCGCGCCGACGGCAGCAAGGGCGACCTGCTGGTCACCGTGAGCGTGGTCGTGCCCCAGCGGGTCGACGGCGCGGTGAAGGACGCCCTGGAGGCCTTCCGCACCGCCACCAAGGACGAGGACCCGAGGGCGGGGCTGATGGACCGGGCGAAGGGAGCCTGAGGTGCGCGGCGACCATCCGTCCGGAGAGGCCGGCGCCCCGCGGCGGCCGGTGCTCGACGAGTCCACCCCGGTCTACGTCATCTCGGTGGCCGCCGAGCTCTCCGGCCTGCACCCGCAGACGCTGCGCCAGTACGACCGGCTCGGGCTGGTCTCCCCGGGCCGCACGGCCGGCGGCGGCCGGCGCTACTCCGCCCGCGACATCGACCAGCTGCGCGAGGTGCAGCGCCTCACCGCTCTGGGCACCGGCCTGGAGGGCGTGCGGCGGATCCTCGAGCTCGAGGACCAGGTGGCCGCGCTGCAGGCGCGGGTGCGCGAGCTGCAGGACGAGCTCGAGCACGTCACCGAGACGGTGCACGCCTCCTACCGGCGCGACCTGGTGCCGGTCCGCAGCGGCGCGCTGGTCGTGTGGCGCCCGCAGCCGCGCCGCTGACCGCCGCCGACGTCCGGCATGGCGCACGCCACGCGCGTCGACTGCGGCACAGACACGTGCGGGTGGTCCCGGAAGGGGCATGATCGGCGCATGAGCACGCCTACGCCGGACGGCCGCGCCGTCGACCTCCTCTTCGAGGTCTCGCGAGCCCTCGACGTCGCCCTGGAGGACGCGCTGGGCGTCGCCGGGCCGACCTTCACCGTCGCCCAGCTGCGCGCCCTGCGGGTGATCGGGGCCGGGCCGCGCAACGTCGTCGGCCTGGCCGCCGAGGTCGGCAGCCACCGGTCCTCCGCCTCGCGGATCGCCGCCCGGCTGGCCGCCGCCGGGCTGGTGCGCCGCGAGCCCAGCCCGGTGAGCCGGCGCGAGGTGCTGCTCACGCTCACCCCGCAGGGCCGCCGGCTGCTCGGCCGGGTGGCGGGCGCCCGCCGCGCCGCCCTGGCCCGCATCCTCGACGAGGTGCCGGACGATCAGAAGGCCGACGTCGAGCACGCGCTGGAGGTGCTGGCCGCCACCGTCGGCGAGGTGCACGGCGCCCCCGGCCCCGTGCACGGGGCCTGACCGGCGGACCCGACCCCGATCGCGGCACGAGGGCCGGTTGAACGCGTCCGGTTTGACCCTATTTTCTCCGGGGACCGAATGGGTGCATATGACAACCTTCCGTCCCGGAGGACCTCACCGTGGAAAGCCACCTGACCTACTCACAAGGTGAGTGGGACCTCATCCTGGCCGCGTTCGTCACCGCGTTGTTCGCGATGATCGCCGGCTTCGTGTACTTCATCTCCAGCCGCAACGAGATCGGTAGCCGGTACCGCCCGGCCGCCACCGTGAGCGCGCTGGTCGTCGGCGTCGCGACCCTCGCCTATGTCGTGCTCGCGCTGTCCTGGATCACCGGCTTCTCGCTGCACGGCGACACCTACACGATGTCGGACTCGGCGCTGCAGTTCCGTAACGGCTACCGCTACGTGGACTGGGCCGTCACCGTCCCGATGCTGTGCATCGAGCTGATCGGCGTCTGCGCCCTCACCGGCGCCCGGGCCCGCACCACCCGGTTCTGGTGGATGGTGCTCGCCGAGCTGATGATCCTGACCGGCTTCCTGGGCGCCGACACCTTCGGGTGGGGCCACAACGTGGCTGCCCGCGCCTGGTGGGGCCTGGTCTCGACGATCCCGTTCGTCGTCCTCTACGGCTGGATCCTCAAGGAGGTCCGCGCCAGCAAGAAGGTGCTGCCCGAGGCCGCTGGCACCTCGCTGATGAACGCCGGGTGGATCCTCGCGCTCACCTGGGGCGTCTACCCGCTGGCCTACCTCGTGCCGATGTTCTTCTACGACTCGGCCGGCTGGGGCATCGCCCGTCAGCTCGCCTTCACCGCCGCCGACGTGCTGGCCAAGGTCGGCTTCGGCGTCCTGATCCACAAGGTCGCCAAGCTGCGCACCGCCGCCGACGTCCGCGCCGGGGAAGAGACCCACCCGGAGCCGATCTGGATCAGCGGCGAGCTGGTCGCCCCGGCCCGCCCTGCCGGCGCCGAGGCGCTGGCCGGCCTGCTGGCCCACTCCGGCGTCCTGGACCTGCGCGGCGAGCGGGCGGCGTCGTCGTCGACCGGCCTGTCCAACGGCGCCACGAGCACCGAGCGGGGCGACGGCACGCCCGGCCTGCGCTGACCGCCTGAGCGGCTCCCTCTCCCGGCCGCTCTCGCGAACGATCAGGTGCCCACGGCGCCCGCCAACGTCCCGGCGGGCGCCGTCGGCGCGTTCGGGAGCGGACGGGGCTGCAGCGCGCGAGGACTGAGCACGGTCATGACTGAGCACGGTCAACAGCGCTGGTGACGAGGCGGCCGGGCTCGGGGACGGTTGCGATGCTGACCTCCCCACCCCAGGCCATTCAAGATCAACTGCATGGGGTGAGGGTGCCCCCGAGCCAATAGGTTTGGCTCTGGGTGCCCCTCACCCAAGAAGGGGGCGCCCATCGCTCGTCGGCAGAGGGCAGCAGAAGCTGCTCCCCGCCGGACTCCTCCCGTCACCAGCGCCTTCCCTCCACCCGAGAACCGCAGCGGTGGGACCAGGCCCAGCCCACGGCCCGAGCGCGGTCGCCGCCCAACTCAACAACCTTGAGCGGAACAGACTCAACTCTGCGATCGTTGGCGACGGCAGAAGGTCGTTTCGACCGTTGCATCCGCCCGACCGAGGAGTCGACGCTTCACCCATGGACTTCAAGCTCACGACCAAGAGCCAGGAGGCGCTGGCCGACGCCATGCGCCGTGCCGCCACCGCCGGTCACCCGCACGTCGAGCCGGTGCACCTGCTGCTGGCCCTGCTCGGCCAGGCCGACGGCACCGCCGGCCCCCTGCTCGAGGCCGTCGGCGCCGACCGCGCCGCCATCCGCGCGCAGGCGCAGGGGCTGGTCGACCGGCTGCCCTCCGCGAGCGGAGCCACCGTCTCGGCCCCGGGCCTGTCCCGGCCGGCGTTCTCGGTGCTGTCCACCGCCTCGGACCTGGCCAAGGAGCTCGGCGACGAGTTCGTCTCCACCGAGCACCTGCTGGTGGGCCTGGCCAGTGACGGCGGCCAGGCGGCCGAGATGCTCCGCTCGGCCGGGGCCACCGAGCAGGCGCTGCGCGAGGGCTTCTCCGCGATCCGCGGCGCGGCCCGGGTCACCAGCGAGAACCCCGAGGGCACCTACCAGGCGTTGGAGAAGTACGGCGTCGACCTCACCGAGCGCGCCCGCGCCGGCGAGATCGACCCGGTGATCGGCCGCGACAGCGAGATCCGCCGGGTCGTGCAGGTGCTCTCCCGGCGCACCAAGAACAACCCGGTCCTCATCGGCGAGCCCGGCGTCGGCAAGACCGCCGTCGTCGAGGGGCTGGCCCAGCGGATCGTGGCCGGCGACGTGCCCGAGAGCCTCAAGCACAAGCGACTGGTCTCCCTCGACCTCGGCGCGATGGTGGCCGGTGCCAAGTACCGGGGCGAGTTCGAGGAGCGGCTCAAGGCCGTCCTGGACGAGATCAAGGCCAGCGACGGCCAGGTCGTCACCTTCATCGACGAGCTGCACACCGTGGTCGGTGCCGGCGCCACCGGCGACTCGGCCATGGACGCCGGCAACATGCTCAAGCCGATGCTCGCCCGCGGCGAGCTGCGCATGGTGGGCGCCACCACGCTGGACGAGTACCGCGAGCACATCGAGA
>JBQCHF010000172.1:0-7749 GCA_051954955.1 Motilibacteraceae bacterium
GGTTCCAGCAGCGGAGGACCCGGTGGGCCAGCCACCCGGCCAGCTCGACACCGGCCGCGTCACCGGCGATTCGCCCGTTCGCGACCTGCTGCTCTCGGTCGCGCCGCCCCGCGTGCAGGCGGCCGCCGCCCGGCTCGACGCCGCAGAACTGGCGATGATGGAGCGCGACGACGAGCCCACCCAGCTGCGCTACGCCCAGGCGCTGGCCGACTGGGGCGACGCCGGCGGCTACGAGGCCGAGGTGCTCTGGGACACCTGCACGGTGGCCGCGCTCGGCGTCCCCTACGACAAGGCCCAGTGGCGCGGGGTCACCACGCTGTCCGGCGGCGAGCAGAAGCGGCTCGTGCTCGAGGCCCTGCTGCGCGGCCCGGACGAGGTGCTGCTGCTCGACGAGCCGGACAACTACCTCGACGTGCCCGGCAAGCGGTGGCTCGAGGAGCAGCTGGTGGCCACCGCCAAGACGGTCCTCTATGTCTCGCACGACCGGGAGCTGCTGCACCGCACGGCCACCCGCGTCGTCACCGTCGAGGGTGGCACCGCCTGGGTGCACGGCGGCGGGTTCGCCAGCTACCACGAGGCCCGGGCCGACCGGCACGCTCGGCTGGAGGAGCTGCTGCGCCGCTGGGAGGAGGAGCACCAGCGGCTCAAGGACCTCGTGCGCACCCTGCAGCAGCAGGCGGCGATCAGCCCGGACATGGCCTCCCGGTACCGGGCGATGCAGACCCGCCTGGCCAAGTTCGAGCAGGCCGGGCCGCCGGAGGCGCCGCCCCCGCCGCAGCAGGTGACGATGCGCCTGCGCGGCGGGCGCACCGGGGTGCGCGCCGTCGTGTGCGAGCAGCTCGAGCTCTCCGGGCTGATGAAGCCGTTCGACCTCGAGGTGTTCTACGGCGAGCGGGTCGCAGTGCTGGGCTCCAACGGGTCGGGCAAGTCGCACTTCCTGCGCCTGCTCGGCGGCGGCGGCACCGACGGAGGAGCCGGGGGCGTGGCGCACACCGGGGTGGCCCGGCTCGGCGCGCGCGTGGTGCCCGGGCACTTCGCCCAGACCCACGCGCACCCCGAGCTGGTCGGGCGGACCCTCGTCGACGTCCTGTGGACCGAGCACGCGCTCCAACGCGGCCCGGCGATGTCGGCGCTGCGCCGCTACGAACTGCACGGGCAGGGCGACCAGCCCTTCGACACCCTGTCCGGGGGCCAGCAGGCGCGTTTCCAGGTGCTGCGCCTGGAGCTCGACGGCGCCACGCTGCTGCTGCTGGACGAGCCGACCGACAACCTCGACCTGCACTCGGCCGAGGCGCTCGAGGACGGGCTGGCCGCCTACGACGGCACCGTGCTGGCCGTCACCCATGACCGCTGGTTCGCGCGCGGCTTCGATCGGTTCCTCGTCTTCGGCCAGGACGGCCGTGTCTACGAGGCGCCCGAGCCGGTGTGGGACGAGGGTCGGGTGGACCGCGCCCGCTGATGGTCGAGGTCGGCCGGTCGCCGGCCCGCGCCCGGCCGCCGGCGGGTGCGGTGAGCAAGAAAAGTCTTACCGAAACTTGCGGGAGATCTTCCCAAAGGGTTTCAGCCGCGCTACGTTCCGCTCACCCTGTTCTCCCACGAACTGTCCGTCCCCTGCGTTAGACGGATGGTTCGCCCCGGTATGCCGTGCTCCGGCTCGGTGTGCCGCGTGCCCCAGGAGGCCACGTGCGCCGCTCCACCCCTCTTCCTCGCCCGCCCCGGCTGCGCCGCCGGTCCCTCGCGGGTACCACGGCCGCGGCCCTGCTCGGTCCGCTGCTCGGCGTCGCCGCCGTCGGCGCGCAGGCGGGTGGTGCGTCCGCCGCAGCCGACGCCCCGCCCGCGCGGGTCACCCTCATGGGCTCGCTGCAGAGCGAGCTCGGCTGCCTCAAGGACTGGGACGAGGACTGCGCGAGCACCGACCTTCCCGCCGATCCGGCCCACCCGGGCACCTTCACCAAGGTCTTCGAGGTGCCCAAGGGTTCCTTCGAGTACAAGGTGCGGCTCAACGGCAGCTGGGCAGTGAGCTACGGCGCGGCTGACGGAGGGAACCTGCCGCTCGTCCTCGAGGGCCCGGCCGAGATCAGGTTCAGCTACGACGACGCGACCCACGCGGTGACCGCTTCCCCTGCCGAGCCGCAGCCGGGGCTGGAGCCCGCGGACCGCGCGCTGGCGGCGGACAGCCCGCGCGGGGACCTGACGAAGGAGCGGTTCTACTTCGTCATGGCCGACCGGTTCGAGAACGGCGACCCGTCCAACGACAAGGGCGGTCTCACCGGCGACCGGCTGCAGACCGGCTACGACCCGACCGACAGCGGCTTCTACCACGGCGGCGACCTCGCTGGCGTGATCAAGCGGCTGGACTACATCAAGGGCCTGGGGACCACCGCCATCTGGCTCACCCCGTCATTCAAGAACAAGCCGGTGCAGGGCGCGCCGGGCCAGGAGTCGGCCGGCTATCACGGCTACTGGATCACCGACTTCACCCAGATAGACCCGCACCTGGGCACCAACGCGGAGATGGCGCAGCTGGTGAAGGCGGCGCACGCCAAGGGGATGAAGGTCTTCTTCGACATCATCACCAACCACACCGCCGACGTCATCACCTACGACCAGAAGGACTACGTCGACGGCAACCTGCCCTACGTCAGCAAGGCCGACCGGCCCTACACGGACGCCGCCGGCAAGCCCTTCGACGACGCCGCCTACGCCGACGGCACCAAGGGCTTCCCGCAGGTGCACGAGAAGTCGTTCCCCTACCAGCCGATCGTGCCCGCTGGTGAGGAGCACGCGAAGACTCCGGACTGGCTGAACGACCCCACGCTCTACCACAACCGCGGCGTCTCGACCTTCGCCGGCGAGAGCAGCACCTACGGCGACTTCCCCTCCGGCGACTACTCCTCGCTGGACGACCTGTGGACCGAGAACCCGACGGTCCTCCACGGGATGGAGGACATCTACGAGCAGTGGGTGAAGAACGTCGGCGTCGACGGGTTCCGGATCGACACGGTGAAGAACGTGAACCTCGCGTTCTGGCAGCAGTTCTCGCCGGCGCTCCGCGGCTACGCATCCAAGCTCGGGAACGACAAGTTCTTCATGTTCGGCGAGGTCTACGACGGCAACCCAGCGGTCACCTCCCAGTACACGACCGAGGGCAAGCTCCAGGCGACGCTCGACTTCCCCTTCCAGGGCGCCGGTACGGGCTTCGCCAAGGGCAAGGCGACCACCGGTCTGCGTGACCTGTACGCGGCCGACAACTACTACAACGACACCGACTCCGACGCCTACTCGCTGCCGACCTTCCTCGGCAACCACGACATGGGCCGGATCGGCAGCTTCCTGCGCCAGGACACGGGCCTCAGCGAGGCCGAGCTGCTGAAGCGGGACGAGCTGGCCCACTCCCTCATGTACCTGACCCGCGGTCAGCCGGTCGTCTACTACGGCGACGAGCAGGGCTTCTCGGTGCCGGCGGACGAGCCGGGCGGCCCCGGCGACCGTCGGGCGCGGGAGGACATGTTCCCCAGCCAGGTGGCGTCCTACAACGACAACACGCTCATCGGCAGCAGCGCCACCACGGCGCAGTCCAACTTCGACACCCGCCAGCCGCTCTACCGCTGGATCTCCCAGCTCGCCGCGCTGCGGCAGCAGTACCCGGCCCTGGCCGACGGCGCGCAGATCCACCGCTACGCCAGCAACGAGGCTGGCATCTACGCCTTCAGCCGGATCAGCCCGAAGGACCGGATCGAGTACGTCATCGCCCTCAACAACGCGACGACCGCCAAGACCGCGACCTTCGCGACGTTCAACAAGAGCACGGTCTACCGCGGTGTCTGGCCGGCTGGCACCGGCGCCGTCCGGAGCGACGACGAGGGTCGGATCACCGTCACGGTGCCGCCGCTCTCCGCGGTGGTCTACCGAGCGACGCAGGCGTTCACCGACGGGCCCGTCGCACCGCACCCCTACTTCCGCACCCCCGGCGACGGCGGCGTCGTGGGCGGCCGCACCCCGATCTCCGTCGAGGTCCCGGGCAACGCCCTGGACCAGACGACGATCGCCTGGCGGCCCGTCGGAACCACCGACTGGAGGGTGCTGGGCACCGACGACAACGCGCCGTACGGCGTCTACCAGGACGTCAGCGGCCTGGCCAAGGGCACGCTGGTCGAGTACCGCGCCGTGGTGAAGGACCAGGACGGCGACCTGGGCGTGGCCTCCACCTGGGCCACGGTGGGTGACGCGCCCCAGCCGGTGACCGGGGGCGACGGGCCGGTGGTCGAGCCGAAGAGCGTGACAGTGGCCGGCGACATCGACCCGAAGCTCGGCTGCTCCGACGTCTGGCAGCCGTTCTGCGCCGCTGCCCACCTGGAGTACGACGCAACCAAGAAGGTGTGGACGAAGACCTTCCCCGACGTCCCCGCGGGCACCTACGCCTACAAGGCGGCGATCAACGACAGCTGGGACGAGAACTACGGTGCCAACGCCGTGCGGAACGGCGCCAACATCGAGCTGAAGGCTCCGGGCGGTCCCGTCACCTTCTACTACAGCTCGGCCACGCACTGGATCACGGACAGCGTCGCGGTGCCCAAGCCCTTCGTGGTGGCCGGGGACTTCCAGTCCGAGGTCGGGTGCTCCAAGGACTGGCAGCCGGACTGCATGGTCTCCTGGCTGCAGGACTCGGCCGGGGACGGGACCTGGACCTACCGCACCGGCGCGCTGCCGGCCGGCAGCTACAACGCCAAGGTCGCGGTGGGGCTCTCCTGGGCCGAGAACTACGGCGCCGGCGGCGCTCCGGACGGGGCGAACATCGGTTTCGACGTGCAGGCCGGACAGGGCGCGCAGTTCTCCTACGACCCGACGACCCACGTGCTGACCATCACCCCGTACGCGACCGGTGGCTCGGTAGCCACGCCCGACCTGACGCAGCAGAAGGCGCAGTGGCTGACGCGGGACACCCTCGCCTGGCAGCTGCCCGCCAACCGGGAGCCCGGCTGGACCTACCGGCTCTACTCCTCGAAGGACGCGGGGCTCGGCCTGGACGCCGAGGCCGTGACCGGCGGCACGTCGGTGCCGCTCACTCCCGACCCCGCCGGGCTGCGCGACGCGCTGGCCGCGAAGTACCCGCAGCTGGCGAAGTACCAGGCGCTGCACCTGCGGGAGGAGGACCTGCGCAAGGTGCCCGGCATGCTCACCGGGCAGCTCGCCGTCGCCGCCTTCGACGACGACGGCCGGCTGGTCGACGCCACCGGGGTGCAGATCCCCGGTGTGCTCGACGACGTCTACGCCGGAGCGGCGCACCGCGCCCTGGGCGTCACCTGGCACCACCGCACGCCCCAGGTGGCCCTGTGGGCGCCGTCCGCCCAGGATGTCGATCTGCTGGTCTACCGCGGCAGGCATGAGCAGCACGTCTCGATGCGGCGCGACGGCGACGGCGTGTGGAGCGCCGTCGGTCGCCCGGACTGGAAGGGCGCCTCCTACCTGTTCCAGATCCGGGTGTTCGCCCCGACCGTCGGCAAGGTGGTCACCAACACGGTGACCGACCCCTACTCCCTGGCGCTCACCACCGACTCGGTGCGCAGCGTCTTCGTGGACCTGGACGACCCTGCGCTCGCTCCCGGCGGCTGGAGGCACCTGGCCAAGCCGCCGCTCCCGCAGGGCGAGGACTCGACGATTTACGAGCTCCACGTGCGCGACTTCTCGATCGCGGACAAGACCGTTCCCGCGAAGCTGCGCGGCACCTACCTCGCCTTCACCCAGAAGGACAGCGACGGCATGAAGCACCTCGCCTCCCTGGCCAAGGCCGGGTTGAACACGGTGCACCTGCTGCCGACCTTCGACATCGCCACCATCGAGGAGCGGCGCGACCGGCAGGCCCAGCCCGCCTGCGACCTCCCCTCCTACAAGCCGTCGTCGGACCAGCAGCAGGCGTGCGTCGGCAAGGTCCGAGACCAGGACGGCTACAACTGGGGCTACGACCCGCTGCACTACACGACCCCCGAGGGCTCCTACGCCACGAACCCCGACGGTGCGCAGCGGACCCTCGAGTACCGGCAGATGGTGCAGGCCCTGAACCGGACCGGCCTGCGCGTGGTGAACGACGTCGTCTTCAACCACACGGCCGCCTCCGGGGAGGACCCCAAGTCGGTGCTCGACCAGGTGGTGCCCGGCTACTACCAGCGCCTGGACGCCAAGGGCGCGGTGCAGACGTCGACGTGCTGCGCGAACACTGCGACCGAGCATCGGATGATGGAGAAGCTCATGGTCGACTCCGTCGTCACCTGGGCCAAGGAGTACAAGGTTGACGGCTTCCGCTTCGACCTGATGGGCCACCAGCCCAAGCAGGCGATGCTCGACCTGCGCAAGGCCCTGGACGCGCTGACCGTGCGCAAGGACGGGGTGGACGGCAAGTCCATCTACCTCTACGGCGAAGGATGGAACTTCGGCGAGGTCGCCAACGACGCGCTGTTCGTCCAGGCCACCCAGGCCAACATGGCCGGCACCGGCATCGGCACCTTCAACGACCGCATCCGCGACGCGGTCCGCGGCGGCAGCCCGTTCGACGCCGACCCCCGCATCCAGGGCTTCGCCAGCGGCCTGTTCACCCAGCCGAACGCATCACCGGCCAACGGGGATGCGGCGGCGCAGAAGGCCCGGCTGCTGCTCTACCAGGACCAGATCAAGGTGGGCCTGTCCGGGAACCTCAAGGATTACTCGTTCGTGGACCGGACCGGCGCGACCGTGAAGGGCTCGCAGGTCGACTACAACGGCTCGCCCACCGGCTACGCCGACGATCCGTCGGACACCGTCAACTACGTGGACGCGCACGACAACGAGACCCTGTTCGACGCCCTCACCTACAAGCTGTCGGACGAGGTGAGCGAGGCCGACCGGAGCCGGATGGCCACCGTGGCCCTGGCCACCACGGCGCTGGGCCAGGGCGTCTCGTTCTGGCAGGCCGGGACGGACCTGCTGCGCTCCAAGTCCCTGGACGGCAACAGCTACGACTCAGGCGACTGGTTTAACGAGATGGACTGGAGCGGGAGCACCAACGGTTTCGGCAAGGGGCTGCCCCCGGCGTGGGCGAACTCGGCCAAGTGGGACTACCAGCGCCCGCTGCTGGCTGACGCCGACCTCGAGCCGAGCCCGTCGGTGATCGCCGCCGCCGGTGCCCGGGCCGAGCAGCTGCTGGAGATCCGGCAGTCCAGCCCGCTGTTCCACCTCGGCAGCGCCGCGCTGGTGCAGCAGCGGCTCAGCTTCCCCGACGGCGGCCCGGACCAGCTGCCGGGCGTGATCACCATGCGGTTGGACGACAGGGTGGGGGCCGACCTGGACCCGCGCTGGCAGGACCTGGTCGTGGTGCTCAACGCGCGGCCGGACGCCGCCTCCGTCAGCGTCCCCGGCGCCACCGAGCCGTTCGTCCTCCACCCGGCCCAGGCCGGCGGTGCCGACCCGGTGGTGAAGGAGGCGAAGGCGCTCGACGGCGGCCGGTTCACGGTGCCGGCCCGCACCGTGGCCGTGTTCGTCGCCCCGCAACGGTAGCCCGCACGGCACCCGCTCCTCCGACCGCTCTCGGGGGTTCGGCGCCGGCGGGGACGGGGGAGGAGGGAGCCGGGCGATCCCCGCCACCGATGGGGCGATCGCTGGTCGTCGAAAGGCCCGAGGTCCGGCTGCACCAGCGGGACCGTCGAGAACGCGGCGCAGCCCCCGCGGGGGAGCCCAGGCCCGGCGACGCAACACGGCGGCGAAAACCCACAGCCAGCC
>JBQCHF010000173.1:0-2813 GCA_051954955.1 Motilibacteraceae bacterium
GCGCCGCCGAACTCGCCACCGGCCTGCTGGCAGGGCGCCCGCTTCAGCTTCCCTCGGTCACCCCGCCGCCTGCGCCGGAGGCCCGGAATACGACACGCGTGTCGGGGACGGGATGATGACGACGAGCTATCCGGGGCCCGAACTCGTACACTCAGTTCGGTTAGCGTTCCCCCCATCAGGCCCGTACAGCACATGAGGAGCACGCCGTGACCTTGCTGGAGTGCATCAAAGGCCCCGAGGACCTGAAGGGACTGAGCCAGGAGGAGCTCACCCGCCTCGCCACGGAGATCCGCGACCTGCTGATCGAGACGACGGTCAGGACCAGCGGGCACCTCGGCCCGAACCTGGGCGTGGTCGAGCTCACGATCGCGATCCACCGGGTCTTCGACTCGCCCAGGGACAAGGTCGTCTTCGACACCGGGCACCAGGCCTACGTGCACAAGCTGCTGACCGGGCGGGTGCCGCAATTCGGCACGCTGCGGCAGCGCGGCGGGCTGACCGGGTACCCGTGTCAGGCCGAGTCCGAGCACGACCTGGTGGAGAACTCGCACGCCTCCACGAGCCTGTCCTACGCCGACGGCCTGGCCAAGGCGTACAAGCTGCGCGGCGAGCCGGACCGGACCGTGGTCGCGGTGATCGGTGACGGCGCGCTGACCGGCGGGATGGCCTGGGAGGCGCTGAACAACATCGCCGCGGCTAAGGACTCGCGGCTGGTCATGATCGTGAACGACAACGGCTGGTCCTACCAGCCGACGATCGGCGGCCTGGCCGAGCACCTGGCCGCGATCCGGGTCAGCCAGCGGTACGAGCACGTGCTGGACTACATCAAGACCACGCTGTCCCGGACCCCGGTGGTCGGCGCCCCGATCTACGGGACGCTGCACGGCATCAAGAAGGGCATCAAGGACGTCCTGCAGCCGCAGGTGATGTTCGAGGACCTCGGGATAAAGTACGTCGGCCCGATCGACGGCCACGACGAGCGGCTGGTGGAAACCGCGCTGCGGCACGCCAGGGACTACGGCGAGCCGGTGCTGGTGCACGTGATCACCAAGAAGGGGCTCGGGTACGCCGAGGCCGAGCAGAACACGGTCGACTGCCTGCATCAGGTACCCGCGGCCGGGGCGGCGCCGGGAACGTGGAGCCGGGTGTTCGGCGACGAGCTGGTGGCCATCGGCGCGCGGCGGCCCGATGTCGTCGCGATCACCGCGGCGATGCTGCACCCGACCGGCCTGGCCCAGTTCGCGCACGCCTACCCGGACCGGGTCTACGACGTGGGCATCGCCGAGCAGCACGCGGTGACCAGCGCCGCGGGCCTGGCCATGGCCGGCCTGCACCCGGTGGTGGCCATCTACTCCACGTTCCTGAACCGGGCCTTCGACCAGACGCTCATGGACGTGGCGCGGCACCGGCTGCCGGTGCCGTTCGTGCTGGACCGGGCCGGGGTGACCGGGCCGGACGGGGCCAGCCACCACGGCATGTGGGACGGGTCGATCATGCAGCTCGTCCCGGGCATGAAGATCGCGGCGCCGCGGGACGCCAAGCGGGTGGCCGAGCTGCTCAACGAGGCGGTCGAGGTGTCCGACGGGCCGACCGTGGTCCGGTTCCCCAAGGGCAACGTGGGCGGTGAGGTCGAAGCGGTCGCCAAGCTGGGCGGCATGGACGTGCTGCGCTCGCCGGCCGGGGGCCTCGCCGCGGACGTCCTGCTGGTCGGCGTGGGCCCGATGGCGCTGACCGGCCTGGAGGTCGCGGACCGGCTGGCCGTTCACGGCATCGGCGTCACCGTGGTGGACCCGCGGTGGACCAAGCCGGTGGACGAGGCGCTGGTCGGCGCCGCGCGCCAGCACCGGCTCGTGGTCACCGTGGAGGACAACGGGCGGGCCGGCGGGTTCGGCGACGCGGTGGCCCGGCTGCTGCGCGATCACGACGTGGACATGCCGGTGAAGACGTTCGGCCTGCCGCAGGAGTTCCTGGCCCACGGCACCAGGAACGAGGTGCTCGACGAGGCGGGCCTGACCCCGCAGCACCTGGCCAGGCGGATCACCGAGGCGGTGGCGCTCCGGTCACCCGGCGATGTCCCCGAGACGGCAACGGCGGCGACCGAAGGGCAGCCGTTCGAGTAGCGTAAGCATTTATGCTGAACGTTGCCGTGGTCGGTTCCGGCCCCGCCGGGCTTTACGCCGCCGAGGCGCTGGTCAAGCAGGCGGCGGCGCTGCCCGTGCCTGTACCGGTGCGCGTGGACGTGATCGACCGTCTCCCCACCCCGTACGGCCTGGTCAGATACGGTGTCGCGCCCGACCACAAGTCGATCAAGTCGATCGCGCAGTACCTGCGCAAGGTGCTGGAAAGCCCGGACGTCCGGTTTGTCGGCGGGGTGCACCTCGGCGAGGACGTGACCCGCGACGACCTGCTGTCGGCGTACGACGCGGTGATCTACGCGACCGGGGCGATGCGGGACCGGCGGCTCGGCATCCCCGGTGAGGACCTGCCCGGCAGCTACGCGGCCACCGACTTCGTGAACTGGTACTGCGGTCACCCGGACATGGACTCCGGCGCGTTCACGCTGGACGCCGAGTCGGTCGCGGTCATCGGCGTGGGTAACGTGGCCGTCGACGTGGCCAGGATCCTGGCCCGGGACCCGGACGAGCTGCACGCGACCGACGTCCCGCAGCCCGTCCTCGACGCGCTGCACGCGAGCAAGGTGCGCGAGGTCCACATGATCGGCCGGCGCGGGCCCGCGCCCCCCACCATCACCACCAACGAACAGCGCCAGCGCGGGGGGCTGCCCGGCGGCGAGCTGGGGGTGGACGCGGACG
>JBQCHF010000174.1:0-28055 GCA_051954955.1 Motilibacteraceae bacterium
TGGTGCGACGCCCCGGTCGAGTGGGCCGAGGACGACCACCTCGACGAATGGAAACCACCCCCAGACCCGAACAGCGAGCCGGCGGGCGGGCCGACCAGCAAGGACAACCTGCACCCCGAGTGCAAGACCACCCACCAGCTCAAGACGCACCGGCACCTCGACGTCATCAGAGACGACGACGGCAGCCACCGGACGATCACCCACTCAGGCCACGAATACCGGCGCGACCCCCACCGCCCCCTTCCCGAGATCGGCCAAGGCTGGGGCACGCCCGGCGACCCCGACGAACCCCCGCCGTTCTGACCTTGCGCCCCGGCATCATGAGCACATGCCTGCCCGCGCCACCCCGCCGCTCGTCGCCCGCGCCCTGGACGACAGCAGGGCGAAGGGCTTCAGCCTGAGCTGCACGTCAGAGGTCGGACGACTCCTCGCAGTTCTCGCCGCAGCCAGGCCCGGTGGGCGCATCGCCGAGTCCGGCACCGGTTGCGGAGTGGGCACGGCCTGGCTGCACAGCGGCTTGGGTGCCGACGCCACCCTCGTCACCGTGGACAGGGACCGGGACCGCGCGGAAGGCGCCCAGCGGCTGTTCGCCGGAGACGACAGGGTCCAGGTACTCATCGGCGACTGGCGGCTCCTCGAGCAGCACGCACCGTTCGACCTGTTCTTCTGCGACGGCGGCGGCAAGCGCGACGACCCCGACGCGGTGGTCGAGCTGCTCGCCCCCGGCGGCATGCTCGTCCTCGACGACTTCGCCCCGTCGACGTCCTGGCCACCGATGTACGAAGGGGCGGTCGACGAGCTGCGCCTGACCTACCTGACGCATCCGCGGCTGTCCGCGACGCAGGTGAGCGCAGCGCCAGACCACGCCGTCGTGCTGGGAACCAGACGCCCCTGACACCCGACTCAGCCGGTGACGACGGCCCCGCGGACGACCCGGCCGCGCTCGCGCTCCCAGGCCAGGAAACGGCCGGTCTCGCCGAGCAGCGTGCCGGCGAGCCAGGTGGTGACGAGCAGGTCGTCGCCGAGGCCGAGGATGCCCAGCAGCGCCTCGGGCACGACGTCGACGGGGCTGAGGACGTAGAGCAGGGCAAGCAGCGACAGGGCCAGCCGCCCGGCGGCCAGGTCGCGGTACTGCCCGGTCGCGGCGGCGCGGACCATCCGGGGCACGGCGGCCAGGTGCTCCCCCAAACCAGGCCCGCCACGGCGGGACTCCCGGACGGCACGCCACAGCGAGCGCAGGGCGGCGGCGCGGCGGACGGTGCGGGGAGCGGTCACAGGATCTCCATCGGAGAGGGGGCGAGCGACGGTGCCGGTGAGCGTCGCGGTCGGACGGTGCAACGCCGGCGCGGTCCCGCTCGTTCCGGGCCGACCGGCGGCCTCCATCACAGGGGGAAGGTGAGCGCGCCGGGCGCTGTTGGCAGGATCGGTACGACCTGAGCGACCGAACCAAGCGATCCCGACGACGTGAACGACTCGAAAGGTGGACCCGTGGCCCTCCCCCTCGACGCGGACCCGAAGCTCGCCCAGTACGCCCACCCGGAGCGGCTGGTGACGACCCAGTGGCTCGCCGACCACCTGGGCTCGGACGGCCAGGAGGACCTCGTCGTGGTCGAGTCCGACGAGGACGTGCTGCTCTACGACACCGGCCACATCCCCGGCTCGGTCAAGGTCGACTGGCACACCGACCTCAACGACCCGGTCACCCGCGACTACGTCGACGGCGCCCGCTTCGCCGAGGTGATGGCCGAGAAGGGCATCGGCCGCGACACCACCGTCGTCATCTACGGCGACAAGAACAACTGGTGGGCCGCCTACTCGCTGTGGGTCTTCACCCTCTTCGGGCACCAGGACGTGCGTCTGCTCGACGGCGGCCGCGCCAAGTGGGTGGCCGAGGGCCGCCCGATGACGACCGAGGTCCCCACCCCGGCCCGCGCCGACTACCCGGTGGTGGAGCGCCAGGACGCGCAGATCCGCGCGTTCAAGGACGACGTGCTCGCCCACCTCGGCAAGCCGATGGTCGACGTGCGCTCCCCCGGCGAGTACAGCGGCGAGCTGCTGCACATGCCCGACTATCCGCAGGAGGGTGCGGTGCGCGGCGGGCACATCCCCGGTGCCACGAACGTGCCGTGGGCGCGTGCGGCCGCCGAGGACGGCACCTTCAAGGCGCGCGCCGACCTCGAGGGCATCTACCTCGGCGAGGCGGGTCTGTCCCCCAGTGACGACGTGGTCGCCTACTGCCGCATCGGTGAGCGCTCCTCGCACACCTGGTTCGTGCTCACCCACCTGCTCGGCTTCGAGAAGGTGCGCAACTACGACGGCTCGTGGACCGAGTGGGGCAACGCGGTCCGGGTGCCGGTGGAGCGCGGGGCCGGCTCATGAGCCTGACCCCCGAGCTGGCCGCGGTCGTCGACGACTTCGCGGCGGTCGGTCCCAAGGACCGGCTGCAACTGCTGCTGGAGTTCAGCCAGGAGCTGCCGGCACTCCCCGAGCGCTACGCGCAGGACCGGGACGCGCTCGAGCAGGTGCACGAGTGCCAGTCCCCGCTGTTCCTCGCGGTGGAGGTCGACGACACCCGTCACGTGCACCTGTTCTTCGACGCCCCGCCGGAGGCACCGACCACCCGCGGGTTCGCCGGGATCCTGCACGAGGGCCTCGACGGCGCCACCGCCGACGACGTCCTGGCTGTGCCGGACGACTTCTACGTCGGCCTGGGCCTGTCCGACGCCGTCAGCCCGCTGCGCCTGCGCGGCATGGCGGCGATGCTCAGCCGGATCAAGCGGCAGGTGCGGGCTCGCATCGCCGCCTGACCCCCGGCACGGTCGCCGCGCCCGTCATCCCTTGGACGGGCGCGGCGGCACGCCGGGCGAGGGAGCAGCCGGGCGCGCCGGTCGCAGCCCCTCGTCGAGCCAGCCGTACTGCGGCAACCAGCGCATCACCCGCTGCACGTAGGTCCGGGTCTCCTGGATGCGCGGCACGCCGCCGGCGCGCAGCACCGCACCCGGCCCCGCGTTGTAGGCCGCCACCACCCGGGCGTCCGAGGGCGCGAGGTCCAGCCGTCCGCCGAGGTAGTGCAGGTAGGCCGCCGCGGTCCAGATGGAGTCCTGCGGGTCGAACGGGTCCTTGCGCCCGTCCCGGTCGCCGTCCACGGCGAAGCGCACGAACGTCGCGGGGACGATCTGCATGAGCCCCTGCGCGCCGGCCGGGCTCACCGCCTTCGGGTCGAACCCCGACTCGGCCCGCGCCTGCGCGGCCAGCTGCGCGGCCGGCACGTCCGGGTAGGCCCGCGCCGCGGCCCGGAAGTCGGCCGCGAACGGTGTCGCGCCCGGGGTGGTGGACCGGGTCAGGTCCCGCAGCCAGGGCACCCCGCCCGCGGCCCGCGCCACGACCACCAGCGCCGGCAGCACCGCGGCCAGCCCGGCACCGAGCAGAGGCAAGCGTCGGGCGCGCCGGCGGCCCCGGCTGCTGGGCCGGCTGGCGGCGCGGGGACGCGGCGGGCTGGCGGTGGGCACGGTGCCGAGGACTCCGTTGCGGGGTGTTGGCGGGAGGGGCGGCTGGACGACGAGGGACACCAGGGTCGCACGATCAGGGCCGCGGGGAGGCCCCATAGGCACCCGTAGGCACCCGTAGGCACCCAGGTCGCACGTTCCCTGTCCCAGCACAACGAGGCGCGCTCACCCTGCGTGCCCTGGCGGAGCAACCGACCTCAGGCGACGATCGGCTGCCCGCCCGCGCCCACCTCACCGGCCGCGTGCGCCAGCGTGCCGACGCTGTCGGCCAGCGGCAGCGGGCGGCCGAACAGGTAGCCCTGCGCCCGGGCAGCGCCGGCGGCCACCAGCCGGTCGCGCTGCTCGGGGCGCTCCACCCCCTCGGCCACCACGGTGAGCCCGAGCGCCCGGCCCATCGACACCATGGCCGCGACCAGCGCGTCGGCGCGCTCGTCGCTGTCGACCCCGGCGGTGAACGAGCGGTCGATCTTGAGCACGTCCACGGGCAGGCGCTGCAGGTACCCGATGGAGGAGAAGCCGACCCCGAAGTCGTCGATGGCGATGCAGGCCCCCGCGGCCGCCAGCTCGTGCAGCACCCGGACGCTGTCCGCGTCGTCGTCGACCAGGGCGTTCTCGGTGAGCTCGAGGACCAGGCGTCCCGGTGCCACCGCGGCGCGGGCCACGGCGACCCGGCCCACGACGTAGGGGTCGCGCAGCTGCTGGGCGGAGATGTTGACCGCGACGTCGAGGGGTCGGCCGGCCGCGGCGGTGAGCGCCGGCACGTCCGCGACGACCTGGCGCAGCACCCACGCGCCGATCTCGCCGACCAGCCCGCTCTCCTCGGCCAGCCGGATGAAGGCGTCGGGCTCGACCACCGTGCCGGCTCGGGCCCAGCGCACCAGCGCCTCCACCCCGGTCACCCGGCCGGACGGGAGCTCCACCACCGGCTGGTAGTGGACCACCAGCGACCCGGCCGCGACGTCGCGGCGCAGGGCCTCGAGCAGCTCCAGCCGGCGCAGGCTCTCGGCCCGCAGGCTCGGCTCGTAGAAGGAGTAGCGGCCCTTGCCCTCGCTCTTGGACCGGTACATCGCCATGTCCGCGTTGCGCACCAGCTCGCCGGCGCCGTCAAGGGCGGTGGAGACCGCGACGCCGATGCTCGCCGCCGGCTGCACCTCGTGCCCGTCCACCAGCACGTCCCGGCCGAGCACCTCGCCCAGCCGGCGGCAGACGGCCTCCACCTCGGACTCGTCCACGACGTCCTCGACGAGGACCGCGAACTCGTCACCGCCGAGCCGGGCCACCGTGTCGCCCTCGCGCACGCAGGAGGAGACCCGCTCGGCCACCTGGCGCAGCAGCTCGTCGCCGGCGGCGTGGCCGAACCGGTCGTTGACCGCCTTGAAGCCGTCGAGGTCGAGGAACATGACCGCGATCCTCGAAGGGGTCCGGCGGGCCCGGGCCACGGCGTGCTCGACCCGGTCCAGGAACAGCGCCCGGTTGGCCAGCCCGGTGAGGGCGTCGTGCTGGGCCAGGTGACCCATCTCCTGCACCAGGGACAGCCGGGCGAAGGCGTCCTCGGCCACGGTGGCCAGGGTGGCCAGGGCTTGCCGGTCGGCCTGCGCCGAGGACTGGGCTCGCCGCAGCTGCGGAGCGACGATCCACAGGGGCTCGCCGGTCAGGACCAGCGGGGCGTCGATCTCCCCCGGGCCGGCCGGGGCGTCGCGCAGGTCCGCCTGCTCCGAGCGCAGCACGATCCGCGCGTGCCGGCGGATGGCCGCCAGCACCTCCTCGCGGGAGGTGAGCGCCTGCACGTCGCGAGCGGCCTCGACGAGGTGGCCGAGCCGCCGGCCGTTCTCGTTCCCCCGCACCAGGGCCCGCGCCGCGACGAGCATGGTGACCAGGGGTGTGATCAGCAGCAGCGCCGCCCACCACGGCAGGGTCCGCACGGTGAGGGCGGCGAGGTAGCCGAGGCTGTCGACGGCCACGAACACGGCCAGCGCGAGCACGGCCGCGCCCTGCCGCAGCTCTGCCAGCACCGGCATGCCGTCCTCGAGCGCGAGGGACACGGCCGAGACGACGTAGTCGGTGACGAAGTAGACCGAGCACCCGGCGGCGACGGCGAGCAGCTCGCGCGGGCGGGTGACCGTCAGCGGGTCGATCGCGATCATGGTGGCCACGGCCAGGGCGCCTGCGATGCAGCCGAGCGCGGCGTTGAACCGCTTCACCGCAGCCCGCTTGGAGACCAGCAGCTGGCTCAGCGCCGAGCCGACGCACCAGGCGAGCAGCGCGGTCGCGGGGTCCCCGACGACCACGAGCAGGACGAGGATGACCGAGTCGAAGCCGATCTCGATGCCACCGCTGTCCCGGTCCAGGACCAGCGGGAACAGCGAGGCCGCGGCGATGGCCGGGGCGCCGAGCAGCGTCCAGGGCAGCGGGAGGCCCCGGCCCGCGGCCAGCAGCACGGCCAACGCGGTGACGACGAGCCCGGCGGCGACGACGCTGGCATCGAACAACCGACTGGCTCGGTTGCGCTCTGCAGCGGTTGCCGCGGCCGGATCCGGCGGTGACCCTGGACCCGCGTCCACCGCCGCCATCGCTCCCGCCCCTGCCCCCCCATGAGAACCCACGAGACCCCCCTCGAGGACGCTGAGCGCCCATGCTGCGGAGTCTGTCACGGTCCGTGTGTGGGCAGAAGCGTTTGTGTCACGAACTACCCGCGCGGCCCAGGTCGGACGGCCCAGGCTGCTGGGCCCAGCGATCCGGGTGGGTAGGCCGATGGATGCACCCGGCGTGCGCTGGCATGCGGACGGGATCGACGCGGTGGATGGACAGGACGGGGTGGACTCGAGTGGACGCGATGACCGGTGCGGACCGGGCGGGCACGCAGCAGCACTACGACGTCGTCGTGCTCGGCGTCGGCAGCGCCGGCGAGGTGGTGGCCGGCGAGCTGGCGCGGGCCGGGCGCTCGGTGCTGGCGGTGGAGAGCGACCTGGTGGGCGGTGAGTGCCCCTACTACGCCTGCGTCCCCTCCAAGTCGCTGCTGCTCAGCGCCGCCGCCGGGCTGCCGTGGGAGGAGGCGGTCCGCCGGCGCGACGAGCACGCCGAGCACCGGGACGACGCCGGGGCCGCGCAGGGACTTCAGGAGCAGGGGGTGCGGCTGCTGCGCGGGCGCGGCGAGGTCCTGGGGCGCGACGGCGGCACGATGCACGTGGCGGTGGACGAGGGTGGCTCCCGGCAGGTGCTGACCTGCCATGACCTGGTCGTCGCGACCGGCAGCGACGCGACGTCCCCGCCGGTCGACGGGCTGGACCAGGTGCCGACCTGGACCAGCGCCGACGCACTCACCGCCGACCGGCTGCCGGCCCGGCTGGTGGTGCTCGGCGGCGGACCGGTCGGCTGCGAGCTGGCCCAGGCCTTCGCCCGGCTGGGGCGGCCGCACGGCGCCACGGTCGCCCTCGTCGAGACCGCCGACCGGCTGCTGGCCACCGAGGCGGCCTTCGTCGGCGAGGCGGTCGCGGCCGCCCTGCGCGCCGACGGCGTCGACGTGCGCGTGGGCGTCACCGCGCAGCGGGCCGTCAGGCAGGCCGGGGAAGGGTCGGTGGTCGAGCTCGACGACGGCACCCGCCTGGTGACCGACCGGGTGCTGGTGGCCACCGGCCGCCGTCCGCGGACCGCGGGCCTGGGTCTGGAGCGTGTCGGGGTGGAGCTGACCGACCGCGGGGCGGTCGCGGTGGACGACCGGTGGCAGGCGGCGCCGGGCGTCTGGGCCATCGGCGACGTCACCGGCGTGGCCCCCTACACGCACACCGCGAACGCCGCGGCCCGCGCCGTGGCCGCGGCCCTGCGCGGCATCGAGCCCGAGCCCGCCACGCGCGTCGACGTGGCCGCTGTCCCCCGCGGCGTCTACACCGACCCGGCGGTGCTGGCCGTCGGTCCGAGCCCGGAGCAGGCGCGCGCGCAGGGCCGGGAGCTGGTCAGCGCGGCGATGGACCTGGGCGAGACCGCGCGGGGCTTCCTCACCGGCCACGGCGGCCGGGTGGAGATCTGGGCCGACCCGGTCCAGCGGGTCGTGGTGGCCGCCGCCGCCGTGGGGCCCGACGTCGACGCCTGGATGCACGAGCTGGTGCTCGCCGTGCACGCCCGGGTGCCGCTGGAGGTGCTGGCCGGCACCGTGCACGCCTTCCCCACCTGGTCCGAGGCGCTCGAGCCGCCGCTGCGCGAGCTGCTCGCCGCCTGCCGCTGATCGCGGCGTCCGGGCCCGTCCGCGGGGGCCCGGCGGCGGTGACCGGCCCCCTGGCGCGGACCACCCCCCGGGCTACGCCAGGATGTCCCCATGCGCCTCGACCACGTCTCCTACGCCGCCAGCCACGACCAGCTGCTCGACGTCGTGCAGCGCATCGGCTCCAGCCTCGGTGCGGGCTTCTCCGACGGCGGACGGCACCCCCGCTTCGGCACGCAGAACTTCGTGCTCCCGCTGGCCGGGGGCACCTACCTCGAGGTCGTCGCCGCCTTGGACCACCCCAGCGCCGACCGCGCCCCGTTCGGCCGAGCCGTGCGCCGCCGCGCCGACGACGGCGGCGGCTGGCTGGGCTGGGTCGTCTCCGTGGACGACATCTCCCCGGTGGAGCAGCGGCTGGGCCGGTCCGCGGTGGACGGCAACCGGCACCGCCCCGACGGCTTCGACCTGCAGTGGAAGCAGATCGGCGTCAACGACCTCATCGAGGACCCGCAGCTGCCCTTCTTCATCCAGTGGATGGTCGACGCCGACCAGCACCCCTCGGCCGGCGCGAAGGACGGCGTGCGCATCGCCAGGCTGGAGATCGCGGGCAGCCCCGAGCGGGTCGAACAGTGGCTCGGCAGCGAGCCCGGCCACCCGCTCGGTGACATCGAGGTCGATTGGGTCGAGGGCGACGAGCCGGGCCTGGTGGCGGTCACCTTCGCCACCCCGGGTGGGGACGTGCGGATCGACTGAGGGCCGTTCACGGCGCCGAGCCCGGTTGCCGGCGGCGGTTCGCGTCCGGCGGCTGCGGTGTTCGCCGCACCGAAAGGCGCTGGTGACCGGGCGAGCCGGGCGTGGGGCCACTTCTGCGGCCGGCTCACGCCCCTCACGTGATCAGCTGGATTGGGTCGGGGGCACCCGGAACCAAACCTATTGGGTCAGGGTGCCCCTGACCCCATACTGTTGATCTTGAAGCCCGCTTGCTGGCTACGTGCCGGGCTGCCAGCCGCTCCCCCGTCACCAGCGCCGTCGACCGTGCTGAAGCGCGACGGACGCCGAGGACGCGGACGGCTGGGGCCGCTGGGATTCCCCGCCGGGGTTGAGCACGAGCAGCAGGGGTACCCGCGCCGCATGGACCTGTCCCGCCCGCTCGACGTCGTGGAGAACGCCGCCGCCCTCGACCGCGTCTCCGGCCCGCTGACCCGCCTGGTGCAGAGCGCGCTCGGACCGCGCGCGCTGCGCGACCTGCTGCACGGGGTCCAGCTCGGCCATCCGACCCACCCGGCGCTGGTGCAGCTGCCGGTGGGCGCCTTCATGTCCTCGGCGCTGCTGGACGCGGTGCCGGGCCAGGAGCGGGCGGCCACCATGCTGGTCGGCACCGGGGTGTTCAGCGCGCTGCCGGCCGCGGTGGCCGGGCTGGCGGACTGGTCGCAGATGCACCCGCAGCAGCAGCGGGTCGGGATCGTGCACGCCGGCTCGAACGTCGTCGGGCTCTCGCTCTACGCCGCCTCGCTGGTCTCACGGCTGCGCGGCCGCCACGCCCGCGGCAAGGGGCTCGCCCTCGCCGGGCTCACCGCGCTGTCCGCCGGTGCCTTCCTCGGCGGGCATCTGTCCTACCGCCAGGCTGGGGGCGCCAACCACGCCGAGGACGTGCCGCACCTGGTGCCGGCCGGCTGGAACGACCTGTGCGCCGTCGACGACCTGCCGGCCGACGGCTCGCCGACCAAGCGCGAGCTGGGCGACGTCCCGCTGCTGGTCGTCCGCTCCGGCGAGCGCGTCGACGTGCTGTCGGACCGCTGCTCGCACCTGTCCGGCCCGCTGTCCGAGGGTGAGCTCACCGAGGACGGCGCGTGCATCCGGTGCCCCTGGCACGGCAGCGAGTTCCGCCTGTCCGACGGCTCGGTGGCGCACGGGCCGGCCACCGCGCCGGTGCACGCCTTCGACGTGCGGGTCACCGCCGGGCGGGTCGAGGTGCGGCTGGCGAACGCCGGCTGAGGGCGCCCAGCCAGCTCCTCAGCCGGCCTGCACGCTCTTCTCGACCTGCTCCTTGAGGTTGCGCACGCTCGCGTCCACCGTGTGCTGCACGACCCCGCCGAGCATGCCGCCGATCAGCCGGCCCAGCATGCCGCCGGGCATCTCGTAGGACACCGTGAAGTCGATCGCGGTGCCCTCGCCGTCGGGCGTCATGGTCCAGTGCCCGGACTGGCCGAACCCCTTGACCGGGTCCCAGCCGAGCGCGGCGCCCTGGTCGTAGGTGGTGATCTCGACGGTGGTCACCAGCTCCTTCGGGCCCACGTGCAGGCCGGCGCGGAACTGCGACCCGAGCCCGCGCTCGGGACCGCCGCAGTGCTCCCAGGTGCTCAGGCCCTCGACGTAGCGGGGCGGGTTGGCCGGGTCGGCGGCGTAGGCGAAGACGGCGTCGGGCGATGCCGCGACGACGGCGTGGGCGGTGACGCTGGGCACGTCGGCCTCCTCAGGGTTGCGGAGCGGGATGTGTCGATGGCGGGGTCGGGCTGCCGGTCCTCGCGGCTCTGGCCGGGAAACCCCCGTGGAGCAGGTCGGTGATGCTGGCGACCAGGGCAGGCCGGCCCACCACGTCCGGGTGGTCCAGCCACCAGTCACCCGCCCGCTGCACGGCACCGGCCATGGCGTGCGACCAGACCACCGGCGTGGGGTCGGGGTCGTCGTCGGGCAGGGCGAGCGCGTGCCGCAGCGCGGCGGCCAGCACCGCGGCGAAGCCGCCGAGGAAGGCCTCCACGTGCCCGCGCACCTCCGGGGCGGTTGCCGCCTCGCCGCGGACCAGGAACAGGTAGGTGGCCGGGCGCTCGGCGATGAACCCGACGTAGGCGTCGACGACGGCCTCGGTCGCGGCCCGCACGTCGGTCGTGTCCCGGCCGCCCAGCGCCTCGCGCAGCAGCTCCATGAGCCGCCCGGTGTGCCGCTCGGCCAAGGCGCGGTAGAGCCCGCTCTTGTCCCCGAAGTGCCGGTAGAGGACCGGCTTCGTGATCCCGGCCTCGGCGGCGATGGCCACCATCGACGCCCCCGGGCCGATCGCGTGCACGGCACGGTCCGCAGCGTCCAGCAGCTCCTCGCGGCGCCGGGCGCGCGCGTCGTCCAGCTCCGCGGTCGGTGCCTCGCTCACCCGCACCTCCTTGACAGCCGTTACCAGGGGTTACAGCATGCAGACGTTACCGCAGGTAACACCAGGGCCCTGGGTCACGCGGGCAGCGGAGCCGGGCGGCGCGATGGAAGCCGACGAGCACGACGGAGGAACGGGTGAGCTTCAGCCTCGAGCTGACCGAGGACCAGCAGCAGCTGCGCTCGTGGCTGCACGAGTTCGCCGAGCGGGTCATCCGTCCGGCCGCCGCGGAGTGGGACGAGCGCGAGGAGACCCCTTGGCCGGTGCTGCAGGAGGCCGCCCAGGTCGGCATCTACGACCTGGAGTTCTTCGGCACCCAGTGGTTCGACCAGACCGGGCTCGGCATCCCGATCACCATGGAGGAGCTGTTCTGGGGCGACGCCGGGATAGGCCTGTCCATCGTCGGCACCACCCTGGCCGCCTCGGCGGTGCTCACCAACGGCACGCCGGAGCAGATGGGTGAGTGGGTGCCGCAGATGTTCGGCACCAAGGACGACGTCAAGCTCGGCTCGCTCTGCGTCTCCGAGCCCGACGCCGGCTCCGACGTCTCGTCGTTGCGCACCCGCGCGGTCTACGACGAGGCGTCGGACACCTGGGTGCTGAACGGCACGAAGACGTGGGCCACCAACGGCGGCCTCGCCGACGTCCACGTCGTGGTGGCCAGTGTGGACCCCGAGCTCAAGGCCCGTGGCCAGGCCTCGTTCGTGATCGGCCCCGAGTTCAAGGGCAAGGGCCTGTCCCAGGGCCAGAAGTTCAAGAAGCACGGCATCCGCGCCTCGCACACCGCCGAGGTGGTCCTGGACGACCTCCGCCTGCCCGGCTCGGCGCTGCTGGGCGGCAAGGACAAGCTCGACGAGCGTCTCGCCCGGGTCCGCGAGGGCCAGAAGGCGCGCGGGCAGGCGGCCATGGCCACCTTCGAGGCCTCCCGGCCGGCCGTGGCCGCCCAGGCCGTCGGCATCGCGCGCGCGGCCTACGAGGTGGCGCTGGACTACGCCAAGACCCGCGAGCAGTTCGGCCGGCCGATCGCGATGAACCAGGGCATCGCCTTCACCCTGGCCGACATGAAGGCCCGCATCGACGCCGCCCGGCTGCTCACCTGGCGGGCCGGCTGGATGGCGCGCAACCAGGTGCCCTTCACCGCCGGCGAGGGCTCGATGGCCAAGCTGATGGCGGGCGAGACCGCGGTGTGGGTGACCGAGAAGGCGATCCAGGTGCTGGGCGGCAACGGCTACACGCGCGACTACCCGGTCGAGCGGATGCACCGCGACGCGAAGATCTACACGATCTTCGAGGGCACCAGCGAGATCCAGCGGCTCATCGTGTCCCGGGCCGTCACCGGCCTGCAGATCCCGTGACCGGCTGCCGCCAGCGGGCATCCTGACCACGTGACGCGCGAGAACCACGGCCTCGGCACCGGCCTCCTGGGCGCGGCCTCGGGCCTCGTCCACCGCTCCGCGGCCCTCCCCCTGCACGTGCTGGGTCGGGTGGCCGGGGCCGGCCCGCTCGGACTGCCCAAGCCGGCGGGCCTAGGGCCGGCCGAGGCCGCGGTGCTGCTCGAGGCCGGTGTCGCCGACGCCTTCCTGCGCCCGGACCGGGCGGTGCAGGCGCTGCTCACCCTGCAGCGCTGGGGCCCCACCGTGGCCGCCGGCTACCTCGTCGCCGCCGCCGCCGACGGCTCCCGGCCGGCCGTCGAGGACGAGGACGGCGCGGTCTCCTACGCCGAGCTGGTGGACCGCTCCCGCCGGCTGGCCGGAGTGCTGCGGGACCGCGGTGCCGGACCCGGCGCCCCGGTCGCCCTGGCCGGCCGCAACAGCCGCGCCTACGTGGAGGTCCTGGTGGCCGCGGCCCTGGTCGGCGCCGACGTCCTCATGGTGAACAGCGGCATGGCGCCGGCGCAGGTGGGCGTCGTCGTCGATGACCGCGCGGTGCGGCTCGTCGTCGCCGACCCCGACCTGCAGCCACTGTTCTCCGACGTCCCGTCGGAGGTGCCCCGGCTGGTGACCGGAGCAGGTCCCGGCGGCCTCGACCGTCTCGTGGACTCCACCAGCCCGGCGGAGCTGCAGCCGCCGACGTCGCCGGGGCGCGCCGTCGTGCTGACCTCCGGCACCACCGGCTCCCCTCGCGGGGCGGTGCGCCCGACGCCCAAGGGGCTCGGTCCCGCCGCGTCGTTCCTGTCCCGCATCCCGCTGCGGGCCGCCGAGCCGACCCACGTGGCGGCCCCGCTGTTCCACACCTGGGGCTACGCCAACCTGCAGCTGGCCACCGCGCTGCGCTCCACCCTGGTGCTGCGCCGGCGCTTCGACCCCGAGCATGCGCTGGCCGCGGTCGAGTCCTCGGGCGCGACGGCGATGGTGGCGGTTCCGGTGATGCTGCAACGGCTTCTCCAACTGCCCGCGGACGTACGCGGCCGCTACGACCTGTCCGCGCTGCGGGTGGTGGCCGTCAGCGGCTCGGCGCTGCCCGGACCGCTCGCGCTGGCCTTCATGGACGCCTTCGGCGACGTCGTCTACAACCTCTACGGCTCCACCGAGGTCTCCTGGGCGGCCATCGCCACTCCCCAGGAGACCCGCCGGGCCCCGGGCACCGTCGGCCGGCCGCCGCTGGGCACTCGGATCCTGGTCCTCGACGAGGAGCGGAACCCGGTCCCACCAGGCGCCACCGGTTCGGTCTACGTGGGCAACGAGCTGCTCTTCGACGGCTACACCAGCGGGCCGCCCAAGGACGCGGTGGACGGGTGCCTGGCCACCGGCGACCTCGGCCACGTCGACGCCCGCGGGCTGCTGTTCGTCGACGGCCGCGCGGACGACATGGTGGTCAGCGGCGGCGAGAACGTCTTCCCCGGCGAGGTCGAGGCCGCCCTGCTCGCCCGGCCCGAGGTGCGCGACGCCGCGGTGGTCGGGGTGCCGGACGAGCGGTTCGGCCAGGCCCTGGTGGCGTTCGTCGTGCCGGCGTCCCCCGACGTCGACGGCGGCCGCCTGCGTGAGGCGCTCAAGACGTCGGTGGCGCGCTACGCGGTGCCGCGCGAGGTGCGGTTGGTGGACGAGCTGCCCCGCAACGCGACCGGCAAGGTGCTGGCCCGCGAGCTGCGGGAGCAGGTCATCGGGTGAGCGGCTCCAGCCACCGCAGCACCGGCCCGCGCAGCGTCTCCCACCCCTTGTAGGAGATGGTCGCGTCCGGGGCGGTGCGCAGCGCGAGTGCCAGCTGCCCACGGGATTCCGGGTGCGTAGCCACGAGATCGGCGAGAGTCCGCACCGTGGTGCGGATGGTGAACAGCACGCTGTCCGACGGCATCCGCCGCAGCGTCTGGCGCTCCACCCGGAAGTGCACGTGCTCCCCGACCAGCTCGGGCGCGGCTGACAGCGCCTCCGCGGAGGCGCGCCGGCCGGCCGGGTCGGGCTGGAACAGGTCCGGGCTGTCCAGCAGCGTCCAGTTCGCCCGCTGCTGCGGGTCGGGGCCGATCCGGTCCATGGCTTTGTCGCTGGCCACCGCCCGCCGCTCGGCATAGCCGGCCACCGGCTCGTGGATGCCCTGCATGTCCTGGCCGAGCTTGTCCGCGAGCCGCCAGCGCGAGGGGAAGCACAGCGAGGCCGCGCCCAGCACGTAGGCACCGCTGTAGCCGCTCCCCCGCGGCACCATCAGGCACAGGTCCTCCTGCACCAGCCGGCCGGCGGCGTCCAGCGGGTGCAGGCCGGGCGTCAGCTCCTGCTCCCTGCGCTCGCGCAGCGCGGGCTCGTGCCCGGACAGCCACGCCCGCACCACGGCCAGCACCTCGGCCGAGCCGGCGTCGACGTCGGCGTCGGGCAGCGCCGCGAACACCTCGCCGTGGCGCTGGGCGAGCAGCCGGTCCTTGAGCGCGAGCTCGACGTCCGCGTCGGCGTCCACCAGCAGCCACTCCGCCTCGGGCACCGGACGAAGGCCGACGGTGAGCCGGAACGGGCGGCCGTCGAGGGGGACGAGGTCCAGCCGCTCGCTCACCATGGCTCCTCCACCTCGCCGGGCGACCCCGTCGCTGCCGGGCGCGGACCCCGTACTAGGGTCCGCCGCCGTACCGGGCCCACCTCAGCACACGAGGGAGCGTCCCCGTGACCACCAGCCCCGACGTCGTCGCCCCGGCGACGGTCCGCGACATCCGCACCCCCGACGGGCGCATGCTGCGCACCTACGAGGCCGGGGACTACGACGGCCTGCTCGTCCTGGTGCACCACGGCACTCCGTGCTCGGGCGTGCTCGCGCCGTGGTGGGCGCAGGACGCGGCGGAGAAGGGCATCCGGCTGGTCGGCTACGACCGCCCCGGCTACGCCGGCTCGGACCGCCACCCCGGACGATCGGTGGCGGATGTGGCCGCCGACGCGGCCGCCATCGCCGACGCCCTCGGCGCCGAGCGGTTCGCCACCTGGGGCGTCTCCGGCGGCGGCCCCCACGCGCTCGCCTGCGCCGCGCTGCTGCCCGAGCGGGTCGTCGCCGCGGCCACGCTCGCCTCGGTGGCGCCCTACGACGCGGACGGGCTCGACTGGTTCGCCGGGATGGGCCAGGACAACCTCGACGAGTTCGGCGCGGCCCTGCAGGGCGAGATACCGCTGCGTGAGTACCTCGCGCCCGCTTCGGCCGGACTGGTCGCCGCCCCGCCCGGGGCGCTCGCCGACGAGATGCGCTCGCTGCTGCCGCCGGTCGATGTCGCCGCGCTCACCGGACCGGTGGGCGAGTTCAGCCAGGAGTGGCTGGTCGGCGGGCAGCGCGGCGGCTACGAGGGCTGGCTGGACGACGACCTCGCCTTCGCCCGCGACTGGGGCTTCGACCTGGCCGACATCCGCGTGCCGGTGATGCTGCTGCAGGGCCGGCACGACCTGATGGTCCCGTTCGCGCACGGCGAGTGGCTGGCCGGGCGGATCCCCACCGCGCAGCCCCGCCTGACCGACGACGACGGCCACATGACCCTCATCGCCGACCTCGCCCCGGTGCACGCCTGGCTGGTGCAGCAGGCGTCGTAGGCCGACCACGCGGGATGGTTGCTGATCATGCAATTCCTGCGCTTCCTGCTCATAGCGAGCGGACAGTGTCCGCGCAGGAATTGCATGATCAGCAACGGTGTGTGTCGGGCACGGACCGGACAGACCGAGCACTAGCCTCCCGCCATGAGCGACGACCGCCTGCCGATCGACCGCGTCCTGCCCGGCATGGGGCTGCACGCGCTTCCGGACGGCCACACGCCCCTCGAGGCGTTCGTCATCATCACGTCGCTCGACCGGGAGGGCGAGGTCTCCTGGGCCTTCCGCACGACACATGTACCGAACCAGCAGGAGATCCTCGGCGCACTCATCGAGCAGTCCGACGTCCTGCGGCACCGCATGGTGCGGCAGTGGGATGTGGACGACGAGGAATAGCCCCCGTGGTCGTGTGACGCCCGGCGCTCGCTACCCCTCGTCGTAGCGGGCGACGGAGATGGCGCGCACCGTCTCCTCGACGCCCCATGCCTCCGAGTCGGGGATCTGCGGGACGAAGCCGACCAGCACGCCGTCGCGCATGATCTGCGCCTCCAGACCGGCGGCGCCGTCGGCGTCCCACAGCGCCTCGCGGCCGTCGCCGAGCGGCACCCGGACCGCGCACCGGTACATGCCCAGCCGGGCCACCGCCGCGATGAGCCCCAGCTCCCGCAGCCCCGCGACCACCTGCTCCGCCTCCTGCTCGCGCATCCCCCGATCCTGTCAAAGCCGCGCGACCTGTGCGCGCCGGGTTCGACGGTGGCGGCCAAGGGGTACGGTTGGTCTCGGCGTCGGCCCGATCCATGGCCCCGGGCTCCAACACTCGCCGCCACGAGCGGCCACGCGCCGTGAGGCGCCTGGCGGGCCGGCGCCGCAGACCCGCACGGTGCACGAGGGGCCGGGAGCAGCGCTCCCGGCCCCTCGGCATCTCTCTCCTCGTCCGGCTAGCGCACGTCCCTGCCCTTGAGCGGGCTCGGCGCGATCCGGATCCTCATGCTGGTGCCGCGCTGCTGCTGCACGGTGATCCGCACCCCCGCGTCACGCACCTTCACCCCGGTGAGCGGGATGGCCTCGTCGTAGTACGAGCGAGTGTCGTCGAACACCGGCTGCGCCCCCTGGCCGCGCACGTAGCTCGGCCGGCCCTGCCAGTGCAGCGTGAACGAGTCCGGCCGCTGCAGGCCGAAGGTGGCGTCGTAGACCTGGACGCGGCTGCGCCACGGCTTGCCGTCGATCCGGTAGATCGGCCGCGGGTGCGCGTCGATCGGCAGGATCAGCCCCTCCCCCGGGTGCTCGCTGGTGTTGTTGTCCACCTGGGAGGTGTCCCAGTAGGAGACCAGCAGGCCCGGCTGGTAGGGGAAGTGCTCGACCCGGTTGGGCTGGTCGGGCAGGAAGCCGAAGTTGTACGGCCCGGTCTCCAGGTAGCGGTCGTAGGAGACGTAGCTCCGGTTGGAGGCGATGTAGAAGTTGGCCGCCGCACTGGTGACCGAGCTGCCCACCGCGGTGAAGCCGTCGGCGGTCCAGCCGCCGTCGCCGGACTCGGCCCCGTCCGTGAACAGGGTCTGATCGCCGGCGCTGACGGCGACGTCGTCGGCGAAGAAGCCGATGCCGCCGGCCGCCGGGTCGGTCACGTAGTGGAAGCGCAGACCCACGGTCTTGCCGGCGTAGGCCGACAGGTCGGCGGTGGCTGCCACCCAGTCGCCCTTGCTGGTGCCGTCGATCCCGTAGCCCTCGCTCTGGTCGTGCCCGATGGAGGTCTGGATCGGCGTCCAGTCTCCGGCGCCGTCCTTGACCTCGACGTAGGCGTAGTCGCACGGGTCCGGACCGCAGTCCTCGATGTCCCAGTTGGCCTGGAAGGACAGCGTGGCGGGGGCGTCGGCCGGCAGCGCGACCTCACGGCTAAGGCTGGTGTCCAGCTCGTTCCCCTTGCCGCTCCACCAGCTCTTGGCCCCCGAGGCGGGCGGCACCAGCTGGTCGACCACCTGCTTGTCCGGCAGCGGGACGACGACGCCCTGCGGCTTGCGGCTGTTGTACTCGTGCGGGCCGATCTCGAGCGTGCGCGTCGTCCCGGCCGGCACGATCTCGTAGTCCAGCCAGCCCAGCTGCAGCTTGTCCCACGCCGACAGGTCGCCGGGGCGGGTGCCCAGCGGCTCGCCCTCGGCGTTGAGGCGGCTCTGCGCCATCAGCGTCCAGTACTCCACCCCGTTGTCGCCGCCGGAGGTGTCGTAGTGGTCGGGCAGGCCAAGGTCGTGGCCGTACTCGTGGGCGAAGACGGACAGGCCGCCGTTCTCGGGCTGGATCGTGTAGTCGCCGACCCAGAGGCCGGTGTCGCCGATCTGCGTGCCGCCCAGCTCGTTGAAGGCCGGGCCGGTCTTGCCCTGGTCGGTGCCGTAGGCGTACCAGCGGTGCGACCAGATGGCGTCCTCGCCGTGGATCGAGTCGCCGTCGGCCTGGTCCCCGCCGGCGTGCACGATCTGGAAGTGGTCGATGTAGCCGTCCGGCTCGTTGAAGTTGCCGTCACCGTCGTAGTCGTAGCGGTCCCACTGGTCGAACGAGGCCAGCTCGGTCTTGATCTGCTCGGCCGTCTTTCCCGCCTTCTCCTGGTCGGCCACCCAGACGTTCACCGCGTCGCGGACCAGGGCCCAGGTGTTGGAGCAGACGTTCGAGGCGCACGGATAGCCGTCGCTGCGGCCGTAGCGCGCCTCGTTGTAGGGCACCTTCACCCAGTCGGTGACCATGCCGTCCACCGAGTAGCGCCCCGAGGACTGCTTCTCGTAGTAGGACTTCAGGGACTCGGTCGAATCCCGGCCGCCCTTGCCCTCACCGAAGTACAGCTGCTGGTAGTGCTGCCGGGAGAAGTCCGGCAGCCAGTTGGTGGAGTTATCACCCGACGACGGCTTCGGGATCTGGTTGTGCAGCGGCCCGGCGAACTCCGTCGGCCCCGGGATGTCGGCGTTGGTGTCCTGGTCCGGGTAGCGCGGGTCCCGCTGGTCACCGAACTCGGCCAGGATCACGAAGATCTTGTCGGTCTTCTCCCGGGAGAGCTCGACGTAGCGGTCCTTGGGCGCCCGGGCCTTCCGGCCGCCCTCGGCATTGGCCGCGGCACCCTTGCCCACCTTCACCACCGTGCTGGCGCCCCGGCGGCTGGCCGTGGCCGTGCCGTCCAGCACCTGGGTGAGGGCCTCCTGGCGCAGCCCTCGCCGCTTGTCCTCCATCGGGTTGAGCAGCTCGTCCGCCCGGACGAGCGAAGGGTCGCTGGCCACCTCCGCGACGGTCGCCGCCGAGCTCGCCTGCCCCGGCGTCGCCGCCGCGGGTGGCCCTCCGAGCGCCACCCCCGTCGTCGTCGCCATCACCAGGCCGAGCAGGCCTGCTGTCGTTCTGCGCACTGCGCCTCCCCTGGGCACACGCACGATCACCCACTGTGACCGGGCGCAACGGACCCTAAAGGGACGGAAAGGGAAAAGGGAAGGTCTCATGACCTTCCCTTTTCTCTCGAACTGTGCGACGGACTGGACCGCCGCGACGCTGCGGCTAGCGGGCGCCGACCTCCGGGTAGTCCCGGGCCGCGGCACCGACGTAGACCTGGCGCGGGCGGCCGATCTTGGTCGTGGGGTCCTCGATCATCTCCCGCCACTGGGCGATCCAGCCGGGCAGGCGGCCGAGCGCGAACAGCACGGTGAACATCTTGGTCGGGAAGCCCATGGCCTTGTAGATCAGGCCGGTGTAGAAGTCGACGTTGGGGTAGAGCTTGCGCTCGACGAAGAAGTCGTCGGCCAGCGCGACCTCCTCGAGCCGACGCGCGATGTCGAGCATCGGGTCGTGGTCGGCGAGCTTGGTGATGACGTCGTCGGCCGCCTTCTTCACGATGGCCGCTCGGGGGTCGTAGTTCTTGTAGACCCGGTGCCCGAAGCCCATCAGCCGGGCCCCGCCCTCGCGGTTCTTCACCCGCCGCACGAAGTCGTCGACGTCGCCGCCGTCGGCCATGATCTTGGCCAGCATCTCCAGCACGGCCTGGTTGGCGCCGCCGTGCAGCGGCCCGAACAGCGCGTTGATGCCGGCCGACACCGAGGCGAACAGGTTGGCGTGGCTGGAGCCGACCAGGCGCACGGTGGACGTGGAGCAGTTCTGCTCGTGGTCGGCGTGCAGGATGAACAGCATGTCGAGGGTCTTGGCGACCAGCGGGTCGACCTCGTACTCCTCGGCCGGCACCCCGAACGTCATCCGCAGGAAGTTCTCGGTCAGGCCGAGCTTGTTGTCCGGGTAGAGGAACGGCTGGCCGATCGACTTCTTGTAGGCGTAGGCCGCGATCGTGGGCACCTTGGCCAGCAGGCGCACGGTCGTGATCTCGACGTGCTCCTTGTCGAACGGGTCCTGGCTGTCCTGGTAGAAGGTCGAGAGCGCGCTCACCGCGGAGGACAGCACCGGCATCGGGTGCGCGTCGCGCGGGAAGCCGTCGAAGAAGCGGCGCAGGTCCTCGTGCAGCATCGTGTGCCGCTTGACCCGCTCTTCGAAGTCGGCCAGCTGCTCGGCGGTGGGCAGCTCGCCGTAGATGAGCAGATAGGAGGTCTCCAGGAAGGAGGAGCGCTCGGCCAGCTGCTCGATCGGGTAGCCGCGGTAGCGCAGGACGCCGGCGTCACCGTCGATGAAGGTGATCTCCGACGTGCACGCCGCGGTGTTGGTGAACCCGGGGTCGAGGGTGACGTGCCCGGTGTCCTTGAGCAGCGTCGGGATGCCCAGCCCCGACGGGCCCTCGACCGCCTCGGTGACCGGCAGACCCATGCTGCCGCCGGGGTGCGTGAGCTCGAACTCGGACATCCACCGTCCTCCCTCCGGCCCCGGCGCCGATGCCGGTGCGACTCGGCTCAGTCTCTCAGACCCTCACGAGAGCGCCTCCTCTGGTCCCTCCCGCCGCCCCCTCCCGGGCCCTCTGCGGCGGGACTAGATCCGCGGCCCGGACGGTTGGGCACCCTCGGTGACCGCTGCGCACGAGCGAGGGAGTTCCGCTGTGAAGGTCGAGATCTGGTCCGACGTCGTCTGCCCGTGGTGCTACATCGGCAAGCGCCGGTTCGAGGCGGCGCTGGAGCGCTTCGAGCACCGAGACGAGGTCGAGGTCGTCTACCGCAGCTTCGAGCTCGACCCGGAGGCTCCGCCGGTGCGCGAGGGCGAGCCGGCCGCGCACCTGGCCGCCAAGTACGGCGTGTCCGTCGAGCAGGCGCGGACCATGCAGCAGCGGGTGGTCGACAACGCCGCCGGCGAGGGCCTCGAGTTCCGCTACGACATCGCCCGCGGCGGCAACACCTTCGACGCCCACCGCCTGCTGCACCTGGCCGCCGAGCGCGGCGTGCAGGGCGAGCTGAAGGAGCGGCTGATGGCCGGCTACTTCACCGAGGGGCAGCCGGTCGGCGACCGCGAGGCGCTGGCCCGACTGGCCGGCGAGGCGGGCCTCGACCCCGCCGAGGCCGCCCAGGTGCTCGCCGAGGGCACCTACGCCGACGCCGTCCCCGACGACGAGGCCCAGGCCGCCGCCCTCGGCATCACCGGCGTCCCCTTCTTCGTGATCGACCGCCGCTACGGCGTCTCCGGCGCCCAGCCCGCCGACGTCCTCCTGAACGCCCTGCGCCAGGCCTGGTCCGACGCCCACCCGCTCACCGTGCTCACCCCGGCCGCCGGCGCCTCCCCCGACGCCGACGCCTGCACCGACGAGAGCTGCGCGATCTAGCGCCCGGCACACGTTCGTGCGGCCCATCGCATGGGTGGACCTCCGCTACGTGTAGATGCGTAGCGGAGGTCCACCCACGCTTGCCACTGTCCACAGCCGGGCGCCGCGGTCCGCTCGTGGCGTGCGGGTTGGTGCATCGTCGGGGAATGCCTCGACGTCCGCAGAAGTGGGATCCCCTTGCCGTCGACGTCCTCGCCCAGCGCCGCGCCGGCGTGGTCCTGCGCTCGGAGCTGCTGGCGCTGGGCATGACCTCCAACGCGGTGGCCCAGCGCACCCGTCGAGGAGGTCCCTGGCAGTCGCTGCTCCCCGGCACGTACCTCACTCACCGCGGTACGCCGAACGCCCTCGAGCGGCTGCAGGCCGCTCTCGCCTACGCCGGGGAGGGTGCCGCGCTCACCGGCCTGCACGCACTCGGCCTGTACGGACTCACCGCCGTGCGACCCTCCGGACCAGCCCACGTGCTCGTGCCGTACGGGCGCCGCCGCTCGGATCATGCGCTCGTCAGCCTGGAACGCACCCGCCGTCCGTCGGCCGTCGTGCGGCTGGGTGCGCTGACGTGTGCCGCGATCCCTCGCGCAGTGGTCGACGGCGCACGTCGGCTGAGTGACCAGCGGCAGGTGCAGGCCCTGGTGGCCGAGGCCGTGCAGCGGCGGCGGTGCTCAGTCCAGTCCCTCGTCACCGAGGTGCGCGAGGGTCCGGTCCGAGGCAGCGCCCTCGTCCGTGCGGCGGTGCAGGACGTGCTCGCGGGGGTCCGCAGCGTGGCCGAAGTGGACGGCCGGGCCCTGGTCCTGGACGCAGGTCTGCCGCAACCGCTGTGGAACGTGGATCTGCTCGACGAGTCCGGCGACTTCCTGGCCCGGCCCGACGGTTGGTGGTCGGACCTGGGGGTCGCCTGGCAGATCGACTCGCGCGAGTATCACGTCGACCCCGCATCATGGGCCGCCACCCTGCGCCGCCACGCGGCCCTCGCGAGCCGCGGCGTCCTCGTGCTGCACACGCTGCCCAGCGAGATCCGGCACTCTCCGGAGCAGGTCGTCGCCGACCTGCGCGCGATCCTCACCGCAGGTGCGACCCGCCCCGCGCCCACCCTCCGATGGCGGCTTGCGGTCTAGAACCGCCGATCTCCATCACATGGGTGGACTCCCGCTATGCCTAGATGCATAGCGGGAGTCCACCCATGCGGACTTGCCTCAGCTCGTCCGCTCGCGCTCCGGCTGCCGCTCCGGCGCCTCCTCGACGCCGCGCTCCCGCGGAGCCCGCACGGTGCCGGCGTGGGCGACCTCCTCTGGGTGCGCGCGCACCCGCAGCAGACTGGCCACGGTGGTCACCGCGAGGACGCCGAGGATGACGGCGAGGGACAGCACGATCGGGACCTCGGGGACCTGCGGGGAGACCGACTCGTGCAGGAAGTGCAGCACCAGCTTCACGCCGATGAAGCCGAGGATCACCGACAGGCCCAGGGAGAGGTAGACCAGCTTCTCCAGCAGGCCCTGGATGAGGAAGTAGAGCGCGCGCAGGCCGAGGAGGGCGAACGCGTTGGCCGCGAACACGACGAACGGGTCGTCGGTGACGCCGTAGACCGCCGGGATCGAGTCGACGGCGAACAGCACGTCGGTGCTGGCGACCGCGAGCAGCACGAGGAACAGCGGCGTCACCACCCGCCGGCCGTCCACCCGGGCGAGGATGCGGTTGCCGACGAAGCCCTCGCTCACCGGCAGCCGGCGCCGGGCCCAGCCGACCAGCCGGCCCTCCCCCACCTCCGGGTCCTCGTCCCGGTGGCGGAACAGCTGCACCGCGGTCCAGATGAGGAAGCCGCCGAAGACCAGGAAGGTCCAGTCGAAGGTCTCGATGGCGGCCGCGCCGACGGCGATGAACACGGCTCGCAGCACCAGCGCCAGCGCGATGCCGAACAGGAGCACCTTCTGCTGGAACTCGGCCGGCACCGCGAACCGGCTCATGATGATCACGAAGACGAAGAGGTTGTCGACCGACAGGCTCTTCTCCACCAGCCAGCCGGCGAAGTACTCCCCGCCCTTGCCCGGTCCCTCCCCGGCCCACAGCGCGAGGCCGAAGAGCACGGCCACGACGATGTAGAAGACCGACCAGGCGGTGGCCTCGCGCACCCCTACCGCGTGAGGCCGCCGCGCGGCCAGCACGAAGTCCAGGACCAGCAGCGCGAGGACCACCCCGATGGTGGCTCCCCACACCCACAGCGGCTGGTCGCCCACGTCCCACTCCTTCGCGTCAGGGCCATCACCCGCGCCGGAGGGCGGGGGCGACGGCGGTGGCGCGGCAGAGGCGCCGCACGACCGTCCAACGCAAAGGGGAGGTCAAGGGTTCCCCACCAAAGAGGCGTGGGGAGCCGCGCAGATCAGGTGCGCGACGTCGAGGCGTCGGCGTAGCGCAGCACCGCGCCGATCCCGTCCAGCAGAGGCTCCTCCTCGCCCGGCACGACGACGAGGCTCGCGTCGCTGCCGGCCAGCGCTCGCACGAGCAGGGCGTCGGCCCGGTCCTCGAACGGCTCGTCGACGCCCAGCGCCCGCACCTCCTCCGCCGAGGTGCCCAGCGCCAGCGGCTCCGCACCGGCCCACAGCGTGGCGGTGGAGTCGGGGCGATCCACCAGGAGCACGGTGTCGATCTGCGCCTTGCGGGCGGCCTCGACGACGCCGGCCAGCCCCTCGACGGCGCGGCTCATCTGGCCGCGCTGCTCACGGAACCGGTCCAGCAGGGCGAGCTCCTCGCGGGCGGCTACCTCCGCCACCAGCCGCTCGACGTGCCGCTGCAGGCCCTCGCGGTCGGCGCCCTCGGCCCGGCCGCCCTCCTCGACCCGCACCAGCACCGCCTTGGCGGCCTCGCCGAGGTGCTCCTCCAGGGCCACCAGCGCGCGGGTGTCGCCGGCCGCCACCACCAGGCGCGCGCCGGTCTCCTTGACCAGCGCGTCCACCCGCTGGGCGACCTGGTCGGCGTTGTGCTTCCACATCTCCTCGGCGGTGTCCTGGTAGCGGCGCTGCGACCAGCCGCCGGCCTGCACCTTGCGGATGTAGAGGTCCGATCCCTCCACCTCCTCGTGCGCCTCCCCGCCCGGGCCGTAGGCAGTGACCTCGGCCCCGATCCGGTCGGCGACGACCACCACGTGCGGCACGACCGAGGCGCGCTGCACCACCAGCGGCATCAGGTGCGGCACCGTCGACCACCGCGCGACCTCCCGACGCGGGGGCGCGGGCAGGTGCTCGACCAGCAGCACCCTGCCGCCCGCGGCCACCACGGCCTGTCCCTGCGGGCCGGGGTGCTGCGGGTCGAAGCCGACCACCTCGTCCATCGCGGCCAGGGTCGCCTCGTCCGCGCCCTGCTCGGCCAGGCGGGCACGCTGCGCCCGCCACCGGCCATCGATGAGCGTGTCGGCGTCGGGCGTGGTGTGCGTGGTGTCCAGGTAGGCGCTGGCGAATGGGCCCGTCGCGGTGGACACGGGGGCGAGGTCGGTGAGCGGCACGGGGTCCCTCCCATCGATCGGCAGCGGCGGCCCGGCAACCGCGGGCCGGCGCGCCGGGTCGTCGGCGTGGTCGGCTTGTCCCGTCCGCCCTGCCCCCTGTCATGGGAGCGACACCCTCGCCGCGGTTCGCACTGCGGACCGCGGGTTCGGTCTACCGCTCGATGCGGGCAGGATGCGGTGCAGACAGCACCCACCGACGACCGGAGGACCCATGGCCGACCCTCGCGCCGGGCAGCCCGCCCAGCCCAGCGACCTCGTCGACGTCGCCCGCCTGGTCACCGCCTACTACGCGCTGCACCCGGACCCGGACCAGGTGGACGAGCGGGTGGCCTTCGGCACCTCCGGGCATCGCGGCTCGGCGCTGGACACCGCCTTCAACGACGACCACATCGCGGCCACGACCCAGGCCATCTGCGAGTACCGGGCGGGCCAGGGCATCGATGGGCCGCTGTTCCTCGGCCGCGACACGCACGCGCTGTCCGAGCCGGCCTGGACCACCGCCGTCGAGGTGCTCGCCGCCAACGGCGTCACGGTCCTGGTGGACGCCGCCGACCGCTACACCCCTACCCCCGCGGTCTCGCACGCGATCCTCACCCACAACGCCGGCGTGAGCGGGGCGCGCGGTCGCGCCGACGGCATCGTCGTCACGCCGTCGCACAACCCGCCGCGCGACGGCGGCTTCAAGTACAACCCGCCGGACGGCGGCCCGGCCGGCAGCGACATCACCGGCTGGATCCAGGACCGTGCCAACCAGATCCTCTCCGACGGCCTGTCGGCGGTGAAGCGCTGGCCGTTCTCCCGAGCCCGCGCGGCGGACACCACGCAGACCTACGACTTCCTCGGCCGCTACGTGGAGGACCTGCCCAACGTCGTCGACGTCGACGCGATCCGCAGCGCCGGCGTGCGGATCGGCGCGGACCCGCTGGGCGGGGCGAGCGTGGACTACTGGGGCGCGATCGCCGAGCGGCATCAGCTCGACCTCACCGTGGTGAACCCCTTGGTCGACCCCACCTGGCGCTTCATGACGCTGGACTGGGACGGCAAGATCCGGATGGACTGCTCGTCGCCCTCGGCGATGGCCTCGCTCATCGACAAGCGCGACCAGTTCGCCATCGCCACCGGCAACGACGCCGACTCCGACCGGCACGGCATCGTCACCCCCGACGCCGGCCTGATGAACCCCAACCACTACCTGGCCGTCGCGATCGAGTACCTCTACGCCCATCGGGACGGCTGGCCCGCCGGTGCCGGCGTCGGCAAGACGCTGGTGAGCTCCTCGATGATCGATCGGGTCGCGCAGGCGCTGGGCCGCCGGCTGGTCGAGGTGCCGGTCGGGTTCAAGTGGTTCGTGCCCGGGCTGCTCGACGGCTCGCTCGGCTTCGGCGGCGAGGAGAGCGCCGGGGGGTCGTTCTTGCGCCGTGACGGCAAGCCGTGGTCCACGGACAAGGACGGGATCATCCTGTGCCTGCTGGCTAGCGAGATCCAGGCCGTCACCGGCTCCTCCCCCAGCGAGCACTACCGCGCCCTCACCGACAAGTTCGGCGACCCGGCCTACGCGCGCGTCGACGCCCCGGCCAGCCGGGAGCAGAAGGCCCGGCTGGCCAAGCTGTCCCCGGAGCAGGTGAGCGCCACCGAGCTGGCCGGCGAGCCGATCACCGACAAGCTCACCAAGGCGCCCGGCAACGACGCGCCGCTGGGCGGGCTCAAGGTGACCACGGAGTCGGGGTGGTTCGCGGCCCGCCCGTCGGGCACCGAGGACGTCTACAAGATCTACGCCGAGAGCTTCCGCGGGACCGACCACCTCGCCCAGATCCAGTCCGAGGCCAAGGCGCTGGTCGACGCCGCCCTGAACGGCTGACGAGAGGACATTCTCGATGGAGTACCGCCTGCTCGGGCGCAGCGGCTGCGTCGTGTCGACGTACGCGCTGGGCACGATGACCTTCGGCAACGAGACCGACGAGGCCGGCAGCCACGAGCAGCTGGACCGGTTCGTCGAGGCCGGCGGCACGCTCGTCGACACCGCCGACGTCTACTCGCGCGGCGTGTCCGAGACGATCATCGGCCGCTGGCTGGCTTCCCGGCCGGCCGACGTCCGCGACCGCGTGGTGCTCGCCACCAAGGGCCGGTTCCCGATGGGCGAGGACGCCAACGACCTGGGGCTGTCCCGCCGGCACCTGTCCCGGGCGCTGGACGACTCGCTGCGCCGGCTCGGCGTCGACGCCGTGGACGTCTACCAGGTCCACTCGTGGGACCCGCTCACCCCGCTGGAGGAGACCTGGGGCTTCCTCGACGACGCGGTGCGCGCGGGCAAGGTGCGCTACCCGGCGCTGTCGAACTACACCGGCTGGCAGGTGCAGAAGGTGTGCGACCTCGCCGACCGCCGCGGCTGGGCGCCGCCGGTCACCCTGCAGCCGCAGTACAGCCTGCTGGTGCGCGAGATCGAGTGGGAGATCGTGCCGGCCTGCCAGGAGAACGGCCTCGGGCTGCTGCCCTGGTCGCCGCTCGGCGGGGGCTGGCTCACCGGCAAGTACCGCCGCGACGAGCGGCCCACCGGTGCCACCCGCCTGGGCGAGAACCCCGAGCGCGGGGTGGAGGCCTACGACCGGCGCAGCAGCCAGCAGCGCACCTGGGACGTCGTCGAGGCGGTGCAGAAGGTGGCCGAGGGGCGCGGGGTCTCGATGGCCGAGGTCGCCCTGGCCTGGCTGCACGACCGCCCGGCGATGACGTCGGTGATCCTCGGCGCCCGCACCACCGAGCAGCTCGAGACCAACCTGCGCGCCGCCGGCCTGCACCTCACCGCCGAGGAGACCGCGGTCCTCGACGCCGCCAGCGACCCCGGCGCCGCCGACTACCCCTACGGCGGCCCCGGCCTGAACCAGCGGGACCGACAGCTGCCGGGCTGATCCGTCCCGCACCCCCCGGCCCCGGCCGGAACGATCACGGCCCCGTGATCCCTTGTCGCCGCCCCCCCGGGATTCCGCGGGGGCGGCGACCCAAAACTGCGGGCCGTGCGGGAACCGGAACCCCGTG
>JBQCHF010000175.1:0-6191 GCA_051954955.1 Motilibacteraceae bacterium
AAGGAGACCGACCCGCGCGACGTCCTGCCGCGCGCGGCGCTCGACGTCGAGGCGGCCCTCGAGGCCGTCCGCCCGATCTGCGACGACGTCCGGCATCGTGGCGCCGAGGCGCTGCGCGAGATCACCGCCCGCTTCGACGGCGTGGAGCTCGAGACCACCCGCGTGCCGGCGCAGGCGATCACCGACGCGCTGGAGCGGCTCGACCCCGCGGTGCGAGCCGCGCTGGAGGAGGCCGTCCGCCGCGCCCGCCTGGTGCACGAGGCGCAGCGCCGCGAGGACGCCACCGTCACCGTCGCCCCCGGCGGCACGGTCACCGAGCGCTGGCTCCCGGTGCGCCGGGTCGGCCTCTACGTGCCGGGCGGCCTGGTCGCCTATCCCAGCAGCGTGGTCATGAACGTCGTGCCGGCGCAGGTGGCCGGGGTGCAGTCCCTGGCCGTGGCCAGCCCGCCGCAGAAGGAGTACGGCGGTCTGCCGCACCCGGCGGTGCTCGCCGCGTGCGCGCTGCTCGGCATCGACGAGGTGCACGCCGTGGGCGGGGCCCAGGCGGTGGCGATGTTCGCCTACGGCACCGAGGACTGCGAGCGCGCGGACCTGGTCACCGGCCCGGGGAACGTCTACGTCGCCGCGGCCAAGCGGCTGCTCAAGGGCGTCATCGGCATCGACTCCGAGGCCGGTCCCACCGAGATCGGCATCCTGGCCGACGACTCCGCCGACCCCGCCCACGTGGCCGCCGACCTCATCGCGCAGGCCGAGCACGACCCCAACGCCTCCTGCCTGCTGGTCACCCCCAGCCCGGAGCTGCTCGACGCCGTCGACGCCGCGCTGGCGCAGCAGCTGCCCACCACGCTGCACCGCGAGCGGGTGGAGACCGCCCTGTCCAACCAGTCCGCCTACGCCCTGGTCGACGACCTCGAGCAGGGGCTCACCGTGGTGGACGAGTGGGCCGCCGAGCACCTCGAGGTCATCACCCGCGACGCCCGCAGCTGGGCGGACCGCGTGCGCAACGCCGGCGCGATCTTCGTGGGGCCCTGGGCCCCGGTGAGCCTGGGCGACTACCTCGCCGGCTCCAACCACGTGCTGCCCACCGGCGGCACCGCCCGGCACACCGGCGGGCTGTCGGTGCAGTCGTTCCTGCGCGGCATCCACGTCGTGGAGTACGACCGCGACGCGCTCGCCGCCGTCGCCGGGCACATCGACGCCCTGGGCGGCGCCGAGGACCTCGCCGCGCACGTGGCGGCGGTCCGTGCCCGGATCCCGCGGTGACGGCCGGCACGACGGGGGAGCGGGCGCAGGCGCTCGCGTCGCTGCCGCTGCGCGATGTGCTGCGCGGCCAGCAGCCCTATGGCGCGCCGCAGCTCGACGTGCCGGTGCGGCTCAACGTCAACGAGAACCCCTACGCGCCGTCGGAGTCGCTGGTCCAGGACGTCGCGCAGGCGGTGGCGGCCGCCACCCGCGAGCTCAACCGCTACCCGGACCGCGACGCCGTCGCACTGCGCGCGGACCTCGCGGCCTACCTGCTGCGCGAGTCCGGGGTCGCGCTCGGCGCCGAGCAGGTGTGGGCGGCCAACGGGTCCAACGAGGTCATGCTGCAGCTCATGCAGGCCTTCGGCGGCCCGGGGCGCAGCGCGCTCGGCTTCGCGCCGACCTACTCGATGTACCCGGACTACTGCCGCGACTCATCCACCGCCTGGCGCACCATCCCGCGCCGGCCCGACTTCACCATCGACGTCGACGCCGCGGCGGCAGCCATCAGGGAGCACCGACCGACGCTGGTGCTGGTGGCCTCGCCGAACAACCCCACCGGCACCGCCGTCGGCGCCGACACCGTCAGAACCCTCTACGACGTCGTGTCGGAGGTCGACGCGCTGCTGGTGGTGGACGAGGCCTACGCCGAGTTCCGCCGCCCCGGCGTGCCCAGCGCACTGGAGCTGCTGGCCGGGCGCCCGCGGCTGGTGGTCACCCGCACCATGAGCAAGGCGTTCGCCCTCGCCGGCGCGCGCCTGGGCTACCTCGCCGCCGACCCCGCGGTCGTCGACGCCGTCCAGCTGGTCCGGCTGCCCTACCACCTGTCCGCGGTCACCCAGGCCGTGGCTCGGGCCGCGCTGGCGCACACCGACGAGCTGCAGGCCGAGGTCGCCACCCTGCGCGCCGAGCGCGACGCGCTGGTGGACTGGCTGCGCGGTCGCGGGCACGAGGTGGCCGAAACCGACGCCAACTTCGCGCTGTTCGGCCGCTTCGCCGACCGGCACGCGGTCTGGGCCGCGCTGCTCGAGCACGGCGTGCTGATCCGCGAGACCGGCCCCGAGGGCTGGCTGCGGGTCAGCGTCGGCACGCCGGAGGAGAACACCGCGTTCCGCACCGCCCTCGACGACGTCCTCGCCACGACCCCCGCCGGCTCGGTGCCGGCCCGCCAGGGAAGGACCGCCCCGTGAGCCGTACCGGCCGCGTGCAGCGCACCACCAAGGAGTCCGACGTCCTGGTCGAGGTCGACCTCGACGGCACCGGCACCGTGGACGTCGCCACCGGCGTCGGCTTCTACGACCACATGCTCGCCCAGCTCGGCAAGCACGGGCTGTTCGACCTGGTGGTCAAGACCGAGGGCGACGTGCACGTCGACACCCACCACACGGTGGAGGACACCGCCATCGCCCTTGGCGAGGCCTTCCGGCAGGCGCTGGGCGACAAGAGCGGCGTCCGCCGCTTCGGCGACGCCCTGGTCCCGCTGGACGAGACCCTGGTGCGGGTGGCCGTCGATCTGTCCGGCCGGCCCTACGTCGTGCACACCGAGCCCGACGGGCTCGCGCCGATGATCGGCTCCTACGACACATCGTTGACCCAGCACGTGTGGGAGTCGTTCGCGCACACCGCGGCGATCTGCCTGCACGTCGACGTCCTGCGGGGGCGCAACGCCCACCACGTGGCCGAGGCCCAGTTCAAGGCGGTCGCGCGCGCCCTGCGCTCGGCCGTGGAGCTGGACCCGCGGGTGAGCGGGGTGCCCAGCACCAAGGGCAGCCTGTGAGCTTCGCGCTGCTGGCCCTCTGCGGGTTCCTCATCGGCGGCGCGTGGTCCCTGCGGGGCCAGGGACGCAAGGTTCCCGCGCTGGTGCTGGCGTTCTTCGCCGTGCTGGCCGGGATCGGCGGCGTGCTCTGGGCGGTGGACAGGTGAGCCCCCGCGTCGTCGTCCTGGACTACGGCTCGGGCAACGTGCGCTCCGCGGTGCGGGCGCTGGAGCGGGTGGGGGCGCAGGTCGAGCTGACCGCCGACCGGCCCGCCGCCCGCGAGGCGGACGGCCTGGTGGTGCCCGGCGTCGGGGCCTTCGCGGCCTGCATGCGCGGCCTCCTCGCCGTGCGGGCGCCGGAGACCATCGGGCGGCGGCTGGCCGGCAACCGCCCGGTGCTCGGCATCTGCGTGGGCATGCAGGTGCTCTTCGAGCGCGGGGTGGAGCACGGGGTGGAGACCGACGGCTGCGCGGAGTGGCCCGGCACCGTGGAGCAGCTGCACGCACCGGTCCTGCCGCACATGGGCTGGAACACCGTGCAGGTGCCCGAGGGCAGCCGCCTGTTCGCCGGCGTGCAGGACGAGCGGTTCTACTTCGTGCACTCCTACGGGGTGCGCCGGTGGGAGCTGCCGCCCTCGGAACGGTTCACCGCCCCGCTGGTCACCTGGGCCGAGCACGGCGAGCGGTTCGTGGCCGCCGTGGAGAACGGTCCGCTGGCGGCCACCCAGTTCCACCCGGAGAAGTCCGGCGACGCCGGCGCCACCCTGCTGGAGAACTGGGTGCGGTCGCTGTGAGCCGCGAGCGCGCCCGGCGGCGGGCCGCGGCCGAGGCGGAGCGGGCACGGTTGGCCGCCGAGCGCGAGCGTGCCGCCGCCCGAAGCGCCCGTCGCCGACACGCCGTCGGAGCGTTGGCGGCCCCGGTCGTCGGCTCCGCCGCCGCGGTCCGCCGCTCGCGCTGGCGCGGACAGCAGGGCGTTCTCGCCCGCCGCCGGCGCGTGCAGAACGGTGTGGCCGCCGGGCTGTTCGTGGCCAGCCAGCTGCTCACCTGGCTGCTCACCGACGACCCGTGGGCCCGCCTGGCCTCCTTCGTGGTCGCCCTGTGCGCCCTGCCCGTCCTGCTCACCCTCGTCCTGGACCGGAGGTCCTGACCCGTGGCCGACCAGAACCGCCTCGAGCTGCTGCCCGCCGTCGACGTCGCCGACGGCCAGGCCGTCCGCCTGGTGCAGGGCGCCGCCGGCAGCGAGACCTCCTACGGCGACCCGCTGGCCGCCGCGCTGGCCTGGCAGGAGGCCGGTGCCGAGTGGATCCACCTGGTCGACCTCGACGCCGCCTTCGGCCGCGGCTCCAACCGCGAGCTGCTCGCCGACGTCGTCGGCCGGCTCGAGGTCAAGGTCGAGATGTCCGGCGGCATCCGCGACGACGCCTCGCTGGAGGCGGCACTGGCCACCGGCTGCACCCGGGTCAACCTCGGCACCGCCGCGCTGGAGAGCCCGGACTGGGTGCGCTCGGCCATCGCCCGGCACGGGGACAGGATCGCCGTCGGGCTCGACGTGCGCGGCACCACGCTCGCGGCGCGCGGCTGGACCCAGGAGGGCGGCGAGCTGTTCGAGGTGCTCGAGCGCCTGGACCGGGACGGCTGCGCCCGCTACGTGGTCACCGATGTCGCCAAGGACGGCACGCTCACCGGCCCCAACGTGGACCTGCTGCGCCGGGTCTGCGCCGCCACCGACCGGCCGGTGGTGGCCAGCGGCGGGGTGTCCTCGCTGGAGGACCTGCGGGTGCTGCGCGGACTGGTGGGCGAGGGGGTCGAGGGCGCCATCGTCGGCAAGGCGCTCTACGCCGGCGCGTTCACCCTGCAGGAGGCCCTGGCGGTGGCCGGTGGCTGAGAATCCTCTCTCCGACAGTCCGTCGGAGGTCCGTCGGATCTCCTCCGGCGGCCCGTGGGAGGACGCCATCGGCTACTCCCGCGCCGTGGTGGCCGGGCCGTTCGTGCTGGTCTCCGGCTGCACCGCCACGGTGGACGGGCAGGTGCAGCACGCCGGCCAGCCCTACGAGCAGGCGCTCACCGCGTTCCGGGTCGCGATCGCCGCCCTGGAGCAGGCGGGCTGCTCGGTGAGGGACGTGGTCCGGACCCGGATGTACCTGGTGCACTCCTCCGACTCCGCCGAGGTCGGCCGAGCCCACTCGGAGCTCTTCGACGCCGTCCGCCCGGCCGCGACCATGGTCCAGGTGGCGGGGCTCCTCGACCAGCAGATGCTGGTCGAGGTGGAGGTCGAGGCCTACAAGGCGTCGGAGACAACGTCATGAGCCTGGCCGTGCGCGTCATCCCGTGCCTCGACGTCGACGCCGGCCGGGTGGTGAAGGGCGTCAACTTCCAGGACCTGCGCGACGCCGGCGACCCGGTCGAGATGGCCAAGGTCTACGACGCCGAGGGGGCCGACGAGCTGGTGTTCCTGGACATCACCGCCTCCAGCGGGGAGCGCGAGACCACCTACGACGTCGTGCGCCGCACCGCCGAGCAGGTCTTCATCCCGCTCACCGTCGGCGGGGGAGTGCGCACCGTCGACGACGTCGACCGGCTGCTGCGCAACGGGGCGGACAAGGTGGGCGTGAACACCGCTGCCATCGCCCGCCCGGAGCTGGTCGCCGAGATCGCCGACCGGTTCGGCAACCAGGTCCTCGTGCTGTCGGTGGACGCCCGCCGGTGCCCGGCAGGGACGCGCACCGACTCGGGCTTCGAGGTGACCACCTACGGCGGCCGCATCGGCACCGGCGTCGACGCGGTCGCGTGGGCCGCCCGGGCGGCCGGCCTGGGTGCCGGGGAGATCCTGCTCAACTCCATGGACGCGGACGGCACCAAGGACGGCTACGACCTGGAGCTGATCCGGCTGGTGCGCGCCGCGGTCACCGTGCCGGTCATCGCCAGCGGCGGCGCCGGCCGGCTGGAGCACTTCGCCCCCGCCGTCGACGCCGGCGCCGACGCCGTGCTGGCCGCCAGCGTCTTCCACTTCGGTGACCTGCGCATCGGCGAGGTCAAGCGCGCCCTGGCCGCCGCCGGCCACCCCGTCCGCTGACGTCAGCCGCTCGGCGAGGCCCCTGCGGGATGGGGTCGTGGGGGGCGCTGGTGTGTGGTAAGTAAAAAAAAAAAGCCACACCCCAACACACACGGCGGGGGAGAAGCCCCCCCCGGGGGGG
>JBQCHF010000176.1:0-16933 GCA_051954955.1 Motilibacteraceae bacterium
GGCGGCCCGGTCCCGGCCACCAGGACGCCGCGGCCGCCGGCCGCGCTGGTCCACAGCGCCGCGCCCGCCCCCGTCGCGGTCACCGTGACCGAGGCGGTCGACGGGGGCTCGACGAGCGCGGGCAGGCCGACGCCGAGCGCGTCGCTGAGACGCAGCAGGGTGGCCACGCCCGGGTTCGCCGTGCCCTGCTCCACGTTGACCACCGCCCGCCGGCTGAGCCCGGCGGCCTCGGCCAGCTGGTCCAAGGTCCAGCGTCGTTCCTGCCGGTGCCGGCGGACCCGGCTGCCGATGGCGGCCGAGAGCGCTGCGGCGGTGGCGTCCACGGAGTGCAATCTAGTGCACTCTGGAGCCCCCATGGTGCATTGCGTGGGGGAGCGGGGAAGCGCGCGGTCAGACCGTCCGGCGGACCAGCTCCTGCTTCACCTCGGCGATCAGCTGCGTCACCGGGATGTCCCGGGGGCAGGCGTCGGTGCAGTTGAAGATGGTTCGGCAGCGCCAGACGCCGTACCGGCTGTTCATCACCTCGAGGTGCTCGTCGGCGCCCTGGTCCCGGCTGTCGAAGACGAACCGGTGGGCGTTCACGATGGCGGCGGGTCCGACGTAGGACCCGTCCACCCAGTACACCGGGCAGGATCCGGTGCAGGCGGCGCAGAGGATGCACTTCGTGCCCTCGTCGTAGCGCTCGCGCTCCTGCGGGGACTGCCGTCGCTCCCGGGTGGGTTCCTGCCCGCGGGTGATCAGCCAAGGCCGGACCTCGCGGATGGTGTCGAAGAACGGCTCCATGTCCACGACGAGGTCCTTGAGCACCGGCAGCGCCTTGAGCGGCTCGACGGTCACCTCGTCGCCGAGGTCCCGCAGCAGCACCTTGCAGGCGAGCCGGTTGACGCCGTCGATCCGCATCGCGTCCGAGCCGCACACCCCGTGCGCGCAGGAGCGGCGGAACGTGAGGGTGCCGTCGAGGTACCACTTGACGTGGTGCAGCGCGTCCAGCACCCGGTCACCGTGCCGGCGGGGCACGATGTAGGTCTCCCAGTGCGGCTCGGCGTCCACCTCCGGGTCGAAGCGGCGGATCCTGAGCCGCAGCTGCCCGTCCTCGTCTACGGCCATCGGCCTCGCCTCGCTCGGATCAGCGTGAGCCTGGAATCAGCGTGAGCTTCGAATCACCGTGAGATTCGAATCACCGTGAGCTTCGAATCACCGTGAGCACAGCGTTCTACCTTCGCTCGCATCGTGCCACGACGTCGTCGCCGCGTTGTCTCCGATGGCTGTCCGAGGGTGCCGATCCGACGGTGGCGCGGCGCTCCGTCGCGGTGGCACCGTGGGCTGTCGCAGTCGTCGGAGAAGGGGCCCTGACATGCAGAAGTTCTCCCTCGAGGCACTGGGGCGCGAGCACCTCGAGCGTGCGCGGACCGAGAGCTCGGGTCGCAGCGCGGGGACCGTGAACGGCGGCCACGAGCAGGTGCTGCGCCAGACCCTGGTGGCGCTCACGGCGGGGACCAGGCTGGGAGAGCACGAGAACCCCGGCGAGGCGACGGTGCAGGTCCTCGACGGCCGGGTGCGGCTGAGCGCCGGCGGCGACGCCTGGGAGGGGCGGCGAGGCGACCTCATCGTCATCCCTCCGGCGCGGCACGACCTGCAGGCGATCGAGGACGCCGTGGTGCTGCTCACCGTGGCGAAGAATTCCTGAACCATCGACCGATCAGGAGACGTCCTCGTCCCACATCGACCGCATCTCCTCCAGCGCCTGCTCCATGATCCGCACCATGGCGTGGTGTGCCCGGCCCGGGTCGCGGCGCTGGATGGCCTGGGCGACGTCGGCGTGCAGGTGCAGCGCCTCCTCGTTGGGGTGGTGCGGCATCAAGCCGTAGTGGTGGCGACCGGAGAGCACCTCGGCGACGAGCTCGTGCAGCTTGGCGAACATCTCGTTGCCGCTGGCCAGCAGGATCTGGCGGTGGAAGGCGATGTCCAGCTCGAGGAAGGCCGCCTCGTCATCGCGCTGCGCGACGGCCCACATGCGGGCTGCGGTGGACACCAGCTCGCTGGCCTCGTCAGGGGTGGCGCGCCCGGCGGCCAGCTGTGCGGCCTGCGGCTCGATGGCCGTGCGCAGCTCGGTGATCGACCGCAGCTGCACGTTGCGCTCGCGCGAGGCGAGCCGCCAGCGGATGACGGACGGGTCGTAGACGTTCCAGTCGGCCAGCGGCCGCACCGTGGTGCCCACGCGCCGGCGCGACTCCACCAGCCCCATGGACGAGAGCACCCGCAGGGCCTCCCGGACGACGGACCGGGACACCCGGTGCCGCTCGGCGAGTGCGTCGATGTAGAGCACCGAGCCAGTGGGCAGCTCGCCGCCGCAGACGGCCGTCCCGAGCTCGTCCAGCACCCGGGCGTGCAGCCCGCTGGCGGCGAGGGCGGGGGGGCCGCTGCCGGCGACGGCGGGGGGGAGCGAGGGGTCGGTGGCCACCGATAAAGCGTACCGATGGACCCCTGGGGGTTGCCTAAATCGGACTTATGTGACTAACGTGCCCGCACTCAGCCGACCTGTGCTCGAGCGCCTGCCCATCCCGGTACGGCCCGGCGCTCAGCCCGCGCAGGTCGCGTGGCGGTTCCCAACCCGGATGGGGCCACAACAGAAGTGGAGAGGTACGTGATTAGGCGTTCAGCCTCAGCGCTCTCGCTGGCGTTCGCGGCGACCCTGGCCCTGGCCGGGTGCGGCGGTGGCAGCGGTTCGGCCAGCGGTGACAGCGGTTCGGGGTCCCAGACGGTCCACGTGACCCTGGCCAACCACGTCTGGACCGAGAACATCAAGAAGGACCTGCCGGCCTTCGAGAAGCAGAGCGGGCTCAAGGTGGAGATCACCCAGCTCGGCGAGGACCAGCTCTCGGACCAGTACAACGTCAAGCTCAACGCCGGCTCGAGCGACCTCGACGTGATGATGTACCGGCCGCTGCAGGAGGGGAAGCTGTTCGCCAAGAACGGCTACCTCGCCGACCTCACCGACAAGGTGAAGTCCGCCCAGGACTGGAACTGGAGCGACTTCGAGGACGGCCCGGTCAAGTCCACGACCTACAAGGACAAGGTGGTCGGCGTCCCGCTCATCACCGAGCAGGAGGTCCTCTACTACCGCAAGGACCTGCTCCAGAAGGCCGGCATCTCCGCGCCCCCGAAGACGCTCGACGAGCTCAAGGCCGATGCGGCCAAGATCAAGCAGCAGAACCCGGGCATCGCCGGCTTCGTGGCCCGCACCGGCAAGTCCGCCGCGGTGACGCAGTTCTCCAGCTTCCTGTACAGCATGGGCGGAGACTTCATCGACGACAGCGGCAAGGCCGCCATCAACACTCCCGAGGCCAAGCAGGCCTACGCCATGTACGGCTCGCTCATCCGCGAGCTCGGCCCGGCCCAGGTCAGCACCGACATGAGCTGGCCCGAGGCGATGGCGATCTTCACCCAGGGCAAGGCGGCCTTCTACACCGAGGCCGACTCCCTCTACGCCAACGCCACCGACCCGGCCAAGTCCAAGGTCTCGGACACCGTCGGGTTCGCCCCGTTCCCGGCCGGCCCGGCCGGCTCCAAGCCCTACAACGTCCCGTCCTGGGCGCTGGGCATCAACAGCGCCTCGAAGAACCAGGACAACGCCTGGAAGTTCATCAAGTGGGCCACCTCGAAGGAGGAGGTCCTGGCCAACCAGAAGGCGGGCGTGCCGGGCGCGCGCCAGTCGGTCTGGGACGACCCTGCCGGGACGGCCACCTACCCGAAGGACCTGGCCGCGGCCATCGCCGTGAGCACCAAGAACGGCATCGGCCACGACCGGCCGCTCGTCATCAAGGTGCCCGAGGCCCGCGAGATCGTCGGTCAGCCCATCGTCGACGCCATCACCGGCAAGGACCCTGCCGCCTCGGCGGACCAGGCCGAGAAGGCCTTCCAGCAGCTGTTGGACGACGAGAACAAGTAGTCTCCGCCACCCGGTGGGGCCGGTCGTGACAGACCGGCCGGCCCCACCGTCGTCGGCCCCCCAACCCCCCACCGAAGGCTTTGTCATGGCGATCGCGACGACGGACCGTCGAGCACGCAGGGCGGACCTGCCCGCAGTCCGGGCCTGGTCCCGCTGGATCAACGGCCACGTGAAGTGGGTCTTCGCGGCGCCGGCCATGGCCTTCGTCGCCGTGCTGATCGTCTTCCCGGTCGGCTGGACGGTGTTCCTCAGCCTGACCGACGCGGAAGGCTCGGTGCGGGCGGAGAAGTCCTTCGTCGGGCTCAGCAACTACCTCGACGTCCTCACCGACACCCATCGGTTCTGGCCGGCGGTGCTGCGCACGGGGATCTTCACCGGCGTCGCGCTGGCGCTCGAGCTGGTCCTCGGCCTGGCCGTGGCCCTGCTGCTCTGGCGACCGTTCCGCGGCGAGAAGTGGGTGCGCGCCATCATCCTGATGCCGCTGGTCGCGACCCCGGTCGCCGTCGGCATGATGTGGCGGCTCATCCTGGACCCGAACATCGGGTTCGCCAACGCGATGCTCGGGTGGGTCGGCATCCCGCCCCAGCCGTGGCTGAGCAGCCCGAGCAGCGCTCTGGTGACCACCGCGCTCATCGACGTCTGGCAGTGGACCCCGATGGTCGCCCTCATCCTGCTCGCCGGCCTCACCTCGCTCTCCGACGAGCCGCAGGAGGCCGCGCTGGTGGACGGTGCCTCGGCGTGGCAGCGCTTCCGGCACGTGACGCTGCCGCTGCTGGCCCCGACCCTGGTCGTCGCCGTCCTGCTGAGAGGGATCGACGCGATCAAGACCTTCGACATCCTCTACTCGACGAAGGGCAAGGGCGGCGGCTCCTTCCACGAGGTCGAGACGCTCAACGTGTACGCGTACGGGCTGAGCTTCGACTACAACGAGTACGGCATCGCCAGCGCCGTCCTGATCATCTTCTTCCTCCTCATCGTGGCCTGCATGTGGCTGGTCACCGCTCGCGCCGGGAGGGACTCGTGATGTCGACCCGCACCGTCACGCCGGCCTACCGGACGTTCCGGACGGTCGCCCTCGTCGTGGTCGCCCTGGTGCTCATCGCGCCGCTGGTCTGGATGGTCCTGGCCTCGTTCAAAACCACCGTGGACATCTACAACCCGGGCAAGGTCCTCTTCCACCCGACGATCTCGCACTACGTCAAGGTGCTCAAGCAGGCGAACTACCTCCAGTTCGTCCTCAACAGCTTCTGGGTGGCGTTCGCCTCGACGGCTATCTCGCTCGTCCTGGGCGTGCCCGCGGCCTACTCGATGAGCCGGTTCTCGATGCGGCGCTCGGCGCTGGTCGTGCTCATGGCGCGCGTCATCCCCGGCGTCTCGCTCCTGGTGCCCTGGTTCTACGTCTTCTCGAACCTGCACCTGGTGGGCGGCTACACGGTGCTGATCCTGAGCCACATGTTCGTGGCGCTGCCGCTGGTCGTCTACATCATGATGGGCTACTTCGACGCGCTCCCTCCCGAGCTGGAGGAGGCGGGGCAGGTGGACGGCCTGACGGTCATCGGCACCTTCTGGCACATCACGATGCGGCTCGCGGTCCCCGGCATCGCGACGGCGGGCATCCTGTCCTTCATCTTCTCCTGGAACAACTTCATGTTCGCGCTCGTGCTCTCCGGCGAGCGGAGCAAGACGCTGCCCGTCGCGATCTTCAACTTCGTCGGCTACGCGAGCATCGACTGGGGCGGTCTGATGGCCGCCGCGACGGTCGTGACCCTTCCGATCATCGTCATCGCGCTGTTCACGCAGAAGTACATCGTCTCCGGTCTCACGGCAGGGGCCACGAAGGGATGAGCCGCATGGCCGGCAGCGACATCGCGCGCGTCGAGACCTTCCTGGTGGCTCCGCGCTGGCTCTTCGTCCGGATCGAGACCGCCGACGGCGTGGTGGGCTGGGGCGAGGCGACCTGCGAGGGCCGCTCGGAGACCGTGCAGGCGGCCCTCACCCAGCTCTCCGAGCTGCTCCTCGGTCAGGACGCGCGGCGCATCGAGGACCTCTGGCAGGTGCTCACCAAGGCCTCGTTCTACCGGGGCGGCGCCATCCTGGCCAGTGCGGTCGCGGGCATCGACCAGGCCCTGTGGGACATCAAGGGCAGGCAGCTGGGGGTGCCGGTGCACGACCTGCTCGGCGGCGCGGTGCGCGAGCGCATCCGCGTCTACGGCTGGGTCGGCGGCGACGAGCCGGCCGAGGTCGCCGAGCACATCCAGGCCCAGCTCGACGCAGGCCTCACCGCGGTGAAGATGAACGCCAGCGGGCGGATGCGCCCGCTGGCCTCCAGCGCCGAGCTCGAGCTGGTGGTGGCGCGGGTGGCTGCCGCACGCGAGGTCCTGGGTCCGCAGCGCGACGTCGCGGTCGACTTCCACGGCCGGTTCACCCTCGCCGACGTGCGGCGGATCGCGCCGCTGCTGGAGCAGTTCCACCCGTTCTTCCTGGAGGAGCCGGTGCTCCCGGAGAACTCGCACCTCATCGGGCAGGTCGTGGCCACCACGGCCACCCCGGTCGCCACCGGCGAGCGCCTCTACAACCGGCAGGAGTTCCTGCCGGTGCTGCGGGCGGGGATCGCGGTGGCGCAGCCGGACCTCTCGCACGCCGGCGGCATCACCGAGGTCCGCAAGATCGCCGCCCTCGCGGAGGTCTTCGACGTCCAGCTCGCCCCGCACTGCCCCCTGGGCCCGATTGCGCTGGCCGCCTGCCTGCAGGTCGGCTTCGCCACCCCCAACCACCTGATCCAGGAGCAGAGCCTGGGCATCCACTACAACCAGGGCCGGGACGTCCTGGACTACCTGGTGGAGACCAAGCCGCTGGAGTTCGTGGACGGCCACATCGAGCGGTGGGACGCGCCCGGGCTCGGGATCGACATCGACGAGGCTGCCGTGCGCGCTGCCGCGGAGACGGGCCATGCGTGGCGGAACCCGGTGTGGCGCCACGAGAACGGGGGCTTCGCGGAGTGGTGAGTCCTACGGCATCGACAGCTGCCCGCAGCCCGTTCGTCCAGAAACTGGGAGAGACGCGACTGGTCGCCATCCTCCGCGCGGCCGACCCGGCCCCCGTCGTCGCCGCCGCGCGCACCCTGCTGCAGGCCGGCGTGCGGGTCCTCGAGGTCTCGCTCACCACGCCCGGTGCGACCGAGGCGATCGGCGAGATCGCTAGTCAGGCGCCGGCCGGCTCGCTGATCGGCGCCGGAACCGTCCTGACCGAGCAGCAGGCTGCGGCCGTGCTCGGCTGCGGTGCCCAGTTCGCGGTCACCCCGGCGCTCAGCCCCGGGGTGCGGGTCTGCCTGGAAGCCGGGCTGCCGGTGGCCGCCGGCGCCTTCACGCCCACCGAGGTGCTGACGGCCCTCCAGCTCGGCGTCGACGCGGTGAAGGTCTTCCCGGCCGGAGTCGTCGGGCCCGGCTACGTGGCCGCGCTGCGCGACCCGTTCCCCGGAGCACGGCTGGTCCCGGTGGGTGGGGTCGGGATCGAGGACGTGCCGGCCTACCTGCGCTCCGGGGCCCTCGCGGTCGGCGTCGGCGGGCCGCTGCTGGGCGACGCCGCCCGCGGCGGCAGCCTGGACGCCCTGGCCGAGCGGGCGCGGGCCTACCTGCGCGCGGCCTCGTCCGAGGACCCCCGATGACCGAGCAGCCGCGGGCCGAGGTGCTCACCCTGGGCGAGACGATGGTCTCGTTCCGCACCGGTGCGCCGGTCACCGCCCAGTCCCCGTGGCAGGCGCACGTCGCCGGCGCGGAGTCCACGGTGGCCGTCGCGCTGGCCCGGCTGGGGCACCGGGTCGCCTGGGTGGGACGGGTGGGGGAGGACCCCTTCGGGGCGCTCGTGGTGCAGCAGCTGCGGGGCCAGGGCGTCGAGGTCCGCGCCGTCGTCGACGTGCGGCGCCCGACCGGGCTGATGTTCGTGGAGCGCCGCACCGCCGACCTCGCCCGGGTCACCTACCGCCGGTCGGAGTCCGCCGGAAGCGCCCTGGAGCTGGGCGATCTCGGCGACCTGGGGGAGGAGCTGCGGAGTGCCCGGGTCGTGCACCTGACCGGGATCACCCCCGCCCTGAGCGTGTCGGCGCGGCGCACGGTCAGCACCGTCGTCGAAGCCGTCGCCGCGATGCCGCAGGGGGAGCGGCCGCTGCTGTCCTTCGACGTCAACTACCGCTCCATGCTCTGGGCTGCCTCCACCGCCGCGCCCGTGCTGCGCGAGCTCGCCGCCGCAGCCGACGTCGTCATCGCCTCCGACGACGAGCTCGCACTCGTCGACGGCGAGCAGGGTCAGCCGGACGAGGAGTCCGCTGTGGCGCGGCTGCTGGCCGGCCGGGCGCAGCTGGTGGCCGTGAAGCGCGGTGCGCGCGGCGCCTCCCTGCACACCGCCGCTGGCCGCCTCGACGTCCCCGCGCTGCCGGTGACCGCCGTGGACGAGCTCGGGGCGGGGGACGCCTTCTCCGCGGGGGTCCTGTCCGGCCTGCTGGACGGGCTGGAGCCGGAGCAGGTGCTCGAACGCGCAGCCGCGCTCGGCGCCTTCGCCGTGGGCACCGCCGGCGACTGGGAGGGCCTGCCCACCCGCGCCGAGCTCGCGCTGCTCGCCGGCCGCAGCCGCGGCGACGTCGTGCGCTGACCGACGTGCCGCACCTTTTCCGTTGACCAGCACGCCGGAAGGAACCTGATGCGCATCGCGCGAGCCGACGTCGTCGTGACGAGCCCGGACCGCAACTTCGTCACGCTCAAGCTGACCACGGACAGCGGCCTGGTCGGGCTGGGCGACGCCACCCTCAACGGCCGGGAGCTGGCGGTGGCCAGCTACCTGCGCGACCACGTCGCGCCGCTGCTGCTCTCGCGGGACGCCCACGCCGTCGAGGACACCTGGCAGTTCCTCTACCGGTCGGCGTACTGGCGTCGGGGACCGGTGACGATGGCGGCGATCGCCGCCGTGGACGTCGCGCTGTGGGACCTCAAGGCCCAGGCCGCCGGGCTGCCGCTCTACCAGCTGCTCGGGGGCGCCAGCCGGGTCGGCCTGCTCGCCTACGGGCACGCCTCCGGGCGGGACACCCAGGAGATCTTCGACTCGGTGCGCCAGCACCTGGAGCTGGGCTACCGCGCCATCCGGGTGCAGACCGCGGTGCCCGGGCTGAACGCGGTCTACGGCGTGGCCGCGCAGCCGGCCGGCGGCAAGCGCTACGACTACGAGCCGGCCCGGCGCGCGGCCCTGCCGGCCGAGGAGGACTGGGACACCCGCGCCTACCTGCGCCACATCCCCAGCGTCTTCGAGGCCGTGCGGGGCGAATTCGGCCCCGACCTGCCGCTGCTGCACGACGGCCACCACCGGATGACCCCGATCCAGGCGGCCCGGCTGGGCAAGTCCCTCGAGCCCTACGACCTCTTCTGGCTGGAGGACTGCACCCCGGCCGAGAACCAGGCGGCGCTGCGGCTGGTGCGCCAGCACACGACCACCCCGCTCGCCATCGGCGAGGTGTTCAACACGGTCTGGGACTACCAGACCCTGATCCAGGAACAGCTGATCGACTACGTCCGCTCGGCGGTCACCCACACCGGCGGGATCACCCCGATGCGCAAGCTGCTCGACTTCGCCGCGCAGTACCAGATCAAGTCGGGCATGCACGGCCCCACCGACATCTCCCCGGTGGGCATGGCGGCGGCGATGCACCTCGGGCTCGCCGTGCACAACTTCGGCATCCAGGAGTACATGCAGCACGGTCCGCTGACCAACGAGGTGTTCCGGCAGAGCTTCCGCTTCTCCGACGGCTACCTCCACCCGGGGGAGGAGCCCGGTCTCGGGGTCACGCTGGACGAGGAGGCGGCGGACCGCTTCCCCTACGAGCCGGCCTACCTCCCGTTCAACCGGCTCAAGGACGGCACCGTGCATGACTGGTGATGCCCCGGGCCTCGGCCACCTGGTGGTGATGGGCGTCTCCGGGTGCGGCAAGACCACGCTGGCGACGGCGCTGAGCGCGGCCACCGGCATGCGGTTTCTGGAGGCCGACGACCTGCACCCGCAGGCGAACGTCGCCAAGATGGCCGCCGGCGTCCCGCTCCAGGACGAGGACAGGTGGCCCTGGCTGGAAGGATTGTCCGGCTGGATGCGCGAGCAGCACGCTGCCGGCGTCTCCACCGTCATCACCTGCTCGGCGCTCAAGCGCGCGTACCGCCAGATGCTGGGCCAGGGCCTGCCCCCGCTGCTCTTCGTGCACCTCACCGCAGAGCCGGCGCTCCTCGCCGAGCGGATGGCGGCCCGCGCCGGGCACTACATGCCCCCGAGCCTGCTCGGCTCGCAGATCGACGCCCTCGAGCCGCTGCGCGCCGACGAGCGCGGAGTCGAGCTGGACGCGAGCGAGCCGCCGGAGCGGCTGGTGCAGCGGACCCTGGCCTGGGTGGCTGATCAGGGCCTCGACGTCGGCAGCCGCCCCTGACGCGCTGCGTCGCTCAGGCGGTGCGCCGGCGCACCGCGGCGAGCATCTCGGTGACCGAGCCGGCCGGGTCGGTGATCGGCATCTGGGCGTGCCGGACGGTGCCGCCGGCGTCGATCAGCAGCGTCTGCCGCTTGTAGCGGTCGGTGCCGGCCGTGCGGAACACGGGCAGCCGCAGGGCCGTGCCCAGGCGCAGGTCGAGGTCCGAGAGCAGCGGGAACGGCAGCTTCGCGTGCTCGGCGAACGCCCGCTGCTGGTCGGTGCGCTGCGAGCTGATCCCGACCACGTCGGCCCCGGCGGCCCGGAACGCCTCGGCGTGGGCGGCGTAGGTGGTGGACTCGAGCGTGCAGCCGGCGGCCCCGGGGATGTCGCCCCAGCCGTCGGGGTAGGCGCCCGGCCCGGGGGCGAAGGCCGCCGGGAAGAAGTAGGCCACCCGCAGCCCTTCCTGCGGGCGCAACCGCACCTGGCAGCCGGTGTGCGCCGGGAGTGCCAGGTCCGGGACCGTCGAGCCGACGAGGTCGTGGACGCGCTGCGCCTCGGGCGAGGACGCGCTGGCGGTCGCGGTGAGCGCGCCGTCGCCGAGCAGGTGGCGGTCGCCGAACTCCTGCAGCGCGAGCAGCACCGGCAGCAGGCCCTCGCCCTTGGCGGTCAGCAGGTAGTCGTGGCGCGGCGGCCGATCGCTGTAGGGGGTGCGGCTCAGGACCCCGTGCTCGACGAGGTGGGCGAGCCGCTCGGACAGCGCGCGACGGCTGATCCCCAGCGCGGCCTGGATGGCGTCGAACCGGGTGGTGCCGCCGGCCACCTCGCGCACCACGAGGAAGGTCCACCAGTCGCCGACGACGCCGAGGGCCTGCGCGATCCCGCAGGTCTCGTCCGTCAGCTCCTCACGCCTCACGGCTCGATCCTTCCTTGCGCGGCGCCGTCCGGTCGCCCTATGGTCCGTTCCATTATGGAACTCACTGAGGTCCGGGTCGAGAGGACCGCCGCGCGCGCCTTCTGGACCTACTGGTCGGCCGGCGCCACCAGCTCGGTGGGCTCGGCGGTCCGCGCGGTCGCGCTGCCGCTCACCGCGCTGCTGGCCCTGCACGCGAGCGCCTTCCAGATGGGCGTCCTGGCCGCTTCCGCCTACAGCGCCTGGCTGGTCATCGGCCTGCCGGCCGGCGTGATCGCGCAGCGACTGCCGCTGCGCCGCCTGCAGGTGGGCATGGACCTGCTCCGCGCGCTCGCCATGGCGTCGGTGCCGGTGGCCTGGTGGGCCGGCGTGCTGACCATGGCGCAGCTCGTCCTGGTCGCCCTCGTCACCAGCTTCGCCACGGTGCTCTTCGACGTCGCGAACTCGACGTTCCTCCCGAGCGTGGTGCCCAAGGAGGAGCTGACGTCCCGCAACTCCCTCATGTCCGGCACCCATGCGGTCAGCCAGCTCGGCGGTCCCTCGCTGGGCGGACTGCTGGTGCAGCTCGTCGGCGCGGTGCCGACGCTGCTCGTGGACGCGCTCTCCTACGTCGTGTCGGCGATCCTGCTCAGGCGGCTGCCGGAGCGGTCGGCGCCGACCACCGAGCGGCCGCCCATGCGGGTGCTGATCCGCGAGGGGTGGGACTTCGTCACCCGCCATCCGGTGATGGGGCCCTGCATGTGGGACGCGACGGTGGTGAACTTCGTCTGCGGGGGCCAGATGGCGCTGTTCGCGCTCTATCTGCTGCGGGACCTGCACGCCCCGGCCGGCTTGGTCGGGGTCCTGCTGGCCGCGGAGGGGATCGGCTCGCTGGTGGGCGCGGCGCTCGTGCCCGCGGTGGTCCGGGCGATCGGCTCGGCCCGGGCCTGCCTGGTCGCCGGGTTCGTGTCGGTCGCGGGAGCGTTCCTGATCCCGCTCGGGGACCGCGAGCTCGGTTGGCTGCTTTTCGCCGTGGGGAACGTCGTCTTCGCCGGGGGCGTGGTGGTGCTGTCGACCGCGACCCGCACCCACCGTCAGATCGCCAGCCCGCCCGAGCTGCTCTCCCGCGTGATGGCTACCGTGCGCTTCGTCTCCTGGGGGGCGATCCCGATCGGGGGCCTGGCCGCCGGAGCGCTGGCGACGTGGCTCGGCCCCCGCCAGGCGCTGTTCGTGCTCGCTGTGCTGACCCTGCTCTCGCCACTGGTCCTGCTGGCCAGCCCGGTGCGGTACCTGCGCGACCTGCCCGACCACTGACCGGGCTGGCCGTCCGCCGCGGGCCGCGATGGTTCGGGGGGTCACACGCTCGGTCAGAGGCGGCCGAACGTGCGTCTCTCGAGCGCGACGGCGAGCGGTGCCTGCGCCGCATCTGCTCGCCTCCTCTCGCAGCGCCGTGCACGCCTGTTCGGCCGCGCTCACAGTCGGGAACGCGGCAGCCACGTCCGCCGCCGCCTGGCCGGCAGGGCCGACGTAGTCCCGCCGCTGGTGCTCCCCGTGCTCCCCGTGCTGGTCGGTTCCGGCGTCTGGGCAGCGGACGAGCTCGGGCCGCAACCGACGAGCGTTGTCGACAGCCACAGAACCAACACGACGGTCAGCGTTCTGGACGCGGGGCGGTGCTGAGGCGCCACGGCGGGGGCCGACGACGTCGATGCTCGTCGGCTTCTGCGCAGCGGGCAGGCCCTAGACCAGACGGTCGAGCAGGGTGCGCAACGTGGTGCGCTGGGTCGCGGTCAGCCTGGCGAAGGGGAGTTCCCCGCCGTAGAGCTCGTCCTCGAACCGTGAGTACAGGTCCCGACCGGCGGCTGTCGCGGACACGAGCGTCACCCGCCGGTCCTTGTCGTGCCGCTCGCGCTGCACGAGTCCTTGGCGTTCGAGCCGGGAGACCAACCCCGTCACGTTGCTGGCGTCGCAATGCAGGATCTCGGCCAGCACGCTCATCGGGTGGGACTGCTCGAGCAGCCCGAGGAGAGTGGCCTGCTGGCGGGTCAGCCCGTGCTGGGCGGCGACCGCCTCGAACCGCAGCTGCAGCTGGTCGGTCAGGGCGAAGACGAGGCGGACCAGCTCGGCGTCGGCCGTCCCCCGCATGCGCTCCGACGTGGGCATCCACCCATGCTAACGAACCCATCACTTGACATCATCAAGCACCTCCCTATGCTTGCTCGAAGCTTGAGTACATCAAGCTTTCGGCTGAGTGGAGCTGCTGTGTCGATGCCCTCTGAGGCCACGTCCCCCATCCATCGCGACGTCGACGCCCGCTCGGCAGAATCGGCGCAGGCGCCGGACCCGCTGCGCTGGCGGGCCCTGGCGGTGCTGGCTCTGGTGCAGTTCATGCTGGTGCTGGACAACACGGTCGTGAACGTCGCCCTGCCTTCGGTGCAGCGCGACCTCTCCCTCGGCCCGGCCGGTCTGGCCTGGGTGATCAACGCCTACGTGATCGCGTTCGGCGGTCTGCTGCTGCTCGGCGGTCGGTTGGCCGACCGGCTGGGACGTCGACGCGTCTACCTGATCGGCCTCGCGGTGTTCGCGGTCGCCTCGGCGAGCTGCGGTGCAGCCGTCAGCGGGGGGATGCTCGTCGCGAGCCGGTTCGTGCAGGGCCTGGGCGCCGCGGCCGTGGCGCCCGCGGCCCTGTCGTTGGTGACGCTGCTGTTCACCGACCCGGGGGAGCGGGCCCGCGCCTTCAGCATCTGGGGCGGGCTGGCCGCACTGGGCGGCACCACCGGGGTGCTGCTGTCCGGTGTCCTGGCCGATCTGGCCAGCTGGCGCTGGATCTTCTTCATCAACGTGCCCGTCGCCGTCGTCTGCCTGGCCGTGCTGCCACGACTGGTGAGGGAGAGCCGCTCGCCCGTGCAGCGCAGGCTGGACTGGGTCGGCGCGCTGCTGGTGACCGGCGGGCTGGTCGCCCTGATCTACGCGCTGCTCGAGGCAGGCTCCAACGGGTGGGGACGCCCAGGGACGGTGCTGCCGCTGCTGGTGGCGGTGAGCGCCCTGGCAGGCTTCGTGCTCGCCGAGGGCCGCCGCACCGACCCGCTGGTGCCACTGGGGTTCCTGCGCGACCGCACCCGCGGCACCGCCTACCTCGCGGCGCTGGCCGTGATGGCTGCGTTCTTCGCGACGTTCTTCTCCCTGACCCTGTACATGCAGGACGTCCTGGGCTTCTCCCCGCTGCGGGCCGGCCTGGCCTACGTCCCTTACGGCGCCGCGCTCACCGCCGGCATCGCCGCCTCGGGGGCACTCACCCGAAGGCACGGCCCCGGGCGTGTCCTCGCCCCCGGCCTGCTGGTGGCCGCGGCCGGGATGCTGATGCTGGCCCAGCTGCCCACCGCCAGCAGCTATCCGCTGCACCTGCTGCCCGGGCTGCTCGTGCTGGGTCTGGGCAACGGGCTGGCGATCCCCGCCGTCACCATCGCCGCGCTCAGCCGGGTGGCCCCCGCCGAGGCCGGGTTGGCCAGCGGGCTGCAGAACACGGTGCTGCAGGTCGGCGGAGCCGTCGGGCTGGCGGCCCTGGTCAGCCTCGGCAGCATGCACGCCCGCGCCCTGCAGGCCCACGGCGTCGACGCCGCTGCTGCCGCGACCGCCGGGTTCACCCGATCCTTCGCGGTCGCTACCGGGGTCCTGCTCGCCGGCGCGCTAGCGGCCGTGATCGGGCAGCGTCGTCCGCCCCTCGTCCCGCCGCCCGCCCCTTCCATCCTCGCCACCCTCGGAGACCGCTGATGCTGCTGCCCACCCCGGACGAGCTCCCGTACGAGCCGGTCCCCGCGACGCTGGTCAAGACCTACCGCCCCGGCCTGTGGTTCGAGGGCATCGCCCAGGGGCCCGGCGGCATCCTGGTGCTGGCCGGAAGCACCGGCCTGGACTACGCCACCGGGGACACCAGCCGTGTCCGCGGCAAGGTCATCGCGCGGGCCGCGGACGGCACCGAGCGGGTGGTCTTCGCACCGCCAGCCGGTTCCACCGCCGGTGTCACCGCAATTGCCCCCGACAGCACCATGTTCATGGCCGTCACCGGCGGCGGACGAGGGCTGTGGCGCATCGAGCCCGACGGGCAGGGCCGGCTGCTGGCCGCCACTCCTGCCGGATCCTGGCCCAACGGGGTCAGCTTCGGCCCAGCCGGACCCGCCGGCCCGGTCTACCTCGCGGACAGCGCGCTCGGGGTGATCTGGTTGATCGACCCCGTCTCCGGCGCCCTGGACACGGCGTACGAGGGCGACGAGCTGCGGGCCCGCCCCGGTGCGCTCGCGCCCGGCGCCAACGGCATCCAGCGCTTCGGCGAGCACCTCTACGTCACCAACTCCGACGCCGGCACGTTGCTGCGCTTCGACGTCGACGACGACGGCCGGATGGGACGTCCGCGCGTGCTCGTCACCGGGGTGCCCGGCGACGACTTCGCCGTCGACCAGGACGGCACCTTCTACGTGACCACGCACATCTTCAACACCGTCGTGCGCGTGGACCCCGACGGCCGCCGCGCGGCCATCGCCTCCGACCCCGAGCACGTCACCGGCGCCACCGACTGCACGCTGGTCCTGGACGCAGAGGGCCGAAGGACTCTCTACGTGGCTACGGACAACGGTGCTCTCGTCAGCGGCGACACCGGCGCAGCCGGAGCCCTGGTGGCACTGAGCCTCTCTGATACCTGATGTCTCACGCGGGAGCTGCTGTCCGCGCCTGCTGGCGGGACTGGGACTGCCCGGTATGGCGGGGTCTGATGCACCGGGCATCGCAGGCGCGCGGGGCGCGCTCCGCGTGCATCCGCTGGTCGTCTCGACGCCGGCTCGCCCCTCGCAAGGCCTGAGATCCTTCCAGCTGCGACTGAGGCCGTTGCCATTGCGCTGCGACGGCCGGTCCTGCCCCTGACCGCCCGCTCGAAGGCTGAAGGGGGCACCGGCGGCGGACGCCCGGTGATCTTCGGGCTACCCGGGCCACGCCAAGTACCCGGCTCGCCTCTCCGGCCCGCTCGTTCTACCCGTTACCGGCCAGCGCCACGACCAGGTGCCGTAGAAGCCGTCAGGGGCCGTGCGGGACCGGGACGGAGCGCTCGACGGTCCGGGCGAACGGGTGGCGCAGACGGAGCGCCGCGCGCTGCTTCGACGGTGCCCGCCATGACGCGTAGTCCCCGTCGCGGAACCGAACCCGACGCGCAACCACTGTCCCCGCGCGGGTGACCTCGCCGCAGCTGACGGTCCCGTCCAGCCACTCCCGCGCCCGGCCCAGTTGCTCGTGCAGCGCCTCGACCTTGTCCGGCTCGTCGTAGGCGAAGACCTGGACCTCGCAGTAGTCCCCGACGAGCAGGAAGCAGAGTTCGTCATCGCCCCACTGGAGCACCGCCGTGCGCGGGCTCACCGAGGAGCGCAAGGTGACCAGCACCCAGTAGCCGCGATGCGCGACGTCGACGGTGAAGCCGGGCTGTCGGGACCAGTCGCGCATGACCAGGTCGATCATCTCCCGCTCAAGCATCCCTACCCCTCCCTCCTCGGCTCGGCATCGTTCGCTGGCGGGCCCCCCCCCCCCCCCGCGCCCGCCCGGCCGGCCGCCCCCCGCCGGCGCGCGGGGGCGAACGGGGCCGGGGGGCCCCGCCGAGCGGGGCGAGGGGCCGGGCGGGGGCGGC
>JBQCHF010000177.1:0-11173 GCA_051954955.1 Motilibacteraceae bacterium
TGCTGCCCCCGAAGGGGAAGGTGACCGGCACCTTCGTGCCGACCGACCAGCCGCGCTCGGTGGCCGTCTTCTCGGCCACCAGCATCCCGTCGCCGCGGAGCCCCTGGGCGCTGCCGCTGCGGAAGGTGACCGAGATGAGGCTGCCCAGGGCGTCGGGCTCGATGGCGGCGATGCCCTCGGTGGTGCCACCCACCTTGGCCTGCCCGAACCGCTCCTCCGCCACCTGGGCCACGCCGGTGACCTGACGCGCCTGCGCCGCGACGTCGGGGCTGAACGGAGTCCCGGCGTTGTTGGAGATGGAGAAGTCGGCGCCGAAGACCTTGTCCACCAACTGGTCCACCGAGGCGCCGGTTGACGCGCCCAGCACGCTCATCGAGGTGACCAGTGCCAGCCCGATCATCAGTGCGCTCGCGGTGGCTGCGGTCCGCCTCGGGTTGCGCCTGGCGTTCTCCTCGGCCAGCCGCCCCACCGTGCCCCACGGCTTGTGGAACCACCCGGCGATCAGCCGCAGCGCCGGCCTGCTGAGCACCGGGCTCAGGGCGATGGCACCGACGATGAGCGCCAGCGCGCCCAGCCCGACCAGCGTCGCGGCGGTGCCGCCGCTGCCGCTCAGCGTGCCGCCGAGCATGGCGAGCACCCCGATCCCGCCCAGCACGCTCCCGGCGATCATCCGCACCCGCAGCGAGCGCTCGGGCATGGCCACGTCGTCGCGCATCGCCGCCACCGGAGGGACCTTGGCCGCGCGCCGGGCCGGCAGGTAGGCCGCGCCGAGGGTGACCAGCACGCCGACGACGTAGCTCCAGATCACCGCGCTGGCCGGCAAGGCCAGGCTGGAGGTGAGCTCGAGGCCGATCGCACCGAACAGCGCCTTCAGGCCCGCGGCCAGGGCCACCCCGAGCCCGAGCCCGACTGTGGCCCCGATGAGCCCCACGACGGACGCCTCGCCGAGCACCGAGCGGGTGACCTGCCGACGGCTGGCTCCGATGGCTCGTAGGAGAGCGAGCTCCCGCGAGCGCTGAGCGACGATCATCGAGAAGGTGTTGAGGATGATGAACGAGCCGACGAACAGAGCGATGCCGGCGAAGACCAGCAGGAAGATGTTGATGAACTTCAGGCTGCTCTCCAGCGCCTTGGAGTTCTCGTCCACCTGCTGCGCTTTGGTCTTCACGTCGTAGCCGCTGGGCAGGACGGCGGCGACCCGCTGCTTGAGCGTGTCCTCCGACACCCCGCCGGCGGCCTTCACCGAGACCGACGAGTACACCCCGGGTGCGCCGAGCAGCCGCTGCGCGGTGGCCGGGTCGAACGCGGTGAGCGAGGCGCCGGCCAGGCCGCCGGTCTTGCCGAACTTGAAGATCCCGACGATCTTCTCCTCCTGCGCACCCTTCGGCGTGAGGACCGTGGTCGTGTCGCCGACGGTGAACCCGCCCTTCTCGGCGGTGGTGCGGTCGATGGCCACCTCGCCGGTCGCAGCCGGCGGGCGACCGCTGGTGATGGTGGTGACCGACAGGCCCGGCGTGCCGCTCCAGCCGATGCCGATGCCGGGGGCGCCGGTGCCGCCGATCGCCTTGCCGTCCTTGCCGACGACGTAGACGCCCTCGGCCTGGATGTCGCCGTCTGCCGCGGCGACACCGGGGACAGCCTTCACCGTCTGCAGGACCGAGGCGGGCACGCCGAAGTCGGCCGAGCTGGTGGAGCTGTTGATCAGGCCCTGGTCGAAGGAGGTCGCCCTGGTGACGGTGACGTCGGCGGAGACGCTCTCGAACAGGTCGTGGAAGGTGCGGCTGAGGGTGGAGGTGAAGACCAGCGAGCCGGCCACGAACGCCACACCGAGCACGACGGCCACCGCGGACAGCAGCAGCCGGAGCTTGTGGGCCAGCAGGCCCTTGAGGGTTGCCCTGAGCATGAGGGTCAGGACCTCCGGCCGGCGGCGTCGAAGCGCTTCATGCGCTCGAGCACGGTGTCGGCTGTGGGGGCGGCCAGCTCGTCCACGATCCGGCCGTCGGCGAGGAACAGCACGCGGTCGGCGTAGGAGGCGGCCACCGGGTCGTGGGTGACCATGACGACGGTCTGGCCCATCTCGCGCACCGAGCGGCGCAGGAAGCCGAGCACCTCGGCGCCGGCCCGGGAGTCGAGGTTGCCGGTGGGCTCGTCGGCGAAGACGATCTGCGGCCGGCTGGCCAGCGCGCGGGCGCAGGCCACCCGCTGCTGCTGGCCGCCGGAGAGCTCGTTGGGGCGGTGCCCGAGCCGGTCGCGCAGCCCGACGGTGTCGATAACGGTGTCCAGCCAACCCTGGTCGGTCTTGCGACCGGCGATGTCCATCGGCAGCGTGATGTTCTCCAGCGCGGTGAGCGTGGGCAGCAGGTTGAACGACTGGAACACGAAGCCGATGGCGTCGCGGCGCAGCTCGGTGAGCGCGCGGTCCTTGAGGGTGGTCAGGTCGACCTCGCCGACCAGCACCCGTCCGGAGGTCGCCTCGTCCAGACCGGCCAGGCAGTGCATGAGGGTCGACTTGCCCGAGCCGGACGGGCCCATGATCGCGGTGAACTGGCCGGCAGGGAAGTCCACGCTCACCCCGTCCAGGGCCACCACCTGCGTGTCCCCCGAGCCGTACGTCTTGCGCAGGTCGACGGCGCGTGCCGCCGTGCCGGTCGCGGCGGTGCGGTCCGTCGCGCTGGTGGTCATGGGATCCCCTCCGAGAGCCGGGCCGGCAGTCCTGCCGGTGCGGTTCGAGCGTAGGCAGCCCGGCGGCGGGGTGATCTCGGTTTTCAGGGGTGGTCGGGCGGGTCTGTCTCCTCCCTCAGGAGGAGGGGAGGTCCCGGAGCGGACATGCCTGCTGTCGCCCACCCGTGCTCCAGGCGATCGCCTCGCCGGCGGTGCTCATGCGTTCCGCTCGCGTGGGTGTGCCACCCACACGCATCTATGCCTATGGGTGGCACACCCATGCCTACGACGCGGCCGCACCCGCCCGGGAAGCGCGCCCCCGCGCGAGCCGCCGTCACCAGCGCCGTTGACCGTGCGAGAGCGGACCGGCGGGTCGCAGCATGACGCGCGTGGTCGACCTGCACGGAGGGCGACCCCCTCACCGCCCGCCCGGCACCACCAGCCCGGTCTCGTAGGCCAGCACCGCCGCCTGCACACGGTCGCGCAGGGACAGCTTGGTGAGCAGGTGGCCCACGTGCGTCTTGACCGTGGTCTCGGAGACCTGGAGCTCCTGGGCGATCTCCGCGTTGGACATGCCGCGCGCCACCAGACGCAGCACGTCGAGCTCGCGCTCGGTGAGCTGCGCCAGCAGCTCGGGGGTGGGCGCGTCGTCCTGCGCCGGCAGCCGGCTGGCGAAACGGTCGAGCAGGCGGCGGGTGATGCTGGGGGCCACGACGGCGTCGCCCGCGGCGATCACGCGGATGGCGCCCACCAGGTCCTCGGCGGGCACGTCCTTGAGCAGGAACCCGCTGGCGCCCGCGCGCAGCGCCTGCACCACGTACTCGTCCAGGTCGAAGGTGGTGAGCACGAGCACGCGGGGGGTCACCGCGCCCACCGGCGCGGAGGTGATCCGCCGGGTGGCCTCCACCCCGTCCAGCCGGGGCATCCGCACGTCCATCAGGACGACGTCGGGCAGCAGGGAGCGGGTCAGCTCCACCGCGTGCTCGCCGTCGGCGGCCTCGCCCACCACGAGCAGGTCGGGCTCGGCCTCGAGGATCATCCGGAAGCCGGTGCGCAGCAGCGGCTGGTCGTCGACCAGCAGCACCCGCACCGGGGCGGCCGGGACGCTCATGCCGGCACCTCGCGCGTCGCCGCGGCCCCCGGGTGCACCCGCGCCGAGGGGACCGGAGCATCGACCGGTGGTGCGGGTGCGGCCGGCATCTCGAGGGGCACCGTGGCCAGCACCCGGTAGCCGCCCCCGGGCACCGGGCCGGCCTCGAGCCAGCCGCCGTAGAGCGCCACCCGCTCGCGCATGCCGACGACGCCGTGGCCGCTGCGGACCCCCGGCGCGCGGGTGAGCCCGGCCGCGGCGCCCCGCCCGTCGTCCTGCACTCGGACCGCCACCCGCCCGCGGGCGAAGTCGAGCGCCACCTGCGCGCGGGCCGGCCCGGCGTGCTTGAGCACGTTGGTCAGCGACTCCTGGACGATCCGGTAGAGCGTGAGCTCACGCCCGGGGTCGAGCACCGGCCGGCGACCGTGCACGGACAGCTCCACCGGAAGCCCGGCCTCGCGGACCTGCTCCACCAGCGCGCACAGGTCGGCCAGGGTGGGGGCCGGTGCGCGGCTGCCGTCCGGCCCGCCGCCGACGCCGTCGATCGCCGTCCCTGCGCCGTCCGTCATCGGCTCCGCGTCGCGCAGCACGCCTACCAGCCGGCGCATCTCCGTCAGGGCCGCGCGACCGGTGTGCTCCACCGCCGCCAGCGCCTCCTCGGCGCGCCCGGTGTCGCGATGCAGGGTGCGCCGTGCCGCGGCGGCCTGCACCGTCATCACGCTCACGTGGTGGGCGACGACGTCGTGCAGCTCGCGCGCGATGCGGCCGCGCTCCTCGGCCAGCGCAGCACGTGTCTCGGCCTCCTGCTCAGCCCGGACCACCGCGGCGCGCACCTCGAGCTCGGCGACGTAGGCGCGGCGCATCCGCAGGCTGCGGCCCAGCGCCCAGCCGGTGAGGTAGACCGCGAGCGCGCCGATCGCGTCGGCGGGGGAGAGGTCGAGGGGACCGAGCAGCACCACCAGCAGCGTGGTCGCCCAGCAGGTGACGAGCGCGCACAGCCCCTGCCAGCGCGCGCGGTGCACCGCCACCGAGTAGAGGAGCACCAGCAGCGGCACCCCGCCCAGCCCCTGGTTGTAGCTGGACAGCCCGAGCAGCAGCGCCGGAGGCACCCCGAGCGCGAAGGCCGCCAGCGGGGCCCGACGCCGCCAGCCGACCGGGAGCGCGGCGGCCGCGACGAGCAGCACGCCCCACACGTCGGCCGGCCGGATCGGGACCGCGAGATAGGTGGGCCGCAGCCACAGGCTGGGCAGCGAGCCGGCGAGCAGCGCCGCGGCCAGGAGCGCGTCGGACACGTGCCCACGCGCCAGCAGCACCCGCACCCGCGCCACCCGCGCAGGCAGCGTCCCCCATCCGCTCACGGAAGGCAGCCTAGGCGCTGCGGGCCCGTCGGTCGGGGGAGTGAGCGGTGCCCGGCGCGGACAGGTCGTCGTCGTGGCGGGGGGAGGGCAGCGCGTCCTCCGGATCGGGCTCGGGCTCGGACCCCCGCGCGGCGCAGCCGGGGCCGGCATCAGGCAGCGGCGGGGGCGTGCCGCCGAAGGCCGGGCACAGCGGCTGGTGGTCGCACCACGCGCACAGCCTCCCGGGGTTGGGGCGCCAGTCGCCGGTGCGGGCGGCCCGGGAGATGGCCTCCCACAGCGCCAGCAGCTTGCGCTCGGTGGCGCGCAGGTCGTCCTCGTCCGGGGCGTAGCGCAGCACCTCGCCGCTGCCGAGGTAGAGCAGCTGCAGCAGCCGCGGGACGCGGCCGTGCGTGCGCCAGAGCACCAGCGCGTAGAACCGCATCTGGAACAGGGCCTTGGCCTCGAAGGCCTCACGCGGAGCGCGACCGGTCTTGTAGTCGACCACCCGCAGCTCGCCGGTGGGCGCGACGTCGAGCCGGTCCACATAGCCGCGCAGAAGCAGCCCCTCCTCCAGCGTGGTCTCGACGTAGAGCTCGCGGTGGGCCGGCTCGAGGCGACGCGGGTCCTCCAGCTGGAAGTAGCGGTCGAGCAGCTGGTGCGCCCCGCGCAGCCACCCCTGCGTCGGCTCGCCCTCGCTGTCCCTCCCGGCCTGGTCGGCGCCGGCCTCCCCGAGCACCAGCGCGAGGCCGGGCTCCTCCGCCAGCAGCCGCTCCCACTCCGGCGCCAGCAGCGCCTTGGCCTCGTCCGGGGTGCGCCGGGCGGCGGGCAGGTCGAACAGGCGCTCGAGCACCGCGTGCACCAGCGTGCCGCGGACGGCGGCGGCGCTGGGCCGCTCGGGCAGGCGGTCGACCACCCGGAAGCGGTAGAGCAGCGGGCAGGTCATGAAGTCGCCGGCGCGGGACGGGCTCAGCGAGCCGATGACGGGCGCGGGCAGGTCGACGACGGAGGTGCCGCTCACGGCGCCGACACCCGCAGCGCTCGCCGGAGCGCCGCCCGCAGGGCTGCTGAACGCGCTGCTGCCGTCCGTGCTGCCCACCACGCCGCTCACCACGCCGCTCACCACGCTGAGGAAGGTAACCGAGCAGGCCGACAGTCCAGGGGAGCGGCGAACGGCGGGCCGTAGCATCAGCGGTGTGACGACTCCCGCGCCGCCCGCGCCGCGCGCCGGGGCTCCCGATCAGCCCCCGCCGGACGGCCCGCGCGGCGGCGCCGGCGGGTTCCTGCTGGGGCGTGCGTTCGGGGTGCCCATCGTCGTCACGCCCGCCTGGGTGCTGGTGGCCGCGCTCATCACCTGGGCCTACCGCCCGACGGTGCAGGCCCAGGTGCCGGGGCTCAGCACCCCGCTCGCCTACGTCGTGGCGGCCGCCTTCGCCCTCCTGCTCTACCTGTCGGTGCTGGTGCACGAGCTGTGCCACTCGGTGGTCGCGGTGCGGCTGGGCCTGCCGGTGCGGCGGATCACGCTGCACGTGCTCGGCGGGGTGTCCGAGATCGAGAAGCCGCCGCCCACGCCCGGCCGCAGCTTCGCCGTGGCCGTAGTCGGCCCGCTGGTCAACCTGCTGCTCGCGGTGCCCGCGCTGCTGCTGGCCCGGGCGGTGGACCCGGCCGGCGTCGTCCACGTGCTCGCCGAGGCGTTCGCAGTGGCCAACCTGCTCGTCGGCGGCTTCAACCTGCTGCCCGGGCTGCCGCTGGACGGCGGCCGGCTGCTCGAGGCGCTGGTCTGGCGGGTCACCGGGCGCCGCTCCACCGGCACGCTGGCGGCCGCGTGGGTCGGCCGGGTGATGGCCGTGGTCCTGGTGCTGGTGCCCCTCGCCGTCGCCACCGCCCAGGACCGGCAGGCCGACCTGATCACCGTGGTGTGGGGCGCGCTGCTCGGCTCGTTCATCTGGGTCGGGGCGAGCCAGGCGCTGGCCAGCGGGCGGATCCGCGACCGGTTGCCGGCGCTGTCGGCCGCCGCGCTCGCGCGCCGAGCCGTCCCGGTCGCCCGCGACCTGCCCGTCTCCGAGGCGGTGCGCAAGGCCCAGGAGAGCGGGGCGCGCGCGCTCGTCGTCGTCGACGGCCAGGACCGGCCGCTGGCGCTGGTGCAGGAGGCCTCGGTCTCGGCGATGCCGCTGGACCGGCGTCCGTGGGTGCCGGTGGCCGACCTGGCCCGGCGGCTCGGTCCGGAGACCACCCTGTCCATGCACCTGGCCGGCGAGGACCTGCTCGCCGCCGTGCAGCGGCACCCCGCCCCGGAGTACCTGCTGGTCGACGACGAAGGCCTGGTCTACGGCGTCCTCGCGCTCTCCGACGTCGAGCAGGTGCTGGCCGGGCGGTGACCGGAGGGCGGGCCGGGCTCCCGTAGGATCGCCTCCCGTGACGGAGCCGACCGGTGCCGCGCACCGGCGGGGCCCATTCCGGGTCGGCGACCAGGTGCAGCTGACCGACCCCAAGGGGCGGATGCACACGATCACCCTGCAGCCGGGCCGGAACTTCCACACCCACAAGGGGTCCTTCGCCCACGACGAGCTCATCGGGCAGCCCGAGGGCATCACCGTCACCAACTCCGGCGGCATCACCTTCCTGGCGCTGCGCCCGCTGCTCAGCGACTTCGTGCTGTCCATGCCGCGCGGTGCGGCGGTCGTCTACCCCAAGGACGCCGGTCAGGTCGTGCAGATGGCCGACGTCTTCCCCGGCGCGAAGGTGGTCGAGGCCGGCGTCGGATCGGGCGCGCTGTCCATGTCGCTGCTGCGGGCCGTGGGGGACGAGGGCGTCGTCCACTCCTACGAGCGCCGCGCCGACTTCGCCGAGATCGCCAAGCGCAACGTCGAGACCTTCTTCGGGGGCCCGCACCCGGCCTGGCGTCTCACCGTGGGCGACCTGCAGGAGCACCTGGACGAGCGCGACGTCGACCGGGTGGTGCTGGACATGCTGGCCCCCTGGGAGTGCCTCGACGTCGTCTCGGCGGCGCTGCGGCCCGGCGGGGTGCTCATCTGCTACGTCGCCACCGCCACCCAGCTGTCCCGCGTCGCCGAGGCGCTGCGCGAGCACGGCACCTTCACGGAGCCGGCCGCGTGGGAGTCGATGGTGCGCGGCTGGCACCTCGAGGGCCTGGCCGTGCGGCCGGAGCACCGGATGGTCGGGCACACCGGGTTCCTCATCACCTCCCGCCGCCTCGCCGACGGCGTGGCGCCCCCGCCGCGGCGGCGCCGACCGGCCAAGGGGGCCTACGGTGAGGAGGACACGGCCGCCGAGGCCGGGTCCACCGCACCCGCACCGATACGCAGGGGTCCGCTGCCCTGACCAGCACCACCGGCTCCGCAGCCGTCCGGCCGTCCCCGGGGGAGGACGCCGCGCGGGGAGCAGCGCACCGTCCCCCGAGCCCTCGCAGGACGCGCGCGATCGCCACCACGATCGCCGCCGCCACCTCGATCAGCACCGGCCTGGCCGGCTGCACCGGGAGCAGCCCTCCGGGTCCGGCGAGTCCCACACCGCGGGCGATGACCTCGGCGGTCACGCCCACGCCTGCTCCGTCCTCGTCCGCCGATGTCGCCGACGTCCTCGCGCACGTGGACTGGGCGCGGATCGTGCCGATGCGCTGCGCCCCCATCCCGGTGGTGGTCGACCAGGTGCTGGTGGCCGACGTCACCGGCGACGGCGTGCCCGACGCGTTGGTGAAAGCACGCTGCGACGCCGCGGCCGGCAGCCCGCCCAGCTCGCTGTTCGCCTACGCCGGCGGCGAGCAGGGACCGACCCCGCTGGGGCCGCTGGTCACCGAGCGGGACGACGTGCTGCTCGGCCCGGTCACCACGGCGGGGGGAGTGGTGTCGGTGAAGGCCACCAGCTGGTCCGGCCCCGACGTGCCGCGCTGCTGCCCGGACGTGGAGCGGGTGCTGCGGTGGCGGTGGGACGGCCACGCCCTCGCGCCGGTGCCGTAGGCGGCCGCTCCCTCCACGGTCGGCCGAGGGCCGCCCACGCGTCGGCCGCCGGGCGTGCGCATGGGAGCAACAGACTCGGGCAGGGGGAGCGCGACGCGCCGGAAGTCCTTTCCGTCGCTGAGGTTCGCGCTTCGCGTGCCGAAGGTAGGGTCGAGAGCGTCGGCCCGTCGAAGGGTCCGACGCCCGCAGGAGGTGAGTCCGTGCCCGCCCACGACGACGCCCGCAACGATCAGGCCCGCGCCGACGAGGCCCGAACCCTGCGTGAGCAGGTGGCCGCCCTGGAGGACGAGATCGCCCGGCTGCGCCTGCGGCTGGCCGACGCCCGTCTGTCCGACCCCCGGCAGGCCGACGGTCCGCGCGGCCGCGCCCTGGAGGAACGGATCGCCGAGCTCCAGGCCGGGCTGGGCTCGATGAGCGCTCAGAACGAGCGCCTGGTGCAGACGCTCAAGGACGCGCGCGACCAGATCGTGGCGCTCAAGGAGGAGGTCGACCGGCTCGCCCAGCCGCCGGCCGGCTTCGGCACCTTCATCCAGCGCAACGAGGACGGCACCGCCGACATCTTCACCGGCGGCCGCAAGCTGCGGGTCACCGTGAGCCCGAGCATCGACGCCGAGGAGCTCGAGCGCGGGCAGGAGGTCATGCTCAACGAGGCGATGAACGTCGTCGCGGCCTTCGGGTTCGAGCGCGTCGGCGAGGTCGTCATGCTCAAGGAGCTGCTGCCCGACGGCGAGCGGGCCCTGGTCGTCGGCCACACCGACGAGGAGAAGGTCGTCCGGCTGGCCGAGCCGCTGCGCGAGGGCGCGCTCCGCGTGGGCGAAGCGCTGCTGATGGAGCCGCGCTCGAGCTACGTCTATGAGCGGGTGCCGCGCGCCGAGGTCGAGGAGCTCGTGCTCGAGGAGGTGCCCGACATCGACTACCGGCAGATCGGTGGGCTGGGCACGCAGATCGAGATGATCCGCGACGCCGTCGAGCTGCCCTACCTGCACCCGGACCTGTTCAAGGAGCACCAGCTGCGCCCGCCCAAGGGGGTGCTGCTCTACGGCCCGCCCGGCTGCGGCAAGACCCTCATCGCCAAGGCGGTGGCCAACTCGCTGGCCAAGAAGGTCGCCGAGGTCACCGGCAAGCCCCAGGGCAAGAGCTACTTCCTCAACATCAAGGGCCCCGAGCTGCTCAACAAGTACGTCGGTGAGACCGAGCGGCACATCCGGCTGGTGTTCCAGCGGGCCCGGGAGAAGGCCAGCGAGGGCACGCCGGTCATCGTGTTCTTCGACGAGATGGACTCCCTGTTCCGCACCCGCGGCTCCGGCGTCTCCTCCGACGTCGAGAACACGATCGTCCCGCAGCTGCTGTCCGAGATCGACGGCGTCGAGAGCCTCGAGAACGTCATCGTCATCGGCGCCTCCAACCGCGAGGACATGATCGACCCGGCCATCCTGCGGCCCGGCCGGCTCGACGTGAAGATCAAGATCGAGCGCCCGGACGCGGAGTCCGCGCGCGACATCTTCAGCAAGTACCTGACCCCGGTGCTGCCGCTGCACGCCGAGGACGTCGCCGAGCACGGCGGCTCCCGCGAGGCCACCGTGGCCGCCATGATCCAGCGCACGGTGGAGCGCATGTACTCCGAGATCGAGGAGAACCGCTTCCTCGAGGTCACCTACGCCAACGGCGATAAGGAAGTCCTCTACTTCAAGGACTTCAACTCCGGCGCGATGATCCAGAACATCGTCGACCGGGCCAAGAAGATGGCCATCAAGGACTTCCTCGACCTCGGCCAGAAGGGCCTGCGGATCTCCCACCTGCTCGCCGCCTGCGTGGACGAGTTCAAGGAGAACGAGGACCTCCCCAACACCACCAACCCCGACGACTGGGCCCGCATCTCCGGCAAGAAGGGCGAGCGGATCGTCTACATCCGCACGCTGATCTCCGGCAAGGGCGCCGAGGCGGGACGCGCCATCGACACGGTGGGCAACACCGGTCAGTACCTGTAGCGACGCCACCGGCGTCGCGCAGGGCCGGCATCGCGGAGGGAGGGCGCACGTGCCGGGACCATCACGGTGAGCGTCTGGCAGGGCGTGCTGGTGTTCCTTGCCGGCATCGCCGCCGGCACGATC
>JBQCHF010000178.1:0-6462 GCA_051954955.1 Motilibacteraceae bacterium
CCGGGGGGGTGCTTTGTGGTGGCCCCCCCGCCCCCCCGCCCCGCCCCCGCCCGCGGCCCTCTCCCGCGGGGGGGGGGGGGGGGTGGGGGTCCGGTGCTCTCCGTGGTCTCTCCGGCCCCCCCCCCCCCCCCCCCCGCGGGCGGGACGCAGTCCGCTCAGGCGGCGTCCGGCCCGTTGTCGCGCACCTGCTGCACGTGGGCCATCGCCGAGCGCAGCTCCTCCAGCCAGTCGCCGGTGTGCCGGCCGACCAGCCGCACGCACCAGGCCAGCGCCTCGCTGCGGCTGCGGGCGACGCCGGCCTCGACCAGCGTGTCCAGCACCCGCCGCTCGGGCTGACGGAGCCGGGTCATCACCGGCACCGACAGGTGGGTGAACAGCTCGCGCCGCTCCCCCACGACGGCCCCCCACGCCACCTTGCGCCCGAACCGGTGCTCGGCCTCCCGGGCGATGGCGATGCGGTGCTCCCGGGTCTCCTCCCGGAAGGCCTTGATCCGGCCGGCGGCGGCTCCGGCGCGCTCGGCGTCGGAGGCTCCCTCGGCCACCGCGGGCTCGGCGAGCCGGCCCACCACGGTGATCTCCTCGCGGTCGACGAGCACCTCGGGGGCGCCCTCGAACCACTCCTGCGGCAGCCGGCCGGTGAACCAACCGCGCACGGCGTCGTCTGCGTTAGTCATGCAACGACGATTACATGCTTACAGCGCTACGCCAAGGGTGTTCGCTCCCGGCGCACGCGCGGTCAGCGCGAGGCGTCAGGCGTCGGGCCGGGCCAGCACCAGGGAAGCGAGTTCCTCGGGCTCGGTGACCGGGCGCTGGCAGACGAACCGGCGGCAGACGTAGGCCGCGGGCGCGCCGGCCAGCAGCGGCCGGTCGGCCAGCAGCGGGACCACCGACGCGCCCGAGACGTCCGGCTCGCCCACCGACACGACCGCCCCCGGGGCGGTGCCCAGCAGCGCGGTGCGGTGCAGCAGCGCGGTGCGCGGGTCGGCGGCGGGACCGACCACGGCCACCTCCCGCGGACCGTCCACGAGCGCCTCGGCCACCGCCAGTGCCCAGCCGGCGTGCCGGGGTGCCTGCCGGGCCAGCAGCGCAGCCACCCCCAGCGCCGACTCGGCCGCCGCGCGGTGCCGCTCGGAACCGGTGAGCGCGGCGTAGCTGAGCAGGGCGCCCGCAGCGGCGGACTGCCCGGACGGGGTGACCCCGTCGGTCGGGTCCTGCGGGCGGCGCACCAGCGACTCGGCGTCGTCGGCGGTGTCGTAGAACCCGCCGCCGCCGTCCGCGAACCGCTCGAGCACGACGTCGAGCAGCGCAGCCGCCTCGTGCAGCCAGCGGGCCTCGCCGGTGACGGCGTGCAGCGCGAGCAGCCCCTCGGCGACGTCGGCGTAGTCCTCCAGCACCCCCGCCGGCGTGCCCACGGCACCGTCGCGCGACACCCGCCGCAGCCGCCCGTCGACGACGTGCACGCGCAGCAGCAGCTCGGCGGCGGCCCGCGCGGCGTCGACCAGGTCCGGCCGCTCCAGCAGCGCCCCGGTCTCGGCCAGCGCGGCGATCGCCAGCCCGTTCCAGGCGGCCACCACCTTGTCGTCCCGGCCCGGTCGCACCCGCTCCTCCCGCGCGGCGAGCAGCCTCGACCGGACCGCTTCCCAGCGCTCGTGGTCGTCCGGCTCGGCGAGCAGCTGCAGCACCGAGCTGCCGTGCTCGAAGGTGCCCTCCGGCGTCACCGCGAGCAGCTGCGCGGCCCAGGCGCCGTCGTCCGGGCCGAGCACGTCCGCGAGCTGCGCCGGCGTCCAGACGTAGAAGCGGCCCTCCTCGCCCTCGCTGTCCGCGTCCAGCGCGCTGGCGAAGCCGCCCTCGGGGGTGCGCAGCTCGCGCAGCAGGAAGTCGGCGGTGGTGAGCGCGGTGCGGCGGGCCAGCGGCTCGCCGGTCGCGCGCCACCAGTGCAGGTAGGCGCCCAGCAGCTGCGCGTTGTCGTAGAGCATCTTCTCGAAGTGCGGGACCACCCACCCGGCGTCCACCGAGTAGCGCGCGAAGCCGCCGCCGAGCTGGTCGTGGATGCCCCCGCGGGCCATCGCCTCCAGCGTCCGCGACGCCATCGACAGCGCCTGGCGGTCGCCCGTGCGGGCGGCGTGGCGCAGCAGCTGCTCGAGCACCATCGACGGCGGGAACTTGGGTGCCCCACCGAAACCGCCGCGGGCACGGTCGAACTCGGTGGCCAGCCTGGCGACCGCGGCGTCGAGGTCCTCGGGCGTCGGCGGCTGCCCCTGCCCGGCGGTGCGCGGCGCGGACAGCCGCTCCACCACCTGCGCCCCCACCCGGTCGACCTCGTCGCGCCGGTTCCGCCAGGTGTCCGTGACGGCCTGCAGCAGCTGCGGGAACGAGGGCATCCCGTGCCGAGGGACCGGCGGGAAGTAGGTGCCGCAGTAGAACGGCTGCCCCGCGGGAGTGGCGAAGACCGTCATCGGCCAGCCGCCGGACCCGGTCATCGCTGTCGTGGCCTCCATGTAGACGGCGTCGACGTCGGGCCGTTCCTCCCGATCCACCTTGATGCACACGAAGTTCTCGTTCATCTGCGCGGCGGTGGCCTCGTCCTCGAACGACTCGTGCGCCATGACGTGGCACCAGTGGCAGGCGGAGTAGCCGACGGAGAGCAGCACCGGCACGTCGCGACGCCGGGCCTCCGTGAACGCCTCCTCGCACCAAGGCCACCAGTCGACCGGGTTGTCCTTGTGCTGCAGGAGGTACGGGCTGGTCGCCGCGGAGAGACGGTTCGGCATGGCTGCCACCCTTGCGCACCGAGGACTGTGTGGCGAGCGCGGGGCCGGGCGTCGGATCAGCTGGCCCAGTAGACGACGATCACCGGGGTGCCCAGCGGCGTGCGGGCCCACCGCTCCCGCAGCCACGCCTGATCGCGCACGTTGGCGCACCCGTGGGAACCACGCGGGTGCGCCGCCGTTCCGTAGCCGTAGCGGGCGAAGTCGGCGGAGTAGTGGATGCCCTCGCCGCCGGAGAACTGCAGCCACCACGGCATCCAGACGTGGAACTGCGACGACCACTGCGCGGTGCGACGCGCGAAGACCGAGAACCTTCCCTCGCGGGTGGGACTGGCCGCCGGCAGCGTCGGCAGGCCGGGTCGCCACTGGGCGACGGACACGCGCGCGTTCTCGGCGAACCGGATTCTCAGGTCGCTCTTGGACAGGCACCACGCGCGGGCGCTGGCCAGGCACGCCCGGTACATGACGGGGTCCGAGCGGCGGCGCAGCAGGGAGGACGTCCGGACGTCGACGACGCCGGTCACCGGCAGCTGCGCGGACTGCTGGAACCGGCGCACCGCCGTGCTCGTCAGCGACCCGAAGCGCCCGGTGACCCACCGGGTCGAGGAGAAGCCGGAGCCAGCCCTCAGGTACCACAGGCGCCACTGCAGCTCGGTGACGTGCACCCCGGACGAGCCGTAGGCCAGCCGCGGGCGGGCGTAGGCGTAGACGGCCGGGTTCACGCCGGGTGGAGCGGACGCCTCGCGCAGCTGCGCCGCGACGCCGATGGCGGACGGCGCGCCCGCGGCCGTGGCGAGCGGCACGGGTACCGTCACGAGCAGCGCCGCCACCAGCGCGAGCGCCACGACCAGGGACCTGGCCACGACCGCGGACCGCCCACCGCCGCGCCAGCTGGACCCACCGGCACGATGCGCGCGGCCGCCGGGACGGGCGAGGGTCGGACGTCCCAGATCCGTCGCCGTCGGCGACGGGCGGTCCTCGGTGGGCGGTGGACGATTCCCGGCGGAATCAGCCCCAGCCTGGTAGCGTTCCGGACTTCGACGTCGTGGGACGCCTGCGGACCCGTCGCCCTACCTGCTGATCCGATGGAACAGATCACAGGTGTGGCGCGGCCCGCGCGGGGCACGACATCGGGCAGCGGGGCCCCTCTGGACACACCCAGAGACCCGATCTGCCAGACCACCAGAAGACCTGCGGTCCTCGAGCCCGCCCGGCGCCTGCGCGCAGCTCCCTGCGCAGCAGCGAACGAGGGCTCGGACCGCGACGAACGCGAGACGAGGTACTGCCGTGCACGACGACTTCGGCCCCTGGGACGACTGACCCCCGCCGGGCACACCCCGGCCAGCAGACGACGAGCCCCTCCGCACCGGCGCGGAGGGGCTCTCGCATCTCCCTCGCCTGCCCGAGCCGGGATGGCGCGGCAGACGGCTCCCCACCTCTGCGTGCGCGAGAGAGGGCAGGGTGGGCCGGGCTCAGGTGCGGGCGCGGTCCTGCCGATGGTCCGGGGCGTCGGCACCTGCCGGCCTCGTGAACCCGAAGGAGGCACGCCATGGACTTCGGCCCCTGGGACGACTGACCGACCGGCCCGTCGGCAGCAGCACGGCAAGCGGCGCCACTGCCAGGTCCGATTCCCGCCAGACGCGCGCGGCGTCCAGCAGCGAGACTGCTCCTCGTGACCAGCACCGTCCCCGCCGTCGACGCCGGCACCAGCGCCGCCGTCGACAGACCGGCCGTCGTGCACACGGCCGTGGAGCCGCTGCCGGACCACGCCACCTGCTACCGCGCCGCCGCCGGCCGCGACCCGCGCTGGGACGGCCGGCTCTACCTCGCGGTCACCAGCACCGGCATCTACTGCCGCCCCTCGTGCCCGGCGCGCACCCCGCGTCCGGAGAACTGCCGCTTCTACCCCACCGCCGCCGCGGCCGTCGCCGCCGGGTTCCGCGCGTGCCGGCGCTGCCGCCCGGACGCGCTGCCCGGCTCGCGGCACTGGGACGGCCGGGGCGATCTCGCCGCGCGGGCGGTGCGCCTCATCCGCGAGGGTGCGGTGGACGAGCTGGGCGTGGCCGGCCTCGCGCGCCGGCTGGCCGTCTCCGAGCGGCACCTGCACCGCGTCCTCGTCGCCGAGGTGGGCGCCGGGCCGCAGCAGCTGGCGCGCACGCGCCGGGCGCAGACCGCGCGGATGCTGCTGGAGCAGACCGCGCTGCCGGCGGCCGAGGTGGCCTTCGCGGCGGGGTTCGCCAGCGTCCGGCAGTTCAACGACGTCATGCGGGCCGAGTTCGCCCTGGCCCCCTCCGCCCTGCGCGGACGGCACGCTCCCGTCGAGGAGCGCACCGCCGCCGCCGGCCGCCCCACCGTGGTGCTCCGGCTGCGCCACCGCGCCCCCTACGCCGTCGAGCCGCTGCGCCGCTTCCTCGCCGGCCACGTGGTGCCCGGGCTGGAGCGCCACGACCTCGCGTCCGGCGAGCACGTCCGCACCGTGCCGGCCCCGCGCGGGACCGCCGTGGTGTCGGTGCTGCCCGGGGCGGCGCCGGACCACGTGGTGGCCGGGCTCCGGCTGGCCGACCTGGCCGACCTGGCCCCGGTGGTGGCCCGGCTGCGCCGCTGGCTCGACCTGGACGCAGACCCGGAGCAGGTCGCCGACGTCCTGCGCCGGGACGCCCGGCTGGAGCCGCTGGTGGCGGCCCGCCCCGGGCTGCGGGTGCCCGGCGCCGTCGACGGCATCGAGACGGCGCTGCTGGCGGTGATCGGACAGCAGGTGTCGCTGGGCGCCGCCCGCACGTTCGCCGGCCGGCTGGTCGCCGCGTTCGGCACGCCGGCGCCCGACGGCCTGCACGCATTCCCCGACGCCGCCTCGCTCGCGGCTGCCGGCCCCGACGTCCTGCGCGAGACGGTGGGGCTCACCGCCGCCCGGGCACGGACGCTGCACGCGGTGGCGCAGGCCGCGGCCGACGGCCTGGTGCTCGACCCGGGCGCCGATCGCGACGAGGCGAGGGCCCGGCTGCTGGCCCTTCCCGGCATCGGGCCCTGGACCACCGAGTACGTCGCCCTGCGCGCGCTCGGCGACCCCGACGCCTATCCCGCCGAGGACCTGGTGCTGCGCCGGGCCCTCGGCGTGCGCACCGCCCGCGAGGCGGTCGCGCTGGCCCAGACCTGGCGCCCCTGGCGCGGCTACGCCCTCCTGCACCTGTGGACCGAAAGGGTCTTCGGATGACCGCTCAGCCATCGCCCCCGCAGACCGTTGCGACGCTGCCCCCGCTGCTCGCGCTCGAGCTGCCCACCCCCGCCGGGCCGCTGGCCGTCGTTGTCGCGCCAGAGGACGGCACGGTGCGGACGGCCGGGTTCGGCGGGCTGGCCGACCAGCTGGGCCGGCTGGACGCCGCCACCGCCACCCGCGGCACCACCACCCGGTGGGTCGGCGTGCAGGTGGCCGAGGACGTCGCAGCCGCGGTGGCCGCCTACGCCGACGGCGACGTCTTCGCCCTGGACGGCGTCCGGGTGGCCCAGCCGGGCGGGGCGTTCCTGCAGCGCGCCTGGGCGGCGCTGCGCGAGGTGCCGCCGGGGCGCACCATGTCCTACCGGGAGCTGGCGGCGGCCGCCGGAAACCCGGCGGGCGGCCCCGCCCCGGGCTCGGCGTGCGCGCCCAACCAGGTGGCGCCGGTACTGGCCAGCCACCCGGTCGGGCGCCGCGACGGCT
>JBQCHF010000179.1:0-17847 GCA_051954955.1 Motilibacteraceae bacterium
CCGGCGGGGCCCCCCCCCCCCCATCGCCCCCCCCCCGCCCCCCCCCCCCCCCCCCCCCCGCCCCGCTGCGCCCGCCCCCGGCCGGGCCCCGTCCGCGTGTCCCCCTCGGTGTACGCCCCCACTACCCGCGAGTAGGTTCCCGGCATGCAGGAGGAGACGACGGTGGGCGAGCGGGTCGACGAGGTCGAGCGGGTCACGGACCCGGCCACAGCGGGGTCGATGGCAGCGGGGTCGATGGCGTCGCCGGGGCCGGTGCGCGAGGGGCACGGCGGCGAGCTGGCGGTGGCCGTTGCCCGGGCGCACGGCGTCCGCACCATGTACACGCTGTCCGGCGCACACGTCTTCCCGCTCTACGACGGCGCGGTCAAGGCCGATCCGCCGATGCGGCTGGTGGACGTCCGGCACGAGCAGACGGCCGTCTTCGCCGCCGAGGCCACCGCCAAGCTCACCCGCACCCCCGGCCTGGCCGTGCTCACCGCCGGGCCCGGCGTCACCAACGGCGTGTCCGCGGTGACCAGCGCGCACTTCAACGGCTCGCCGCTGCTCGTGGTCGGCGGCCGGGCGCCGTCGTTCCGCTGGGGCACCGGCAGCCTGCAGGAGCTCGACCACCCGCCGATCCTGGCCCCGGTCACCAAGCACGCCGGCACGGTGCGGGAGACGTCGGCCATCGCCGGCGCCGTCGACGACGCCCTGCGCACGGCGAGCGCGCCGCACCGAGGGCCGGTGTTCCTCGACGTGCCGATGGACCAGCTGTTCGGCCGGGCGGAGGTCGAGCTGCCGGCCGCGCCGTTGCGCACCCCGGTGGAGCCCGACCCCGACGCGCTGGCCGTGGTCGCCGGGCTGCTGGCCGACTCGCGCCATCCGGTCCTCGTGCTCGGCTCCGACGTCTGGTCGGACTCGGCGGAGGACGCGGCCCGGCGTGCGGTCGAGCAGCTCGGGGTGCCGGTGGTGGCCAACGGGATGGGCCGCGGCATCCTGCCGGCCGGGCACCCGCAGCTGGTCACCCGCGCCCGCTCGCGCGCGTTCGGCGCGGCGGACCTCGTGGTCGTCGTCGGCGCGCCGCTGGACTTCCGGCTCGGCTACGGCGTCTTCGGAGGGAAGGACGGCGGAACGCCGGCCAAGGTCGTGCACGTGGCCGACTCCCCGGGCCAGCTGGCCAGTCACGTCGATCTGGCCGCGGCGGTCTCCGGCGACCTCGGGCTCGCCCTGGACGGGCTGGTCGCGGCCTACGAGCAAGAGCTGCGGCGCCCGTCGTGGTCCGACTGGCTGTCGGAGCTGCAGGCGGTGGTGGCGCGCACGGCGGCGGCCGACGCCGAGCTGCTTGCCTCCGACGCCGACCCCATCCATCCGGCGCGCATCTACGGCGAGCTGGTCCCACGGCTGGCCGAGGACGCCGTGGTCATCGGCGACGGCGGGGACTTCGTGTCCTTCGCCGGCAAGTACGTCGAGCCCCAGCGGCCCGGCGGCTGGCTGGACCCGGGCCCCTACGGCTGCCTGGGCACCGGGCTGGGCTACTCCCTCGCCGCGCGGATCGAGCGCCCGTCCTCGCAGGTGGTGCTCATGCTCGGCGACGGCGCGGCCGGGCTGAGCCTGATGGACGTCGACACCCTGGTGCGCCACCAGCTCCCGGTGGTCATGGTGGTCGGCAACAACGGCATGTGGGGCTTGGAGAAGCACCCGATGCAGTTCCTCTACGGCTACGACGTGGCCGCCGAGCTGGCGCCGCAGACCCGCTACGACGAGGTGGTGCGCGCGCTCGGGGGCGCCGGCGAGCTGGTGACCGAGCCCGGGCAGATCGGCGCCGCGCTGGACCGCGCGTTCGCCTCCGGGGTGCCCTACCTCGTCAACGTCATCACCGACCCGGCGGTGGCCTACCCGCGGTCCACGACCGGCGTCTGAGGCCCGGCTCGGCTCTCGCGGGCCCCGGCCCGAGCGATCACGTCCACGCGATCGTTACCTGCTTCCCGCGAGAGATCTGTCGCGGTAACCATGGAAGGATCACGGGGACGTGATCGTTCCGACCGGAGCCGGGGTGGGTCCGTCGTCGGCGGCGGGGGCGTCGGCGTCGAGGCGCAGGGTGATGACGTAGCCGGCCACGGCCACCAGGTGCAGCAGCAGGAGCCAGAAGCCGACGGCCACCACGGCACCGATCACGGCGAGACCGCCGAAAGGGCCGCCGAGATCCAGCGGCAGGGCGAGGAACAGCACGAAACCCTGCAGGAAGCCGGACAGGAACGCGGCCGTGGTGCCGGAGCCGACCAGCAGCGGACGCCAGGCCGGTGAGCGCGGGCCGACGACGCCGAAGACGTAGGCGAGGGCCGGCCAGATGAGCAGCCAGTCGACGGTGAGGGCCAGCCACTCGCCGAGCACAAAGCCGCCGACCGAGGGGTGCGGGCCGGCCAGCAGCCTCGCCAGGGTGGGGGCGGTGAGCAGCCCGGCCAGGGCCAGCAGCGGGCTGACGGCGAGCAGCGGCAGCAGCCGCAGCCGGCCGCGCCAGCCGGTGAGGACGTCGCGCTCGCCGGTGAGGCGCACGAAGACCCGGCGCAGGCCCTCGCCGTAGAGGGAGGCGGGGAGCACGGCCAGCAGCAGGGTGGCCGGCGAGGCCTCGGTGGCGGCGGCCACCAGCCGGCGGGCCGCCGCCGGGGCGCCGAGGGCGTCGGGCAGGGCGCTGGCGGCATCCGCGGCCAGCCGGCCGAGCTGGGCGTCCCCCACCAGGGCGGCCGCGAGGCCCAGGGCGACCAGCAGGAACGGCACCAGCCCGATGCCGGCGTAGAAGGTGGCGCCGGCGCAGAGCAGGAGCACGTCGTGGCCGCGCAGGTCCCGCGCGGCGGCGCGCAGGACGGCGGCGAGTCGGTGCATGCCGCCCCTCTACCCCGCGCTGGCCCTTCCCAGCGTGGGTCAGGCCGAGCGGCGGAACGCGCGCCGGTAGGCCTGCGGGGTGGTGGCGCGGTGCCGGGCGAAGGCCTGGCGCAGCGCGGCGGCGGTGCCGAAGCCGGTGCGGGTCGCGACCACCTCCACCGGGTCGTCGCCCTCCTCGAGCAGTCGCTGGGCCAGCGCGACCCGCTGCACGGTGATCCACTGCAGCGGAGTGGTGCCGGTCTCGGCACGGAACCGGCGGGCGAAGGTGCGCTCGGACAGGTGCGCACGCCGGGCGAGGCGCGCCACCGAGAGGTCCTCGTCGAGGTGGGCGCTCACCCAGTCCAACAGCTCGGCGAGGGTGTCGGCCGGGTGCGCGGTCACCGGCGTCTCGACGTACTGGGCCTGGCCGCCGTCGCGGTGCGGCGGGACCACCATCCGCCGGGCGATCGTGGCGGCCACCGCGGCCCCGTGGTCCTGGCGCACCACGTGCAGGCAGGCGTCGATGCCGGCGGCGGTGCCGGCGGAGGTCACCACTCGCCCCTCGTCCACGTAGAGGACGTCCGGGTCGACCTGCGCGTGCGGGTGCAGCGCGGCCAGCTCGGCGGCGTAGCGCCAGTGCGTGGTGCACCGCCGCCCGTCCAGCAGCCCGGCCTGGCCCAGCACGAACGCTCCGGAGCAGACCGACAGCACCCGCGCCCCGCGGGCGACGGCGGCGCGCAACGCCGCGAGCACCTCCGGCGGCGCCTGCGTGTCGCGCGGGGAGGCGGGCACCGCCACCAGGTCGGCGGACTCGAGCCGCTCCAAGCCGTGGGCCACCTCGAGGGCGAACCCGGCGTAGTCCGCGGCCGGCACCCGACCGGGGCGCACCGCCGCGACGTCGAAGGCGAAGCGCGGCACGCCGACGTCGGTGCGGTCCAGGCCGAAGACCTCGACCAGCACCCCGAGCTCGAAGGGGGCCACGCCGGGCAGGGCGAGCGCGACGACATCGGTGGGCATGCCGCAGAGCCTGCCACCGCAGTGGCAGGAAGTCGAGGGAGTGCGGCAGTCCTGCCACTCGTCACCGGTCTGCGCCCCGCGCACCGTGGGCACATGACCGCACTGACCGCTCTCGCCCACGTCCTGCAGACCCTGCTCGGCGACCTCGTCGCCCTCGGCGCAGCCGCCGCCCTCCCCCTGCTGCTCGCCCTCCCCCTGCGCGGCTGGGTCCGCCGCGACCCGGCGGGGGTGCAGGCGCCGCGCAGCGCCACCGGCCTGGCCGGTGCCGACCTGCGCACGCCGCTGCCCGGCTCCGCTTCGCCCCGCACCACCCCCGCCCCGTCCGGAATGATCACGGTCTCGTGATCTTTACTCGCCCACCCAGGAGAATTCGCCGCGGTAGGCGAGCTCTTGCCTCGGTCGGGCCCGCGAGCGGCCGGCTCCGGATCGCGGGGCGGGCAAGCTTCCGTAGGCTGCCGGACGTGACGACGTCGGCTCATGACCTGCCCGCCGGTCGGCCCGTGGCCCTGACCGTCCGCGAGGTGCGGCCTGACGAGCTCGCCGCCGTCGGCGAGATCACCGTGGCGGCCTACGTGAGCGACGGCCACATGCCCGCCGACGCCGGCTACGTGCACGAGCTGCGGGCGGCCGACCGCCGGGCCGGTCGGGCCACCGTGCTGGTGGCCGCCGGCGAGGACAGCGCCACGCAGGACTCCGTGCTGGGTGCCGTCACCTACGCCGAGCACGGCTCGGAGTACGCCGAGCTGGCCGGACCCGGCGAGGCCGAGATCCGGATGCTCGCGGTGGACCCGGCCGCCCGTGGGCGGGGCGCCGGGAGGGCGCTGGTCGTCGCCTGCGTGGACCGCGCCCGCGCCGCCGGCTGCACCGCGCTGGTGCTGAGCACCCAGCCGTCGATGACCACGGCGCACCGCATCTACGAGAGCCTCGGCTTCACCCGCACCCCCGAGCGGGACTGGTTCCCGGTCCCCGAGGTCGAGCTGCTCGCCTACCGCCTGGAGCTGTGACGCCGGCAGCCCTGGTCAGACCATCGACTCGATGAGCAGGAAGGCCAGCAGCCCGCCGAACAGCATGCCGGTCGTCCACGGCTTCTCGGCCACGCCGTGCGCCTCGCGCAGCAGCTCCTCGAAGACCAGGAACAGCAGCGCGACGGCGGCGAAGGCGAGCACGAGGGTGTAGGCGTCGCCGGAGATCCACTGCCCGGTGAACCCGCCGAGGACCGCGCCCACCGGGAGTGCGAGCGCGAGCAGCGACATCACCAGGGGCACCCGGCTGCGTGCCTCCTCCGGGCCGTCGCGCTGCGTCGTCTCCTTCCTGAGCGTCAGCGCGAGCGAGAGCCCGGTCACCAGGTCCTCGAGGGTCAGGGCGATGGCCAGCACCAGTCCCAGCGAGGAGTCGTGGCCGAGCGACACCCCCAGCAGCAGGCCGTCGATGAGGAAGTCGACGCCGACGACGGCCTGGAAGCCGACGCTCGCCCACCGGCCCCCCTTGCGCTCCAGCCGCTGGGTGCCGCCGTCGAGCGCGAGCATGAACAGGGTGCCGACCGCGACACCGATGGCCACCGCGACCGGCGCCCGCTGGTGCAGCTCGGCGAGCAGCTCGACGCCGATGACCGCGACCAGCCCGCCGGCGGCGAAGTGCTGCAGCGCGCTGCGGATCCTCGCACCGAGCTGCACGCGGGTCACGACGAAGCCGCCGACCGGGACGGCGACGGTGGGAGCGGCCGCGTAGGCCAGGGCGGTGAGGACGTCGGACATGGCACCTCCCGCGTCCGCCTACCCGCTGTTGCAGCGGCTAACGGTCCGGCCCGAGGGCTGCTACCCGAGCCGGGCGAGGAAGCGCTCGGCGTCGACGACCACCCGGGTCACCTCGCCGTGCCCGACGAGCGCGCCGGATGCGTCCTCGGCGGCGACGTCGAAACGCAGCAGCCGGCCGTCGACGTGGACCAGCGTCGCCCGCACCGTGACCTGCCCACCCACCGCCGTCGCCCGGGTGTGCTCGAGCGAGACGCGGGTGCCGACGCTGGTGCTGCCGGCCGGCAGGTGCCCGTCGAGCGCCGCACAGGAGGCCTGCTCGGCCAGCGCCAGCAGCCGCGGCGTCGCCAGCACCGGCAGGTCGCCGCTGCCCACCTCCGACGCCGTATCGGACTCCTCGACACGCCGCTCGACGACGGCACTCAGCCCCGGCTCCACCCGCGACACCCTTTCGTGATCATGCAATTCCCGTGATCATGCAATCGGCACGATCTTCCATCAAGATCGCGCCGATTGCATGATCACGTCGATTGCATGATCACGAGGGCTGTGGACGTCAGGCGACCAGGCCGAGGCGGCGCAGCTCGACGGCGAGGTCGTGCGGGCTGGTGGAGGCGGCCATGGCGGCGTCGAGGGTGATGACGCCGTCGCGGAGCAGGGCGACCAGGTGCTGGTCGAAGGTCTGCATGCCGTAGTAGCCGCCTTCCTTGATCAGGTCGGCGATGGTGCTGGTCTTGTCCGAGTCGGCGATGGCGTCGGCGATGCGGCCGGTGTTGACGCACACCTCCATCGCCACGCAGCGGCCCAGGCCGTCGGCGCGGGGAACCAGGCGCTGGCAGATGATGCCGCGCAGCGCGCCGGCCAGGGACAGGCGGACCTGCTTCTGCTCGTGCGGCGGGAAGAAGTCGATGACGCGGTTCACCGTCTCCTGCGCGTCGGTGGTGTGCAGGGTCGACATGACGAAGTGGCCGGTCTCGGCGGCGGCGAGGGCGGCCTTCACCGTCTCGTGGTCGCGCATCTCGCCGACGAGGATGACGTCCGGGTCCTGCCGCATCGCCGCGCGCATGGCGACGGCGAAGTCGTCGGTGTCGACCCGCACCTCACGCTGGTTGATCATCGACAGCTTGTCGAAGTGCAGGACCTCGATCGGGTCCTCGATGGTCACCACGTGCACCTCGCGGTGCGAGTTGATGTGGTCGATCATGCCGGCCAGCGTGGTGGTCTTGCCCGACCCGGTCGGACCAGTGACGAGCACCAGGCCCCGCGGCTCCATGGCCAGCGCGGAGATGACCGGCGGCAGGCCTAGGTCCTCCAGCGGGATGGCGCCGACCGACACCCGGCGGAACACCAGGCCGGCCGAGCCGCGGGAGCGGAAGGCGTTGACGCGGAAGCGGCCGACGTCGGTGATGGAGTAGGCGAAGTCGGCCTCGTTGGTGCGGCCGAACTCCTCGATGAGGTCGCTGCGCAGCACCTCGTGGACCATGTGCTCGGTGTCCGAGGGGCGCAGCGAGGGTGCCTGCAGCTTGCGCAGGCGGCCGTCGATGCGCACCCGCGGCGGCGAGCCCACCTTGCAGTGCAGGTCCGACCCGCCGACCTCCACGAGGGCGCGGAGGAACGGCACGACCGACAGAGGCTCGGATCCGCTCACGGGGACCTTGTCGGGCGTCCGGAGGGGGACCTTGAGCCGCCGGGGCGGTGATCTGGGCCGCCCCGGGTCCCCGCGGCCGGCGGTCCTACTCGATGACCGCGATGACGTCGCCCTCCTGGACGACGTCGCCCTCGCTGACGACGAGGCTGGCGATCCGGCCGCTGGTCTCGGCCACCACCGGGATCTCCATCTTCATCGACTCGAGGATGACCAGCGTGTCGCCGTCCTCGACCGTGTCGCCCTCGGCGACCACGATCTTCCACACGTTGGCGACCATCTCGGCCCGGATCTCCTCGGCCACGCCGTCCTCCTCAGTCGGTACGAGTCATGCAATCCAAGCACGCGTCGGCGCCCGAGCCGCGCGCACCTCCAGGCAGCGGGTGCCGCTCAGCCGCGCAGGCGCGCAACGATGCCGGTGTCGTAGTCGCCGCTGACGAAGCCGGGGTCCTCGAGCAGCTCGGCGAAGAACGGCAGGTTGCTCTTGGGCCCCTCGACGACGAAGCCGGCCACCGCCGCGCGGGCCCGCTCGACCGCCTGCGCGCGGTTCTCCCCCCAGACCACCAGCTTGGCCATCAGCGAGTCGTAGGACGGGGTCACCGTGTTGCCCTGCGCATAGCCGGAGTCGACCCGCACCCCCTCGCCGCTCGGCTCCTCCCAGCGCGTGATGGTGCCCGGGCCGGGCAGGAACCGCTTCGGGTCCTCGGCGTTGATCCGCAGCTCGATCGCGTGCCCGCGCGGGGCGAGGGCGTCGACGTCGAAGCCGACCGGCTCACCGGCCGCCACCCGCAGCTGGGCCTCAACCAGGTCGATGCCGAGCACCGCCTCGGTGATCGGGTGCTCCACCTGCAGCCGGGTGTTCATCTCCAGGAAGACGAACTCGCCGCTCTCGACGTCGAGCAGGCACTCCACCGTGCCGGCGCCGCGGTAGTCCACGGCCTGGGCCGCCGTGACCGCGGCGCCGAGCATCCGCGCCCGCAGCTCGGGCCCGACCGCGGGCGACGGGGTCTCCTCGGCCACCTTCTGGTGCCGGCGCTGCACCGAGCAGTCGCGCTCGCCCAGCGCGAGGACGCGGCCGTCGGCCAGGCCCAGCACCTGCACCTCCACGTGGCGCACGCGGGGGAAGAAGCGCTCGAGCAGCACCCCGTCGTCGTGGAACATCCGCCCGGCGAAGGCGCGCACGCGCTCGAACTCGGCGGGCAGGGCGTCGGCGTCCCGGGCCACCGCCATCCCCATGCCGCCACCGCCGGCGGAGGCCTTCACCATGATCGGGAAGCCGATCTCCGCGGCGGCCGCCACCGCGACGTCGACGTCGCGCACCGGGTCGGTGGTGCCGCGGCTGACCGGCACGCCGGCCGCCGCCACGATGTTGCGCGCGTTGATCTTGTCGCCCATGGCCTCGATGGCCTCCGGCGAGGGGCCCACCCACACCAGGCCGGCGTCGACGACGCGGCGGGCGAAGTCGGCGCTCTCGCTGAGGAAGCCGTAGCCGGGGTGGATCGCGGCGGCCCCGGTGCGCTTGGCGGCGTCGAGCACGGCGTCGACGTCGCGGTAGCTCTGCGCCGGGTTGGCCGGCCCGAGCAGCACCGCCTCGTCGGCCTCGCGCACGAACGGCAGGTCGGCGTCGACGTCGGAGTGCACGGCGATGGTCCGCAGCCCCATGGCGCGGGCGGTCCGGATGACCCGGCGGGCGATCTCCCCGCGGGTGGCGACGAGCACGGACTCGAACATGCTGCTCCCTCCGGGTTGGATCTGACGCCGGTGCGGCGCGCGGGCGCGGCGCTGCCGGGGTGGTGCGGCGCCGGCGGCGAGACTAGCGCCATGGTCCTGGCCCTCCTCGTCGCCGTCTGCGCGCTGCTGCTGGGCCTGGCGACCGGCGGGCGCTGGCCGGCCTGGTCCCGGCTCGGCCTGCACGGGGTGCGCTGGCTGCTCGCCGCGCTGGCGCTCCAGCTGGCCTCGGCATTCGTGCCCGGCCTGCCCGGCGCCGCCCGGCCGGCGCTGCTGGCCGGCTCCTTCCTGCTCGCCCTGGTCGCCGTGCTGGCCAACCGCCGGGTGCCGGGCGCGGGCCTGGTGGGCCTCGGGCTGGCCGCCAACGGGCTGGTCATCGCGCTCAACGCCGGTATGCCGGTGTCGCTGGCCGCGGCGCGCCGGGCCGGGCTGGACCTGAGCGCCGCCGCGCTGGCCGCCGACCCGCGCCATGCCGTCCTCGACGCCGGCACCCGGCTGCCCTGGCTGGCCGACGTGCTCCCGTTCCCGGTCCCGGTGCTGCCGGAGGTAGTGAGCGCAGGCGACGTGCTGGTGGCGGCCGGGCTGGGCCTGGCGGTGCTGACCGCGGTGCGGGCCGGGCGACCGCTGCGCCGTCCGGACGCGCGCTCGGCTCAGCCGGCGGCGCGCTCGACCACCCGGGCCAGCGCCTCGACCACCCGCGGGTCGTAGTCGTAGGCGACGCCGAGACGGATCCGCTCGAGCGCCTCGGTGCGCCGGCTGCGCTCCAGCGACTCCCCCACCAGGTCGTCGTAGGCGTTGGCGACCCGGATGATCCGGCTGGCCAGCGGCACGTCCTCGTCGCTGGCCACGCCGGGCCGGCGGTAGGGGTCGGCCTGGTGCTCGACGTAGCGGGCCACCGTGTCCAGCACGCCGGTCTCGCGCACGACGTCGGCGCCCAGGCCGGCGATCCGGCGCTGCTCGGGCTGGCTGACCACCACGGTGGCGCCGCCGGGGATGGGGTCGGCCAGGGCGAGCTGGCCGATGTCGTGCATGAGGGCGGCGTACTCCAGGTCCAGCAGCTCGGACTCGCCCAGGCCCAGCTCCTGGCCCACCGCCACCGACAGCTCGCTGACCCGCTGCGCGTGCCCGGTCTCGGTGTAGCCGCCCACCTCGGTGACCCGGGCCAGCGAGCGGATGGTCTGCAGGTAGGTCCCGCGGATGGCGGAGAAGCGGCGGATGGCGAACTGGGTGAGCAGCAGCGGCGCCGCGAAGACCGGCAGGGCCCAGCCGCCCATGACGCTGGCCGCCAGCGCCACCAGCACCCCGGTCGCGCTGATCGCGGCGACCACCCCGAAGGTGGCCCGCAGCTCGTCGAGCAGCACCACGCGGAACTGCTGGCGCTCGCGTTCGGCCCGCACGCTGGCGGCCAGGACGCCGTCCAGCGCGCTGGCCAGCACGGCGATGAGCGCGAGCACCAGCGCGCGGTAGGTCGGGTGCGCGGCCGGGTCGTCGGTGTGGATGACCGCGGAGTGCCACGGCTCGGCGTCGAACGCGACCGCGGCGAGGAACGCGACGAGCACCCGGCGCGCCAGGGCGTCGATGCCGACCGGCCGCCGTGCGACGGCGTGCGGGAACGCCCCGACGACGACGGCGACGGCGGTCACGGCCGCCACCTGCCAGGGGGACCACTCGGTCGCGTGGCCGTGGATGTAGGGCAGCAGGGCGTAGGCGAGGGCTGCCGCGGCGCCGAGCGGCGCGCCGTCCCTGCCGTTGGGCAGGGTGACCCGCAGCAGCTCGCCGAGAGCGATCGCGACGCCGAACGCGCAGGCGGTGCCCAGGTCGCGCAGGTCGCTCGCGGTGCGCGCGAAGGCCACCACGGACAGCGCCCCGGCCAGCGCGACCAGCAGCACCTCGCCCAGCACGAACGAGGAGCGGCGGGCGGCGAGGACGCCGGAGCTCATGCGGCGGACCCGTCATGGCTGGCGGCAGGCTCGTCGTGGCAGCGCGGCCCGCCCTGCGCCGAGATGCTCGCGGCGGCGTCCACGACGTGCAGCGGCGGCAGCGAGTCGGCCAGCTCCCAGCCCTCCTCGGCCACCGCGGCGGACAGCAGGTCGACGTACTCGGGCTGGAACTGGGTGCCCTTGCACCGCTCGAGCTCGAGCAGCGCCTCCGGGACCGGGCGGGCGCCCCGGTAGGAGCGGGTGGAGGTCATCGCGTCGAAGGCGTCGGCGACGGCGAGGATGCGGGCGAACTCGGGGATCTCCTCCCCCTTGAGCCCGCTGGGGTAGCCGCGCCCGTCCAGCCGCTCGTGGTGGTGCCGGATCCCCTCGTGCGCCTCGCCGAGGAACTCGATGCCGCTGGTGATCTCGAACCCGTGCAGCGGGTGCAGCGCCACGGCGTCGAACTCGGCGTCGCTGAGCCGGCCGTTCTTCTGCAGCACCCGGGTCGGCACCCCGAGCTTGCCGACGTCGTGGAGGAACCCGGCGTACCGGAGCATCTCCACCCGGTCCTGCCGCATCCCCCCGCGCCGCGCGATCATCACCGCCGCCTTGGACACCCGCTCGCCGTGCTGGCGCGTGTAGAGGTCCTTGGTCTCCACGGCCCGGACGAGAGCGCGAACGGTGGACTCGTAGGCTTTTCGCTCCGCTGTGTACGAGGCGAAGACCCAGCGCGCCACGACGAGAGGAAGGAGAACAAGCATGGCCGCCATTGGACCGACCTGCGCCGGGAGCCACAACACAGCGAGCAGAAGGCCGAATAGGCCGTATCCAAGGTAAGCGATAGTTTGGCCGAAGAACACCCCCGCGAGCACCTGTCGTCTCGGGACGCGCTGCGTTAAGGCAACAACGTTGGCCACCAGGAGTGCGTTCACCGTGCACACCGCGACCGCTGCCACACCAAATGCTGGAACCGTGGCCAATTGAAAGCGTTCGGCCTGAAGTCCAACTGGGGCTGACAGCAGGTGACAGCCAGCGGCGTACGCGAGACCTCCCGCGGCCGTCGACAGGACCGTCCCCGCCGCATTGAAGACTCGCTTGACCAGCGGTGTCCCCGGAGCCGGAGTCAGAGCCTTACCGAGCCCGATGACGACAATGGACAGTGCTGGGCCGAGAATCAGGGGGGCAGCGAGAATCATGACCAAACCAAGGTCAATCTTGGTCTGACCAGCGGCATCCGCACGGAGACGACTCGCGAGCACGAAGAGAAGGAACGTCACCAAGGCAGCCACGAGCTGGCTCCCCGACAGGCCTCGATGAAGAACGACGAACGCCCCAACAAGAACCGAGAGCAGAGCAACTAATGTCACCGCGAAGATGAAAAGTCGCGCCAATCGCGACATCTCATTCACGGGTCCTCCACGTCTCAAGGCGACAGCGCGGTCAGGACTGACAACGGCGGTGATGGGGACTACCAGTTCCAGTACGCACTCGTCGTAAAGAACTGCTCGACCATCGCCGCGATCTTCTTCATGTGCTATCACCCCTGGGATCGATGTCACGGACACCGCTGGTTGTCCGTGCAAGATCCGCTCCGCTTGGCAGGCACACTGCTGGCTAATCGGTGAGCCGCCACTCGCCGTTGCCAGTCCTGATCGCGCTCTCTGCAGTTATCGATCCTGACGAGAATCCCCGCCCCGATCCCCCGCATCGGCAAGCCCCCAGCCGAAGTGAAGGGGTCCCCGGCCGTTGCGTCAAGCGATGTAGAGGTAGCGGTCGGTGATCGCGGGAGGAAGCGTCCGAAGTGACTACGGGTGACTAGCCCGTCCGGCGGAACCGGGACTGGGTCGGACGAGCCGTCACAGGACCGGAACGTGTCACTCCTGCACCACCCGCCACCGCGCGCGCTAGCCTCCGGCGGAATCGATCGGTGGAGGGGAGGGCGGCAGCATGCCTGCTCGGGGAGTCCCCTCCGACGCATGGTCGGAGGTCGTCTCGGCCGTCCTCGACGCCCGGGCCGATCCCGCGTCCGTCCGCTTCGACGAAGAGCTGGCGGCCGCGCAGCAGGCCGGGCTGCCCGCCGACGTCGCGCGGGCGCTGCGCTACTGGCAGCGGGCCAGTGTGCGGGCGGCGCTCGACCACGCCCGCACGACGCTGCCCACCGTGGTCGGCGCCCTGGTCCAGTCGGTCGGCGACGCCGCCGTGGCCGTGGACGAGCAGGACCAGGCGTGGCGCGCCGCCACCGAAAGCGTGGCCGGGGCTGCCAGGCTGCCGTCCGTGGGTCAGCACGAGGCATCCACGTCCACGTCCACCGGGGCCGGGCTCGCCGGGGAGGCGCCGGACGCCCCGGGCGGGCGGGCTCATGCCGCCTTCGGCCAGGACCCGGTGCCGGCGGCCGTGCCGCTGCGACCGACCGAGCCGCGCCGCCTGCTGGTGGCCGGCCTGGCGCCCCTGACCGACACCGACCCGTCCGGGTTCTGACCCGCCCGTCCAGATTCTGACCCACCTGTCCGTCCGTCCGACACTGTCGAGCCGAGAGGTACCACCCTGATGCGGAGCCTGCGCCTGCTGCCCGAGCTCGAGCAGTCCCTGCGGCAGCTCCCGGGTGTCCGGGCAGCCAGCGTGGTCACCGGGCCCGACCGCGTGCCCACCGAGGTGCACGTGCTCGCCGCGCCCGGCAAGGCGGCCAAGCAGGTCGTGCGCGACATCCAGTCCCTCGCCATGGCCCAGTACGACATCGACATCGACCACCGCATCGTCAGCGTCGTGCAGATCGGCGAGGACGAGGTCAACGGCTATCCCCGGCCGGACGGCGCGGACGACGAGGCGGCCGGCCCCGCGCCCGACGTCGACGACGCCCCCGCCACCGTGCGCCCGCGCATCGCCGCCATCACGGTGCGGGCCGGTGGCGAGACCGCCGAGGCGACGGTGTCGCTGGCCGCCGGCGACCTGGTCTTCGAGGGCACCGCGTCCGGCCCGTCCGGCGCGAGCCACCGCCCGCGCCTGGTGGCCTCGGCCGCCCTCGACGCCGTCGCCGAGCTGCTCGGGCGGCCCTGCACCGTGGAGAGCGCCACCGTGGCCACCGTGGGCGGGCGCGAGGTGGCCCTCACCGTGCTCACCCTCACCGTGCCGCGCCTGGGCGAGCAGGTCCTCACCGGCAGCGCCCTGGTCCGCGGCGACGACGCCGACGCCGTCTGCCGCAGCGTGCTCGACGCCCTCAACCGGCAGCTGGCCGGCTGAGCGCCTGCCTGCGCACCCTCTAGGCTTGGCCCCGGCAGATCCGCAGATCCACCCGAGGAAGGGGCGACACCATGGGCAAGAAGTCCCGGCGCCGCAAGGCCCGCGCGAAGAGCAAGGCGAACCACGGCAAGCGCCCCAACGCCTGATCACGCGCACCAGACGACGAACGGCCCCGGCCCTCGCGCAGAGGGACCGGGGCCGTCGCACGTCCGGTGCAGCTGGCGGCGCTGGCGCTACTCGACCTCGACGTGGGTGATCTGCACCCGGACCTGCTCGATCTTGAGCAGCACCTTGGCGCGCAGCGCGTCCGGTGCCGGCTCGGCGCAGGACCGCTTGACCAGCGACTTCACGGCCTCCTCGAGGCCGTACTCCTTCAGGCAGGGCCCGCACTCGTCGAGGTGCTGGCGGATCTTGCCGCAGTCGGCGTCGGGGAGCTCGCCGTCGATGAACTCGTAGAGGTGGTCGATGACCTCGGCGCACGGGGTCTCGTGCGGGTTGCCGCAGCTCATGCCGACCCCTCCCCGACAGGACCCGACGAGACCGGCGCGCTCGGGACCAGGCCGCGCTCGCGGGCGTAGTCCTCGAGCAGGGCCCGCAGCTGGCGACGGCCGCGGTGCAGGCGGCTCATCACCGTGCCGATCGGGGTGCCCATGATCTCGGCGATCTCCTTGTAGGCGAAGCCCTCCACGTCGGCAAGGTAGACCGCGATGCGGAAGTCCTCGGGGATCTCCTGCAGGGCGCGCTTGACGTCGGAGTCGGGCAGGTGGTCCAGGGCCTCGGCCTCGGCCGAGCGCAGCCCGGTCGACTGGTGCGACTCGGCCCGGGCGAGCTGCCAGTCCTCGATCTCCTCGGTGGCGCTCTGCTGCGGCTCGCGCTGCTTCTTGCGGTAGGTGTTGATGAAGGTGTTGGTGAGGATCCGGTAGAGCCAGGCCTTGAGGTTCGTGCCCACCTGGAACTGGTGGAACGAGCCGTAGGCCTTGGCGAAGGTCTCCTGCACCAGGTCTTCGGCGTCGGCCGGGTTGCGGGTCATCCGCAGGGCAGCCGAGTAGAGCTGGTCGAGGTACTCCAGCGCGTCCCGCTCGAAGCGCGCGCTGCGCTCGGCGTCGGTCTCCCCTGCCGGGGAGCGGTTCTCCGTCATCGCCGCCGAGCCTAGTGCTCGGTCCGTGGGGGCGCTGGCGCCACCCACCTGCCGCTCGGGCTGCCACTCCGGCCAGGAGAGGACGTCACGACAGCGGGCGTCGGGACTGGGTGCGAGGGACACGGGACTCCTTGCCGACGACTGGCCGGCGACTGGCCGACCGCTCACGGGCTGCCGGCCGACCTGCTGCCGGGTTTCGCGTACGTCCTGCTCCAACCCGAGGCCCCCCGGCACGATTCCCCTGCCCGTCACCCTCTGCCTCCTCGGGCGACGGCGCTCGCCCACGCCGCCGCGCGGTCGCACAGCGTCGCCAGCACCGCCTCCTGGTCCGGCACCGCGCGCCGGCCGACGGCGAGCCCGTGGTCGGCGCCGGGCAGCGCGAGCACCTGCAGACCGGGTGCGGTCGGGATCTCGTCGGGCCCGCCGAACGGGTCCCGCTCCCCCTGCGCCACCAGCACCGGCACCTCCGCGCCGAGCAGCTCGCCGGCCCGGCTGCGCTCGGGCCGACCGGCCGCGCCGGGCGGGTGCAGCGGGAAGGCGAGCGCCAGCACGCCGACGGCGCCGAGCTCCCCGGCGGTGCGGCAGGCTACCCGCGCGCCGGCGCTGCGCCCGCCCAGCAGCACCGGCACGCCCGCGGCCCGGCGGTCGACGTCGGCCAGGGCAGCGAGCGCGGCCGGGACCGCGGCCAGCCAGGCCCGGTCGAGGGTGGCCGGGGCCGGGGCGATCCGCTTGCCGGCCACTCGCCACGGCTGGTCGACGCGCACCACGGCGACGCCCCGCGCGGGCAAGGCGTCTGCCAGCGCCGCGAGGTCCCGCGCCTGCGAGCCGCCGCCGGCGCCGTGCCCGAGCACGAGCACCGCGTGCGGACGCACCCCGGCGGGGCACGGGGAGAGGTGGGCCCGCGCCTCGCCCACCGGGGTGGGCAGCAGCACCGAGGTGTCCTCGTCGGCGGCCACGGTCCGGGCGACCGGCTAGAAGAGCGAGGGCTGGTCGGCGCCGGCCGCACCCGGCGCCGGCTCGCCGTCGGCCCGCGCCGCCGCCTCGCCCTCGGCGGGCAGCGGCTCGACCAGCTGCGGACCGTCGTTGCGCACGTTGTTCACTGCGGTGGACACCGGGAAGGCGCGCAGCACCCCGGGCATGGCCGGCACCAGCAGGCCGCGCAGGCTGTCGACGTCGGACGTCCGAGGGTCGAGCCACTGGTCGTAGCGCTCGGGCTCGACCAGCAGCGGCATGCGGTCGTGGATCCGGCCCAGGCCGTCGACGGCGCTGGTCGTCAGCAGGGTGCAGGTCCACAGCCAGCCCCCGCCGGGGGCGTCCTCGGGGGCCGCCTGGTCCTTCCACAGCTCGTAGAGGCCGGCCATCGCCAGCGGCCGACCATCTGACCGGGTGATGAAGAACGGCTGCTTGGGCGGCTTCTTCGCCTTGCCACCCTTGGCCCCGGGCACCGGCTCGGCGCCCTCGGGCGGGGTGTACCACTCGTAGTAGCCGTCGGCCGGCACCAGGCAGCGGCGGGCGGCGAAGGCGCGACGGAAGGCCGGCTTCTCCGGCGCGGTCTCCAGCCGGGCGTTGATCATGCGCGAGCCGATGGACGGGTCCTTGGCCCAGGACGGCACCAGCCCCCAGGTCACCACGGCCAGCCGCCGACGCGGGTCCTCCTGCGGGTGCTCCTTGTCCAGCCGCTCGAGCACCGCGTGGACCCGGTTGGTGGGGGCCACGTTCCAGCTCGGCGGCACCGGCTCCTCGGCGACGTCGTCGACCTCGAACTCCTCGACCAGGTCCTCCGGCTGCCGGCTGGCCGCGTACCTCCCGCACATGGTGGCCAGCCTGCCAGAGGGCCAGCTGCCCGACGGTCCCCTGGCAGGGGGAGGCGGAGGGACGGCCGGGAGGATAGAGGCCGCCCGCAACGGGCAGGGGGAACGCATGATGCTGCTTCGCCGCGCTGCCCGCCCCATGCTCGCCTCGATGTTCCTGGTCGGCGGACTCGACGCCGTCCGCCATCCCGAGGGCAAGGCACCCGCCGCCGAGCGGGTCAAGCCCCTCGCCGAGAAGATCCCCCAGCTGCCGACCGACCCGGTCACGCTGGCGCGGATCAACGGCGGGGCCATGCTCGCCGCCGGCACCCTGCTCAGCCTGGGCAAGCTGCCCCGGCTCAGCGCCCTGGTGCTGGCCGGCACGCTGGTGCCGACCACCTTCGCCGGCCACCCGTTCTGGGAGGAGAACGACCCGGCCAAGCGGGCGCAGCAGCGCATCCACTTCTTCAAGAACCTGAGCCTGTTCGGCGGGCTGGTGGTGGCCGCGGCCGACACCGCGGGCAAGCCCGGCGTCACCTGGCGGACCAAGCACGCCGTGCACGACGCCGGCCGCCAGGCCGCGCTGCTCAAGGCCAAGAGCACCGCCGCGCTGCCCACCGCCCTCGGCGCGGTGGCCTCGCGCGCCGCCTGACCGGCGACATCGCACCCGTTCGCGCCGCCGTGATCCGGCGCGGAACGATCACGGCCCCGTCCCGAGTTGCCGCCGCCCCCGTGGAATTCCGCGGGGGCGGCGGCAGATGACCACGGGGTCGTGATCGTTCCG
>JBQCHF010000180.1:0-2625 GCA_051954955.1 Motilibacteraceae bacterium
GCGGGTCGACCAGGCCCGCCGCCACCGTGGCCGCGGCGGCCACCACCGCGGCCAGCGCGGCCGGCAGCAGAGCCGGGAGGGTGCGCGCCAGCGTGCGCTCGGCCCGGGTGAGGCCCAGGGCCGCCTCGACCCGCTGGTCGCCGGCGCGCACGGCGTGGTGCCGGGCGAAGCCCTGCAGCAGCAGGAGGATCCCGGCCACCGCGGCCACCGCGGCCAGCAGGCCCAGCGCGCCGGACAGCACCGCCTGGCTGGCCTGCACCGTGGGGTCGGGCACCGGCGGGTAGGCGGCCTCGATCGGGGCGAACCCGCCATCGCCGCGCGGCAGCCGGGCGCCGGCCACCGCCGCGCGCACCGCGGCGTCGAACCCGGCGCGCGCCCCCGGACCGTCGGCCAGGCGGACCAGGGCGGTGGGGCCGGGCGAGAGGGCGGCGTAACGGTCGGCGAAGGCGGGGGTGGCGAGCACGTTCTGCAGGCCCTCGCCCCAGGCGGGGTAGCGGACGACGCCGACGACGCGCAGCGCCACGCGCGGGCCGTCCGGGGCGCCGAAGCCGGTGGCGAACGAGCGGATCTCGGTGGGGGTCAGCAGGTCCAGGGTCAGGACGTCGCCGAGGTCCAGGCCGATCTCGCCGGCCAGCCGGCGGGTGATCTGCTCGGACACCACCACCTCGTCCGCGCCGGCCGCCGCCCGTCCCCGGACGACGACCGGGTGGAACAGCCCGGGCGGTGCCGGCGGCCCGGCGCTCACCCCGACGTACTGCAGCGGGCCGGCACCGGCCCGCTGGCCGACCACGGTGATCCCGATCCAGGAGGAGCGGACCTGCGGCTGCGCGAGCACCCCTGGCAGTAGCTCGGGCTCGGTGACGAGCAGGCGGGCGTCGTCCGGGGCAGTGGCCTCGAGCAGCCGGGCGTAGGCGCTGCCGGTGCGCGCCCCGACCGCGGCGGTGCCGGCCACCAGCCCGGCCGCGGCGCCGGCGAGCAGCCCGAGCATCACCAGCGCGCGCCAGCGCCGGCGCAGCTCCCCGCGGGCCACCGCGGCCACGGCGCCCCAGGCGAGCGCCGAGGGGTTGCGGCGCACTACGCCGGCCCGACCGGGAGCGTGCCGGCGGAGGCGGCACCGGTGGAGGCGGCACCGGTGGGGGCGACGGCCGGGATGGCAGCGGGCGCGCCGGCGACCGGCACCTCGCCGACGACGGTGACGCCGCGCCCCGGGGCGCTGTCCCAGCGCACCGAGCCGCCGACCGCGCCCAGCCGGTCGGCCATGTTGACCAGCCCGTGCCCGGCCGCGCCCACCGCCGCGGGGTCGAAGCCGGGGCCGTCGTCGCGCACGCTGAACCGCAGCCGGCCGCCGTCGTCGGCGAGGACGACCTCGACCTGCGCCCCGGGGGCGTGCTTGCCGGCGTTGGCTAGCGCCTCCAGGCAGCAGAAGTAGACCGCGGCCTCCACCGGCGCCGGGTACCGCCCGACGCCCTCGGCGCGCACCACGGCCGCCGCCGGGGACCGCACGGCCGCGGCGCGCAGCGCCTCGGCCAGGCCGGCGTCGAGCAGCAGCGGCGGGTAGATGCCGTGCGCCAGCGAGCGCAGCTCGGCGATGGTGGCCTGCACGTCGCCGGCGAGCGCGGCCAGCACCTCCCCCGCCTCCTCCGGCGCCTCGGTGAGCAGCTGGCGGGCCAGGCCGAGGTTGAGGGCCAGCGCGACCAGGTGCTGCTGGGCGCCGTCGTGCAGGTCGCGCTCGATCCGCCGGCGCTCGGCGTCGGCGGCGGCCACCAGGCGGCTGCGGGAGGCGCGCAGCTCGGCGTTGGCCCGGCGCAGGTCGTCCAGGGTCTCCTGCAGGGCGGCGTCCAGGGCCGCGTTGTGCAGCACCACGCCGAGCCGACCGGCCAGCTCGCCGAGGGCCCGCTCGTCCGCCTCCGCGAACGGCTCGGCCCGCTCCGGGCGCCGGGCGACGACCAGGCCGAGCACCTGGCCGCCGTGCCGGGCCGGGGCGATGCGCACCGCGCCGGTGGGCGCGCCCCCCAGCAGGTCCGGCAGCCAGGTGCGGGCCCATCCCTCCCCGGCCACGGTCGCCCGGTCCAGCGCCTCCAGCCCCGCGCCGTCGATGCCCTCCGACGGTCCGTAGGAGAGGGCCGCGGCCGGCACCGCCATGGTGGGGGTGAGGCGCTGGCCGTCGAGGGTCCACACCTGCACCGAGGACAGCGCGAGGCTGAGCCGCAGCGACTCGCTCAGCTGGCGCAGCAGCTCTTCCAGCGGCACGCCGCGACTGGCCCGCTCGCCGAAGGTGGCGAGCACCTGCCACGGGCTGTGCCGCCGACGGCCTACCAGCCGGCGCATCCCCTCGGTGGCGGCCACGGCCACCGGGCGGGCGGCGAGCACCGCCACGGCCCCGCCGAGCACCGCGGCCAGCAGGGCCACCCGCTCCTCGTCGGCCCGCGGCAACCGGCCCAGGGCCAGCACCGCGACGGCCACGCCCAGGCAGGTGAGCACCGCACCCGCGACCACCACGGCGCAGACGTCGAGCACCTGGCGGGCCCGCCGGGTCAGCGGCGAGGCCGCCACCACGGCACCCGACGCCAGCGCGGCCAGCGGCAGCAGCAGCCAGCGACCCCAGCCCGGGCCGGCACCGACCAG
>JBQCHF010000181.1:0-84994 GCA_051954955.1 Motilibacteraceae bacterium
CGCAGGACCGACACCCCCCCGCTCGGGTGGGTGCGGGCCGGGGGAAGGCGGCACCAGCGGGGGCCGGCCGCCGCGGTGCCGACGGGCGCTTTCCCACGCCCACCGGCACCGCGGAACCGAACCCGTCCGGCACCGCGCGGGGGTCGAGGTCCGCGCGGTGCCGGGCGGGGGTCCACCCGGTCTGACAGCTGTTCGAAGACAGGCTGGGCGAGGGGTTACCCTCGGAGTCCGTTCGTACACCTGATCGTCGTACAGCTGTTCGACTCGTTCAGTGGACCACGGGCCGAGGACAGCCGTCAACGCGATCTGCACAACTACTCGAAGCCGCGTGATCGTGAAGTCGTGGTGGCGGATTTCCGCCATCAGAGCTTCATGATCATCACTTGCGCACGGTCAACGGCGCTGGTGACGGCGAAGGCCGGCGGCGCTGCCGTTCCGCGCCCGACCCCGCTCCGCCCGTCATCAGCGCCTTGTCGACCCACGGCTCCCCCGCAGCCGCCGCTCCTGCAGGTCCCGAAGCCCGAGCCGCGCCCAGCAAGCCCCCCGTCTACCCTCCTGCCGTGGACCACCCCGCCGTTCAGCGCGTGCGCGCGACCCTGTCCGACCTCGGCGCCACCGGGGAGGTCCGCGTCCTGGACGACGCGGCCCGCACCGCGCAGGCCGCCGCGGACCAGATCGGCTGCCCGGTGGGCGCCATCGCCAACTCCCTGGTGTTCGTGGCCGACGGCGAGCCGCTCCTGGTGCTCACCTCCGGCGCGCACCGGGTCGACACGGCCAAGGTGGCCGCGCTGCTGGGGATGAGCGAGGTCCGTCGGGCGGACCCCGACACGGTGCGCTCGGCCACCGGCATGGTGATCGGCGGAGTCGCGCCGGTCGGGCACCCCGCGCCGCTGCGCACGCTGGTCGACGTCGAGCTGGGCACCTACGACGTCGTCTGGGCGGCGGCCGGCCACGCGCACACCGTCTTCCCGACCAGCTACGACGAGCTGCTGCGGATCACCGGCGGCACTGCGGCGGAGGTGGCGTGAGTCCCGCGCCGTCGACGACGGGGCGCGCCACCCGGTACGCCGCCGGCCTGGCCTACGACCGCGAGGGCGACGGGCCGCCGCTGCTGCTGGTGCACGGCCTGGGCAGCTCGCGCGCGGTCTGGGACCCGGTGCGGCCGCGGCTGGCCCGCACCTACACCACCTACGCGATCGACCTGCCCGGCCACGGCGAGTCCCCGCCGCTGGCTCCGCCTGCCACCGACGTCCGGCACCAGCTCCCCGACGCCTCCCCGCGCGTGCTCGCCGCGCGGGTGGCCGCCCTGATCGACGAGCTGGCCGACGAGCTGGGCACCGCCCGCCCGCACGTGGCCGGGCACTCGCTGGGCGGCTGGGTCGTGCTGGAGCTGGCCGCCGACGGACGGGCCGCCTCGGTCACCGCCATGGCCCCGGCCGGGCTGTGGCTGGTGCCGCACCGGCGCCGGTCCCCGCTCATGGTGCTCAACCGGGTCCTGGCCACCCGCACCGCCGGCATCGCGCCGTTCGTGCTGCGCACCTCCGCCGGTCGCCACCTGGGCTTCTGGACCGCCTCCTACACCCCGTCGGCGCTGCCGCTGGAGGTGGTGCTCGACGCCGCCGCGGCGGTGGCCGGCAGCACCGGCTACGAGGCCGCGCACGACGGCACCCTGGGGCGCCGCTTCGAGCGCGCCGGCCACGTCCCCGCCGACGTCCCGGTCACGATCGCGTTCGGCGACGTGGACCGGATCCTCCCGTCCGCCAGCCAGGAGCGGGTGCTCGCGCCGGCCCACACGCGGTGGGAGGTGCTGCGCCGCTGCGGGCACGTCCCGATGTGGGACCGGCCCAACGCTGCCGTCCGGCTGGTCCGGGAGACCGCGCGCGACGCCATGCAGGCCGCGGAGGCGGAGTGAGCGGCGTCCCGGGCCTGGTGACGCTGCACCTGTGGCGGGTCTCCCCCCGGGACGTGCCGCGTGCCGTGCTGCGGATGGCCGCCGATCGCCGGCCGGTGCGGCGCGCTCCCGGTGCCAGGTTCGCCAAGCTGCTGGGCACCGGCGACGGCCGCACCTTCACCGTCCGCGACGCCGACCCGCTGCACTGGGGGCTGCTGGTGGCCTGGGAGACCGCGCAGGACGCCGTCGTCTTCGAGGACTCCCGCACGGTGCGCCAGTGGGGCCTCATCGCGCAGGAGACGCTGCGCCTGGATCTCGCTCCGCTGTCCAGCCACGGGCGGTGGGCCCGGCAGGAGCCGTTCGGCCGTCCGACACCTCAGCGCTGGGACGGGCCGGTGGCCGCACTGACCCGCGCCCGCATCGCTCCCCGCAAGGCGGTGACGTTCTGGCGGGCGGTCCCACCGGTCTCGGCAGACCTGCACCGCAGCGAAGGTGTCCGACTGGCCGTAGGAGTGGGCGAGGCGCCGGTCGGGCTGCAGGGCACCTTCTCGGTGTGGGCCAGCGGCAGGGAGCTGACCGAGTTCGCGCACCGGCGCTCCCCGCACGTGGAGGCGATCCGCCGGACGGCCGAGGAGCGCTGGTACTCCGAGGAGCTCTTCGCGCGCCTGGCGGTGGTGGGCGGCGCCGGGTCCTTCTGCGGCACCACCGCTGCAGCGCTGGCGGCATAGGCACCGCGCTCGCCGAGCCCGCGCAGATCGCGCGCCATAGACTCCCCGCGTGCGCCGCTGCCCGCGTCCGCAGGCCCCCTCGTGGTGACCACCGTGACCTACCGACCGCTGCCCCGCACCGGGCGGCGGCCGAGCGCTGCCTGGTCCGCGGTCCCCGTGGTGCTGGCCGCCGGGGTGGTGCTCGCGCAGGTCAGCTACCCGCTGCTGGACGGTGAGCCGCTGCGGCTGGTCACGATCGGCACGGTGCTGCTGTTCTTCGCCGCCTCGGTCACGCACGCCTGGGTGCACCGCGGTGCCGGCTGGGCGCTGTGGTTCACCGCGGTCACCGCCGGCGGCGGGTTCCTCGCCGAGGCGGTGGGAACGGCCACCGGCTACCCGTTCGGGGACTACGCCTACGCCGGGACCCTGGGCCCGCGGCTGCTCGACGTCCCGGTCGTGGTGCCGCTGGCCTGGACGATGATGGCCTATCCCGCGTTCCTCGCCGGACGACGGCTCAGCCGCTCCCTGGGCTGGCTGCTCGCCGCGGTGGCGCTCACCGCGTGGGACCTGTTCCTGGACCCGCAGATGGTCGCCGCCGGCCACTGGTCCTGGGCGCACCCGACCCCGGCGCTGCCGGGAGTCCCCGGCATCCCGCTGACCAACTACGCCGGCTGGCTGCTGGTGTCCGTGCTCATGATGGTCGTGCTGGACCGCACGCTCCCCCGGCGCCGGGACGCGCCCGAGGGGCAGCCGGCGGCGCTGTTCGCCTGGACCTGGCTGGGCTCCGCCGTCGGCAACCTCGTCTTCTTCGACCGCCCCTGGGTGGCGCTGGTCGGCTTCGTGGCGATGGGTCTGGTCGGCCTGCCCTACCTGCTGGCGCTGTGGTCCGACCGTCCCTGAGGCTCGGCGGGGCCGCGCCGCTGCGCCAGGCCCTCCGCGGCGTCGTGGCGGCCGGCAGCCTCGGCGCCGGAGCGCTGGGCGCGCACACGGTCGTCAACGCCGGGCTGCTGCGCACTCCCCCGCACGACCCGCCGCCGGTGGCCGAGCGGGTGTCCGTGCTCCTGCCGCTGCGGAACGAGGCTGGCCGCGTCGAGCCGTGCCTGCGCTCGGTCCTGGCGCAGACCGGCGTCCCCGACCTGGAGGTCGTGGTCCTGGACGACGGCTCCACGGACGGCACCGCCGACGTCGTCCGACGGGTCGTAGGAGACGACCCTCGGGTGACGCTGCTGTCCGGCGGGGACCTGCCGGACGGGTGGCTGGGCAAGCCATGGGCGTGCCAGCGGCTGGCCGAGGCCGCCACCGGCTCGGCGCTCGTGTTCGTGGACGCCGACGTCGTGCTGGCGCCGCACGCGATCGCCGCCACCGTCACGCTGCTGCGCTGGACCGGGCTGGACCTGGTGTGCCCCTACCCGCAACAGGTCACCGGCGGCGTCGCCGAGCGCCTGGTGCAGCCGCTGCTCCAGTGGTCATGGCTGGCCACGCTGCCGCTGCGGGCGGCCGAGCGATCCCCGCGCGAGTCCCTCGTGGCCGCCAACGGACAGCTGCTGGCCGTCGACGCCGGGGCGCTGGCCCGGGCCGGCGGCTACCGCGCGGTGCGCGGCGAGGTGCTGGACGACATCGCGCTGCTGCGCGCGGTGAAGCGATCCGGCGGTCGCGGCGTCGTCGTGGACGGGACCGACGTCGCGACCTGCCGGATGTACGAGGGCTGGACGGACCTGCGCGAGGGCTACTCCAAGTCGCTGTGGTCGGCGTTCGGCAGCCCCGCCGGAGCCGTCGCCACGGTCGGGTTCCTGGGGCTGTGCTTCGTCGTCCCGCCGGTGGCCGGCGCGCTGGGTTCCCGGGTCGGCCTGCTCGGCTACGTCGCCGGCGTGGCAGGTCGGGTGGTCGCCGCGCGCAGGACCGGAGGTCGCGCCCTGCCCGACGCGCTGGCGCACCCGGTCTCCATCGCGGTCTTCGCCGGCCTGACCGCCCGGTCCGTGCGCCGGCACCGGCGCGGGGAGCTCACCTGGAAGGGCCGTCCGGTCTGAGAGCCTCGCAGAGGACTCGGCAGGGTCGGCTTCGACGAGGAGGTTCGCGATGACGGACACGACAGACACGACGACAGATGCCACGTGCCACATGTCCATCTCCCTGGACGGCTTCGTGGCCGGTCCGGGCCAGAGCCTGGAGCAAGGCCTGGGCCGGCGGGGGCACGAGCTGCACCGCTGGCACCTGGGCGACCCTCGCGCCAACGACGCCGACCGGGTCGCGAACGGCTGGCTGATGCGCCCGCGCGGGGCCTACCTGATGGGACGCAACATGTTCGGCCCGATCCGCGGGGACTGGGACGAGGAGTGGACCGGCTGGTGGGGGCCCGAGCCGCCGTACCACGCGCCGATGTTCGTGCTCACCCACCACGCACGCGCCCCGATCGAGCTGGAGGGCGGGACCACGTTCTACTTCGTCACCGAGGGCTTCGACGCCGCCTACGCCGCGGCGCGCGAGGCGGCCGGGGACGGCGGGGTGGACATCGCCGGAGGGGCATCCACGGTCCGGCAGGCCCTGCGCGCGGGGGTGATCGACGAGCTCACCCTGGACATCGCCCCGGTGCTGCTCGGTGCCGGCGAGCGCCTCTTCGACGGGGTCGAGTCCTTCGGCTTCGAGCCGGTCGAGGTGCTGCACTCTCCGCTGGCCACCCACGTCCGCTACCGCCGCACCAGCTGAATCCCCGAGCGCTACGTCGTGACCGGCTGATGGGATGGGCGGTATGAGCACTCCGCTGCGCCTGACCGAGATCGCCCTGGACTGCCACGACCCCGAGCGGCTGGCCGCCTTCTACGCCGAGCTGCTGGGCTGGCAGGAGCTGGGCCGGCACCAGCCCGACCAGGAGGGCGGCTACGTGCAGATCGGGCCGCACGAAGGCGCCGAGCCGACGATGCTGCTGATCCAGGTGGCCGACCCGACCCCGGGGAAGCTGCGCATGCACCTCGACCTCTCCCCCCTGCCCGGGGAGCGCGACACGCAGGTCGAGCGGGCGCTGGCGCTGGGCGCGAGCCGCGTCGACATCGGCCAGGGCGAGCAGACCTGGGTCGTCCTCGGCGACCCGGAGGGCAACGAGTTCTGCATCCTGCGCGGGCGGGCGCTGCCGGTCACCCCGTCGGACGGCCAGGAGGCCGGGGCGGCGACGACCTCGTAGGCTCGCCCCTCGTGGCACGCGTCGTCGTCGTAGGGGCCGGGCTCGGTGGGCTGTCGGTCGCCGCACGGCTGGCGGCGCAGGGGCACCAGGTGACCGTGTGCGAGCAGGCCCCGGTGGTCGGCGGCAAGCTCGGCATCTTCGAGCGCGACGGTTTCGTGTTCGACACCGGGCCCTCGCTGCTCACGCTGCCGGCGGTCTACCGCGACCTGTTCTTCAAGACCGCGGCGCGCAAGAAGGGCGGCCTGCTCGAGGATGTCCTCGACGTCGTCGAGGTCGACCCCACCTGCCGCTACCGCTTCGCCGACGGCACCTGGGTGGACGTGCCGAACTCCTCCCGCGCCCGCATCGCGGAGGCCTTCGACGCCGCGTTCGGCACCGGCGCCGGGGCGGACTGGAACCGCTTCATGGACCGCGCGGGGGCAATCTGGGACGTCACCCGCGGCCCGTTCCTGGAGTCGCCGTTGGACGGGTGGCGCACGCTGGCCCGCCTGTCCCGGCGGATGGCGGACATCCGGACCGTGGCGCCCCACAAGTCCTTGCGCGCACTGGGAAAGCAGTACCTGCGCGAGCCGCGGCTGCGCACCTTCCTTGACCGCTACGCCACCTACACCGGGTCGGACCCGCGCCGCGCTCCTGCCGCGCTCGCCACGGTCCCCTTCGTGGAGCAGCGTTTCGGTTCCTGGTACGTACGCGGAGGGCTGCGAAAGCTCGGCGAGGCGGTGCGCGACCGCGCCATCGAGCGGGGCGCCGTCATCCGGACCGGCGCCGACGTCGTCGCCGTCCTGACTGAGGGCGGCCGGGCGAACGGGGTGCGGCTGGCCGACGGCGAGACGATCCCTGCCGACGTCGTGGTGGCCAACGCCGACGCCGCCCACCTCTACCGCGACCTGGTCCGGGTGCCCGCCGCCGAGCGCTCGCTGCGCCGCGCCACCCCGTCGCTGTCCGGGTTCGTGCTGCTGCTGGCGCTGCGTGGGCGGACGCCGGACCTGCAGCACCACACCGTCCTGTTCCCGCAGGACTACGACGACGAGTTCGACTCGGTCTTCGGAACCGGGCCGGTCCGCTCCCCGCGTCCGGTGCCCGACCCCACCGTCTACGTCAGCGCGCCGGACGACCCGGCGCTGCGCCCGGACGTGGACAGCGAAGCCTGGTTCGTGCTGGTGAACGCACCCAGGCACGACCCGGAGCAGGGCGTGGACTGGGACGCGCCCGGCCTGGCCGACTCCTACGCGGACCAGGTGCTCGAGACCATGGCCAAGCGCGCCGCCGACCGCGGCTTCGACGTGCGGGACCGGTTGCTGTGGCGGGAGATCCGCACCCCGGCCGATCTCGAACGCGCCACCCGCTCCCCCGGCGGCTCCATCTACGGCTCGTCCAGCAACGGCCCGCGCGCGGCGTTCCTGCGGCCGGCCAACCGTTCTCCGCTGCCGGGGCTCTTCCTGGTGGGGGGGAGTTCGCACCCGGGCGGCGGGCTGCCGCTGGTGGGGCTGTCCGCGGCGATCGTGGCCGAGCAGGTGGGGACGGCGTGACCGCCGACCCGACCCCCTTTTACGTGATCATGCAAGAATGGCGACGCTGCCGAGGATCTTGAGACCTGGTGCATCCTCGCTGCGCGTGCGAGTGCATCATGATCCAGCCGCCCGGGCGACGACGATGAGCTCCGGCGAATCTGCAGACACCGGTCGCCTGTCCCAGCTGCCCAAGACGGCGTCGACGGCGAAGCCCGTCTGCTCCACCGACCGTCGCAGCGCTCTCTCGTCGCGGAAGGCCAGGACGTCGCGGGTCACCGACTGCTCTCCTGTCAGCACGTTCCTGGTGAACGTGTCGTACGTGACGAGCGGCAGGTCGACCGCCACCGTCTCGTGCCAGAACTCGACCTCCCCGTCGGGCGTCGTCACCGCGCGCAGCGTCTGTGCCCGGGTCCACTCCTCCCACCGGCGGTGAGCGGGGTTGCGCGACTCGAAGGCCAACCTCCCGCCGGGGGCCAGCGCCGTGCGCAGGTCCACCAGCGTCTGCTGCCACGAGCGGTCGTCGAGGAAGACCTGGGCGACGTGGCCCGACATCACCGCGAGGTCGGCACCGGCCGGGCCCACCGCCGCGCTGTCGCCCAGCCGCCACTCGACACTGCCACCAGCGCCAGGATCGGACGACCCAGCACGCGCGACCCGCAGCATCTCGGGGTCTGGGTCGACCGCGAGGACGTCGATCCCGTGCCGGGCCAGGAGCCGGGCCAGGGCTCCGGTGCCGCAGCCCAGGTCGACGACTCTGCGAGCACCGTGCGCGACGGCCAGCTCGAGGTAGAAGCGGTAGTCGTCGTCAGCGGGATTGAGCTCGTCGTAGGCGTCCTGGAAGCCGAAGGGCACCAGGTCACCCTGGCACGGCGGCGTCGGACGGCCCCGCACCGCCTCGGCTAGGGTCCGCCTGCCGACCGCACATGAGGGAGCCAGCATGGGCCAGGACGACCTGACGCAGGACCGCGAGCGCGAGCTGCTGCTCGGCTACCTGCAGGCCCAGCGCCGGCACGTGCTCGGCATCGTCGACGGCCTGGACGAGGAGGCCATGGACAGGGCTGTGCTCCCCTCCGGCTGGTCGTGCCGCTCGCTGATCCACCATCTCGCTGTCGACGTCGAGCGGCTCTGGTTCTCGGCGGTGCAGGCCGGCGAGGCGGACGCGACGGCGTACTACGCGGACCAGCCGGACGGCTGGCAGGTGCCCGCGGGCACGACCGCGGCGGAGGTCGTCGAGCTCTACCGGCGCGAGGCCGAGCGCGCCGACGCCGTCATCGCCCGCACCCCGCTGGATGCCGCCCCGGCCTGGTGGCCGGAGGAGCTGTTCGGCACCGAGTGGCGGATGGACGACCTGCGCGAGGTGGTCCTGCACGTGCTGGTCGAGACCGCCGCGCACGCCGGGCACCTCGACGCCGCCCGCGAGCTCCTGGACGGCCGCCAGTGGCTGGTCATCACCGAGGAGCCGGTCTAGCGTCCAGCGCATGGCCGATTGGGCGGACGTGCGGCGGCTCGCGACGGCGCTGCCCGAGGTGACCGAGGACGGCAGCGCCGGGCACGACCACCTGCCGGCGTGGAAGGTGCGCGACAAGATGTTCGCCTGGGAGCGCCCGCTGCGCCGGGGCGACCTCGAGGCGCTCGGCGACCAGGCTCCGGACGGCCCGGTCCTCGGGGTTCGGACGGCGGGGCTGGAGGCCAGGGAGGCGATCCTCGCCGAGCTGGACCCGACCTGCTTCACCACACCGCACTTCGACGGCTACCCCGCGGTGCTGGTCCGGCTGGACGAGGTCTCCGTGGGCGACCTCGAGGAGCTGCTCTCCGAGGCTTGGCTGTGCCGTGCCCCCAAGCGCCTGGCCCGCGACTTCCTCTCCGCGCGGGCCGACGGAGTCAGCGACGGATAGCGAGGGGCAGCCGCGCGGCCGCCTCGTCGTAGCGGCGCAGCACCAGCTCCACCAGGCGCGGGTGCACGCCGAGCGGGGGTGCGACGACGTCGGCCCGGCTCGCCTCCGCGCGACGGGTGAACAGCCCGGGCGCGAGCAGGTAGGTCGCCACGACGACGCGTCGCCCCTCGATCCGGCCCTTCGCCACCGCGCACGGGACCCGCGGGCTCACCGCCGAGGAGTAGGCGGGGCGCACGGGGCGCCCCAGACGGGCCGCCAGCCCCTCGGCCACCTCCTCCACGGCCGCGGCGGACGCCGGGTCCGACGAGCCGGCAGCGGCCAGCACGACGTCGTCGTTCTCCGACAGCCCGTCGGAGACGACCCCTGCCTCGGCCAGCCGGTCCACCAGCACGTCGACCAGGGCCTCGTCCGGCCCGAGCGGCTCCCCGACCACCACCGGGTGCCGGGCCGTGACCGCGGCTCGCGGCAGGTCGACGCCGACGTGGTAGCCGACGGACAGCAGCAGCGGCAGCAGCACCGAAGGTGCGTCGACGTCGGCCAGCACCTCCTCGGGTGTCGGGCCGTGCACGTCCACGTAGCACTCGCGGGCCACCAGGCCCGGGCGCGCCGCGCGCACGGCGTCGAGCAGGGCGCGCGTCGCGACCGCGCCGGCGGGGTTGCGGGTGCCGTGCGCGGCGCCGACGAGGACCGGCGCGGGGTCTGGCGAAGAGCTCACCCGGCCGAGGGTGCCACGGACGCGCTCGCGTCCGCCTCCTGGACCCCGACCGACTCAGCTCCGGGTTCCCAGTTCTCCTGCTCCTGCTCGGTCTCGTACGCCAGCCGGTAGCCGCGCTTCACCACCGTCTGGACCACCCGCGGATCGCCCAGCCCGCTGCGCAGCCGCTGCACCGCGACCTCCACGGCGTGCTCGTCCGCGCTCTCGCCCGGCATCGCCTGCAGCAGGGCGGCTCGGCTGAGCACCCGGCCCGGGCTCGCGGCCAACGCCCGCAGCACCGCGAACGGCGCGGGCGGCAGCTGGACCACGGCGTCGTCGAGGAGCACGGCGTGGCCCCGCACGGACAACCGGTGCCCGGCGACCGGCAGCGGGCGGGCGCGCGCCGTCAGCTCCGCGACCAGGGTGCGGGCCAGCGCCCCGAGGCGGAAGCGTTCGGGCTCCACCGTCCGGACCCCGAGCCGCTCCAGCGGTGCCGCGGTCACCGGACCGACGCACGCCGCCAGCACGGGGCCGCGCAGCGCGGCCAGCACCTCCTCCTGCCGCCCGGCCTCCTGGGCCAGCTGGAGCAGGGCGAGCACGGCCGGTGCGCTGGTGAAGGTGACCGCGTCGACCGCCGCGTCCGCCACCTGGTCGACCAGCCGGCGGAGCGGCGCGACGTCGTCGGGCAGGGTCCAGCGGTAGACCGGCACCTGCACGACCTCCGCGCCGGCCACCTCCAGCGCCTCGACGACGTCGGGCAGCGGCTCGCCGTACAGCTGGACCGCGACTCGCAGCCCGGTGAGGTCGCGCTCGAGCAGGTGCTCGAGCACCTCGGAGGAGGACTCCGAGGCCGGCGACCACGCCTCCACCAGCCCGGCCGCGCGCACGGCCCCGCGCGCCTTGGGCCCGCGGGCCAGCACCTCGGCCCGCCCGAGCGCGGCCAGCAGCGCCTCGCCCAGCCCCCAGCCCTCGGCGGCCTCCACCCAGCCGCGGAAGCCGATGCCTGTGGTCACCACGACGACGTCGAGCGGCTCGGCCAGGCAGCCGCGGGTGGCCCGCAGCAGCTCGGCGTCGTCGGACAGGGGCACCAGCCTGATGGCCGGTGCGGTGACCACGCGGGCGCCGCGGCGCTCGAGCATGGCGGCCAGTTCCTCGCGCCGTCGCGCCGCGGTGACCGCCACCGTGAAGCCCGCGAGGGGGCGGTCGTCGGTCACCGTCCCTCCGCAGGTGCGTCGGTCAGTCCTGCCACCGGCAGCTCGGCCAGCTCGGCCAGCCCGACCTCCACGACGCCCTCGCGCACGCGGACCGGCCGGATCCCCAGGGACAGGGAGGGGTCGTCCAGGCACCGCCCGGTGCGCAGGTCGTAGACCTCCTTGTACATCGGCGAGGCCAGAGTGGGCACCTCCCCGCGGCTGCCCACGATGCCGCGGGCCATCACGTTGGCGCCGCTGCGCGGGTCGCGGTGGTCGACGGCGTGCAGCGAGCCGTCCAGCAGCCGGAAGACCGCGGCCTGGCGTCCGTCCGGCAGCAGCACGGCCACTCCCCGCTCGGGCACCAGCCGCTCGACGTCGCACACGTCGAGCCAGCCCTGCGCCCTCGTGTCCGACGCGGCGTCGGAGGAGACGACGGTCATCGAGCCACCTCCAGGCTCGGGCCGGCCACCAGCACCGCGCGCTCGGCGGGAGTCGCCGGACGCGGCTGCCCGCGCTCGGCGACGACCACGACGTCGGGGTCCGGGGTGCCGGGGGCGTTGGCGAAGGAGGCGAACCGGGCGAGCCGCTCGGGGTCGTCGAGCACCGCGCGCCACTCGTCCTCGTAGCCGGCGACGTGCCGGGCCATGGCGGCGTCGAGGTCGGCGCAGACGCTGAGGCTGTCGTCCACGATGACGGCTCGCAGGTGCTCGAGGCCGCCGTCCATGTCCTCGATCCAGCGCGCGGTGCGCTGCAGCCGGTCCGCGGTGCGCACGTAGAGCATGAGGAACCTGTCCAGGTAGGTGATGAGCGTGTCGGTGTCGACGTCCTGCACGAACAGCTCGGCGTGGCGCGGGCTGAAGCCGCCGTTGCCGCCGAGGTAGAGGTTCCAGCCGTTCTCGGTCGCGATGACACCGAAGTCCTTGCTGCGCGCCTCCGCGCACTCGCGGGCGCAACCGGACACCCCGCCCTTGAGCTTGTGCGGCGCGCGGAGCCCCCGGTAGCGCAGCTCCAGCGCGATGGCCAGGCCGACGGAGTCCTGCACGCCGTAGCGGCACCAGGTCGACCCGACGCACGACTTCACCGTGCGCAGGGCCTTGCCGTAGGCGTGGCCGGACTCGAAGCCCGCGTCCACCAGCCGGCGCCAGATGGCCGGCAGCTGCTCCACCCGGGCGCCGAGCAGGTCGATGCGCTGGCCGCCGGTCACCTTGGTGTAGAGCCCGAAGTCGCGGGCGACCTCCCCGATGACGATGAGCCGGTCCGGGGTGATCTCGCCGCCGGGGATGCGCGGCACCACCGAGTAGGTGCCGTCCTTCTGCAGGTTGGCCAGGTGGTGGTCGTTGCTGTCCTGCAGCGCCGCCTGCTCGCCGTCGAGCACGTGCCCGGTCCCGAGGCTGGCGAGGACCGAGGCCACCACCGGCTTGCAGATGTCGCAGCCGCGCCCGGTGCCGTGCCGCTCCACCAGCTCGCTGAAGGTGCGGATCCCGGTGGCGGCGACGACCTCGAAGAGCTCCTTGCGGGTCATGGCGAAGTGCTCGCACAGCGCGGGATCGGCCACCACTCCGGCCTCGGCCAGCAGCGACGTGAGCATCGGCACGCAGCTGCCACACCCGGTGCCGGCGCCCGTGCAGGCCTTCAGCGACGCGACGTCGGAGCAGCGCCCGGCGCGAACCGCCTGCACGACCTCGCCCTTGGTCACCGCACGGCAGGAGCACACCTGCGCCTCGTCCGGCAGGGCCGGCCGCGCCGACTGGTCGGTCGCGGGGAGGAGGAGCTGCTCGGGTGGGCAGCCGATCTCCCGGCCCAGCAGCGGACGCAGGGCGGCGTAGTCCGCGGCGTCGCCGACGAGCACGGCGCCGAGCAGCGTGCGGGCGTCGTCGGTCACGACCAGCTTCTTGTAGACCCCGGCCACCTGGTCGGCCCACACCAGCTCCAGCGCGCCCTCGGTGCCGGCGTGCGCGTCGCCGATGCTGGCGACGTCGACGCCGAGCAGCTTGAGCTTGGTGCTGGTGTCCGGGTCGGTGAACACCGCCTCCCCGCCGAGCAGCCGGTCGGCGACCACCTCGGCCATCGCGTAGCCCGGCGCCACCAGCCCGTAGGCCCGGCCCTGCACCGCCGCGCACTCCCCGACGGCCCACACCGCCTCGTCGTCGGTGCGGCAGGTCTGGTCCACCAGCACCCCGCCGCGCTCCCCAACCGCAAGGCCGCAGGCGCGGGCCAGCTCGTCGCGGGGCCGCACCCCGGCGGCGAACACCACGACGTCGGCGTCGACCTCCGTGCCGCCGGCCAGGTGCAGCGTGCCCACCCGCCCGTCCGGCGCGGCCTCGATCCGCTCGGTCATCGCCCCGGTGTGCACCATGACGCCCAGGCCCCTGATGTGCCGGGCCAGCGCCTGGCCGCCGCCCTCGTCGACCTGCAGCGGCATCAGGCGGGGCGCGGCCTCGACGACGTGCGTGCGCAGGCCGAGCGCGCGCAGCGCCCCGGCGGCCTCCAGCCCGAGCAGCCCCCCTCCCACCACGGCACCCACCCGGGCGTCCCGCAGGTCCGCGCGGATCCCGTCGAGGTCGTCCAGCGTCCGGTACACGTGGCAGCCAGGCAGGTCGCGCCCGGGTACCGGCGGCACGAAGGGGGCCGAACCGGTGGCCAGCACGAGCGCGTCGTAGGCCAGAACGCGGCCGGCGTCGGTGCTCACCGTGCGCGCCGTCCGGTCCACCGCGACGACCCGCTCGCCGAGGTGCAGGGCGAGGTCCGGGTCGTCGTCCCAGAAGCCTTGCGGCACCAGGGAGAGCTCCTCGGCGGTGGTGCCGGTGACGTAGGAGGTGAGGGCGACGCGGTCGTAGGGCGCCCATCTCTCCTCGCCGACCACCACGACCCGCCAGCTGCGGTCCTCGTCGCGGGCGCGCAGCGACTCGACCAGCCGCTGGGCGACCATGCCGGCGCCGACGACCACCAGGGTGCGCTCGCTCATGCCGTCCTCCCCGTGAGATCAGAAGTCGTTGCTGTACTTGCCTCTTCTGAGCCGTCCGGCGCCGGGTCCGCGGCACCGGCGGCCAGCAGCCAGCCGACGATGCCGTCGACGGCGTCGCGGCAGCCGCCGCACCCGGTGGTCGCGCGGGTGGCCGCGGCCACCTCCGCGGTGCTGCGCGCGCCGTCGAGCACCGCGCCCTGGATCCGACCCTTGGTGATCCCGTTGCAGCGGCAGACCGTGGCCGCGGCGGGCATCCGCTCGGGGGAGTCGGCGACAGCGGCCACGGCGCCCCGCCGCGGGCCGAGCAGCAGCCCGGTCCGGTCCGGCGGCAGGGGGCCGCCCCGGTCGTAGAGCTGCGTGACGGCGGGCACGGCGGCCGGTGCGCCGACCAGGATGGCGCCGGTGAGCCGGCCGTCGCGGACGACGAGCTTGCCGTAGGTGCCGCGGGCCGGGTCGCTGAGCTGCACGACCTCGACGCCGGGCTGCTCCAGCAGCGCCTCGCCGTCGGCGGTGCTCTCGCCCATCGCGGCGAGGTCGACCCCGGCGGCCTTGAGCCGGGTCACCGTCCGCGAGCCGGGGTAGCGCAGCGACGGGTCCTGGCCGGTGACCTGCGCGGCGATCACCGCGGCCTGCTCCCACGCCGGGGCCACCAGCCCGTAGACCTTGCCGTCGTGCTGGGCGCACTCGCCCAGGGCGAAGACCCGCGGGTCGGTGACCGAGCGCAGGGTGTCGTCGACGACGATCCCGCGGTCCACCGCCAGCCCCGCCTCGGCGGCCAGGGCCGTCTCCGGGCGGACCCCGCACGCCACCACGAGCAGGTCGGCCAGGACGACGCTCCCGTCGTCGAGCCGCACCCCGGCGAAGTCGCCGTCGGGTCCGTGGACGACGCCGGTGGTGGTCGCACCCAGCCGCACCGACACCCCGAGTCCCCTCAGCGTGCGGCGCAGCACCCCGCCGGCGGCCGGGTCGAGCTGGCGCTCCATCAGGTGGCCCACGGCGTGCACGACGACGACGTCGATCCCCCGGCCGGCCAGGCCGCGCGCGGCCTCCAGGCCGAGCAGCCCGCCGCCGAGGACCACGGCGCGCCGCACCGGCCGCTGCGCCAGGCCGGCCAGGATGCGGTCGCAGTCGTCCAGGGTGCGGAAGGCGAACGCGCCGGGCAGCAGCGAGCCGTCCGGCCGGGCGAGTCCGTCGATGCCGGGCAGCACCGGTCAGCTCCCGGTGGCGAGCACGAGGACGTCGTAGGGGACGTGCGTGCCGTCGTCGACGAGGACCTCCCGCGCCGCCCGGTCGACCCGCGCGACCCGGTGGCCCAGGCGCAGGTCGACGTCGTGGGCCTCGTGCCAACCCGTGGCACCGAGCCGGATGTCCTCGGCGCGGTGCCGGCCGGCGAGCACCTCGGACAGCAGCACGCGGTTGTAGGCGCCTTGCTCCTCCTCACCAAGCACGGTCACGGCCAGCAGGTGACGTGGGTCGTGGGCGCGCAGCTCCTCGACCATTCGCGAGCCGGCCATGCCGTTGCCCACGACGACGACCCTGGGCCTTGTCTCTGACACGTTGTAGGAGGTCATGCTGCGGTCCTCTCCAGGCGCACCGCGCACACCTTGAGCTCGGGCATGCGCGACACGGGGTCGAGGGCGGGGTTGGTCAGGGTGTTGGCCCGCTGCTCGCCGGGCCAGTGGAACGGCATGAAGACGGTGTCGGCGCGGATGGCGTCGCTGATCCGCAGCGGTGCGACCGCGGTGCCTCGGCGGCTCACCACCCGCACCTGCTCGCCCTCCACCAGGCCGAGCAGGTCCGCGACGTCGGGAGCCACCTCCACGAAGGCCTCCGGCGCGGCGTCGACCAGCCCGGCCACCCGACGGGTCTGCGTGCCGCTCTGGTACTGCGCCAGCACGCGGCCGGTGGTGAGCAGGAGCGGGTAGTGCTCGTCGACGTCCTCGGCGGGCCCGGCGTGCTCGACGTCGACGAACCGCGCCCGGCCGTCGGGTGTCGCGAAGCGCTCGGCGAACAGCCGCGGCGTGCCGGGGTGGGCGTCGTCCAGGCAGGGCCAGTGCAAGGCCTCGCCGGTGTCGAGCCGGTCCCAGCCGATGCCGGCGTAGTCGGCGGGCCCGCCGGCGCTGGCGCGGCGCAGCTCGTCCCACGTGGTCGCGGGGTCGGCGCTGAACCCGCGGGCGCCCAGCCGCTCGGCCAGGCCGGCCAGGACCTCGAGGTCGGTGTGCACGCCCGCGGGCGGGGCGAGCGCGCGGCGGCGCCGCAGCACCCGGCCCTCCAGGCTGGTCGTCGTGCCCTCCTCCTCAGCCCACTGCGCCACCGGCAGCACGACGTCGGCGAGCGCCGCGGTCTCGGACAGGAACGGGTCGGCGACCACCAGCAGGTCCAGCGCCCCCAGTCGCTCGGCCACGTGCGCGGCCCGCGGGGCGGACACCGCCGGGTTGCTGCCGTGCACCAGCAGCGCCCGCACGCCGCCGTCGCGGCCGAGGGAGTCGAGCAGCTCGTACGCGGAGCGCCCCGGGCCGGGCAGCTCGTCGGGGTTGACGCCCCACACGGCGGCCACGTGCGCCCGCGCCGCCGGGTCGTCCAGCCGCCGGTAGCCGGGCAGCTGGTCGGCCTTCTGGCCGTGCTCGCGGCCGCCCTGGCCGTTGCCCTGCCCGGTGAGGCAGCCGTAGCCACTGCCCTCCCGCCCCGGCAGGCCGAGGGCCAGCGCGAGGTTGCAGTACGCCGACACGGTGTCGGTGCCGCTGCTGTGCTGCTCGGCCCCGCGCCCGGTGAGCAGCAGGACGCGGCTGCCCGCGGCCAGCATCCGCGCGGCCCGGCGGACGTCGTCGGCGGGGACGCCCGCCGTGCGCTCCACCCGCTCGGGCCACCAGGCCGCCACCCGCCCTCGCACGGCGTCGAAGCCGGTGGTGCGCTCGGCCACGTAGCGCTCGTCGACCAGCCCTTCGGCCACGACGACGTGCAGCAGGCCGAGCGCGAGCGCTAGGTCGGTGCCCGGTGCCGGCGCCAGGTGCAGGGTGGCCGCGCGCGCCGTTGCCGTCTCGCGCGGGTCCACCACCAGCAGCCGGCCGCCGTCCTGCTGCATCTGCGCCAGGTGGCGCACCAGCGGCGGCATCGTCTCGGCGACGTTGGCGCCGGCCAGCAGCACGACGTCGGCGCCGGCCAGGTCTGTGAGCGGGAACGGCAGGCCCCGGTCCACCCCGAACGCGCGCAACCCGCCGGCTGCGGCCGAGGACATGCACCAGCGGCCGTTGTAGTCGATCGCGCTCGTCCTGAGCGCCACCCGCGCGAACTTGCCCAGCGCGTAGGCCTTCTCGTTGGTGAGCCCGCCGCCGCCGAACACCCCGACCGCGTCGCGACCGTGCTGGCGCTGGACCTCCTGCAGCCGCGCCGCGACGAGGTCGAGCGCCTCGTCCCAGCCGGCCGGGCGCAGCGTGCCGTCGACGCGCACCAGCGGCGTGGTGAGCCGGTCCGGGTGCGCCAGCAGCTCCGCCGCGGTCCAGCCCTTCTGGCACAGGCCGCCGCGGTTGGTGGGGAACTCGCGCGGGGCGACGTCGACGTGGCCGGCGCCCCGGACGGTCAATGTCATGGCGCACTGCAGCGCGCAGTACGGGCAGTGCGTGTCGACGTCCACGGCCCCGAGGCTCCCCGCCGGCGGTTTCCCGGCGACGACGCTCGTGTTTCCGGCATGCAACAAGGCCCTCACACCCCGGCGAGGCGGCGCGGGGAGCGGCGCACGTAGACGGTCCACGTCACCGCGGCGCCGACCAGGTAGGCGCCCACGAAGGCGACGTAGGCGGCGTCGCCCCGGTGCGTGGTGAGGAACGACTGCCGGAAGGCGAGGTTCACCAGCACCCCACCGAAGGCCCCGACGGCCCCGGCGATGCCGATCAGCGCGCCGGAGAGCCGCTGCGCCATCGCTTTCTCCGACGACTCGTCGGAGCCAGCGGCCACTGCCGCGCCCGCCCGCGCGGCGAAGACCGCCGGGATCATCGCGTACGTTGACCCGTTGCCGATGCCGCTCAGGGCGAACAGCACCACGAACGCGGTCACGAACAGCGCCAGCGACTCCTCGCGCGAGGCGAGCAGGACGAGCAGGCCGGCCGCCGCCATGGCGACGAACGTGGCGACCGTGGTGCGAGCGCCGCCCCAGCGGTCCGCGAACCAGCCGCCGACCGGGCGGATGAGCGAGCCGATGAGCGGGCCGAGGAAGGTGAGGTAAGCGGCGTCGACGGGGGTCGCGAAGCGGTCGCCGAACTGGACCTGGAGCACCTGCCCGAAGGCGAACCCGAAGCCGATGAACGAGCCGAAGGTGCCGACGTAGAGCAGCGAGAGCACCCAGGCGTGCGGCTCGCGCAGCACCAGGCGCATCGCCTCGGTGTCGTTGCGGGCGGTGGCCAGGTTGTCCATGAGCAGGGCCGCAAGCACCGCGCCGATCACGACGAGCGGCAGGTAGATGCCGAGCAGCGCCCGCGGGTGGTGCACGCCGAGCACCGCGAGCACCGCCAGGCCGGCCAGCTGCACCGTGGCCACGCCGACGTTGCCGCCGCCGGCGTTGATCCCCAACGCCCGGCCCTTGAGCCGCTGCGGGTAGAAGGCGTTGATGTTCGCCATGGACGAGGCGAAGTTGCCGCCGCCGACGCCGGCGAGGGCGGCGACGACGAGCAGCGTGCCGACCCCGACGCCGGGCTCGAGGACGACCGCGGCGGCCACCGACGGCACGAGCAGCAGCAGGGCGCTCGCCACGGTCCAGGTGCGCCCGCCGAACCGCGCCACGGCGAGCGTGTAGGGCAGGCGCAGCACCGAGCCGACGAGCGCCGGGACGGTGGTGAGCAGGAACTTCTGCTCGGGCGCGAAGCCGTAGTCCTTGCCCAGGAACAGCACCAGCACCGACCAGAGCGTCCAGACCGAGAAGCCGACGTGCTCGGTGAGGACGGACACGGCGAGGTTGCGCCGGGCGACCCTGCGGCCGGTCTCCTCCCAGAACCGCGGGTCCTCGGGCTCCCAGTGCTCGATCCACCGGCCGCGCCGGGTCGTCGGGCGGGTCGCGGCGGCGGTGGGTGCGGCGGTGGTGGTCATACGCGCTCCGTGGGTGCGTCGGGAGGGACGCGCAGGAACGTCGCAGGGGCGGGTTACGCGGACGGCCGCCGGCGATCACGGCGAGGTGAGGTCTTCCTCTCCGCAGGGACCGGTCAGCGGTGAGACGGCGTCAGCCGGTGGCGGTGAGGCGGCGCCGGACGACCACCAGCAGCTGCACCAACCCGACGACGCCGAGGGTCAGCCAGGCCAGCGCGCCGGACGTCGCCCACGTCTCCGACGCGCTGTCGTAGATGCCGGCGCCCACCAGGAACATCGCGGTGACGATGACCCGGCTGGGCCGCTCCCACACGGTGACGACACCCACCTCGGTCATGCCGGCGGCCCCCGCACGCGCCCGCGCGTACTCCTGCAGCCCCATCACCGCGCCGGCGCCCACGCACAGCCCGGCCGGCGCGCCGACCAGCCACAGCGCCAGCAGGTAGAGCCCGTCGCTGACTCGGTCCACGACCGAGTCGAGCACGTATCCCCACCGGGTGGCCCGCTCGGTGAGGACGGCCACCGCGCCGTCGAGGTTGTCGGTGAACCCCGAGAGCACAGTCATCAGCGCGGCCAGCAGCAGCCAGCGCCCACCCAGCGGAGCCAGCGCCGCCACCGCGCCGGACACCAGCAGACCCAGCAGGGTGACGGCGTCGGGCGGCACCCGCAGTGCGGCGAACGGCCGCGCCGCGACGTAGGTGAGGGTGAGCCACGGCCCGACCAGCCGCGAACCCCGAGGGTCGTAGCCGCCATGCAGGCCCGACCAGCGGGTGAAGTAGGTGTCCCGGTCCGGGACGGGCGATGCCACGGTCAGCGGGCGGCGGCCGGCGCGAGACCGAGCTGCTGGTAGATCTCCAACGTGGCGGTGGACCGGTTGAGGGTGATGAAGTGCAGCCCGGGCACGCCCTCGGCCAGCAGCCGCTCGCACAGGGCGGTCGCCGCCTCCACGCCCACCCGGCGCACCGCCTCCGGGTCGTCCTCCACCGCGTGCAGCCGCTCGGCGAGGTCGGCGGGGAAGTCCGCGCCGGAGAGCACTGCGAAGCGCTCGATCTGGCGCACGTTGGTGACCGGCATGATGCCGGGGATGATCGGGACGTCGCAGCCGGCGGCGGACACCCGGTCCCGCAGCCGCAGGTAGTCCTCGGCGTGGAAGAACATCTGCGTGATCGCGAAGTCGGCGCCGGCGCGGCACTTGGCCACGAAGTGACGGACGTCGCTCTCCCAGTCGGCGCTGCGCGGATGACGCTCCGGGAAGGCGGCCACGCCCACGCAGAAGTCGCCGGACTCCTTGAGCAGCCGCACCAGCTCCGCCGCGTAGCTCAGCCCCTGCGGGTGGGCCACCCACTCCCCCTGCGGGTCGCCGGGCGGGTCGCCTCGCAAGGCCAGCACGTTGCGCACCCCGGCGTCGGCGAACTGCCCGACCACCCGGCGCAGCTCGGCCACCGAGTGGTCCACCGCCGTGAGGTGACCCACCGGCGTCAGCGTGGTCTCCGAGGCGATCCGCTCCACCACGTTCACCGTCCGGTCCCGGGTGGAGCCGCCGGCGCCGTAGGTGACCGAGACGAAGGTGGGCGAGAGCAGCTCGAGCCGACGCAGCGCCTCCCACAGCGTCCGCTCGCCCTCGTCGGTCTTCGGGGGGAAGAACTCGAAGGAGTAGGAGCGGTCGCCGGCGGCCAGCAGGTCGCGGATCGTCGCCGCGCCGCCGGGCATCGTGGAGGGCAGGCCGAGCGCCATGGCAGCGAGGGTAGTGCGAGCGCCCCGCCCGTTCGGCGGACGACCGTCATCCGGACGCGTGATCTCGACAGGCCCCCGGCGCGCGGTGCCCCTACGCTCGATGTGTGGCACCCACGACGCCGAGCGTTCACCCCGCAGCGTCCTCCCCCGCGACGTCCATCTCCGCGACGTCGGCGTCGGCCTCGCCGATGGACCGGGAGGACCTGCGCACGCGGGTGCAGAAGGCGCTGGACGACTTCCTGTCCCGCCAGGCCGACGTGCTCGAGTCGGTGAGCGTCGACCTCGCCCCGCTGGCCGAGGCCGCCGTGGACCTGGTGCGCGGCGGCAAGCGGCTGCGCCCGGCGTTCTGCTACTGGGGCTGGCGCGGCGCGGGCGGCGAGGACTGCCCGGAGATCGTCGACGCCGCCGCCGCGCTGGAGCTGTTCCAGGCCGCTGCGCTCGTGCACGACGACGTCATGGACGACAGCGACACCCGCCGCGGCATGCCCGCCGCGCACCGTCGCTTCAGCGCGCTGCACCGCGGGTCGGCCTGGACCGGCGCGGCCGAGCGGTTCGGCGAGGCCGGCGCCATCCTGCTCGGCGACCTGTTCCTCGTGTGGTCCGACGAGATGCTCACCTGCAGCGGCCTGCCGACCACGGCGCTGTGCGAGGGCCGCCGGGTGTTCGACGTCATGCGCACCCAGCTGATGGGCGGGCAGTACCTCGACATGCTCGAGCAGGTGCGCGCCAACGAGGCCGGCGCCGACGCCGTCGAGCGCGCCCGCACGGTGATCCGCTACAAGAGCGCCAAGTACTCCATCGAGCACCCGCTGCTGCTCGGCGGGTCATTGGCCGGTGCCGACGACCGCGTGCTGGCCGCCTACAGCGCCTACGGCCTGCCGCTCGGTGAGGCCTTCCAGCTGCGCGACGACGTCCTCGGCGTCTTCGGCGACCCGGCCGAGACCGGCAAGCCGGCCGGCGACGACCTGCGCGAGGGCAAGCGGACCGTGCTGGTCGCCACCGCGCTGCGCACCGCCTCGCCCGCGCAGGCCGCGCTGGTCCGGCGCCACCTCGGCGACCCGCACCTGGACGCCGCCGGGGTGGAGCAGCTGCGCGAGGTGCTCGTCGACACCGGCGCTCTGGCCGAGGTGGAGCAGCTCATCGACGAGCTCACCGACCGCGCGGCGACGGCGCTCGAGGGTGTCGAGCTCGCCGGCGACGCGCACGAGGTGCTGGTGGAGCTCATCGCCGCCGCCACCGCCCGCTCGGTCTGACCCACCCTGTCGGTCACCCTCAGCACTGGAGCTCCCATGCGCACCGTCACCGGCCCCACCGACCACGTCGTCGTCGTCGGCGCGGGACTGGCCGGGCTGTCCGCCGCGCTGCGCCTGGCCGGCGCCGGCCGTCGGGTCACCCTGCTCGAGCGCGAGGACGTCCCCGGCGGGCGCAACGGCCTGGCGGTGCGCGACGGCTTCCGGTTCGACACCGGCCCCACCGTGCTCACCATGCCGGACCTGATCGCCGACGCCTTCGACGCCGTCGGCGAGCGGATGGAGGACTGGCTCGAGCTGCAGCCGGTCGCCCCGCTCTACCGCGCCTTCTACGCCGACGGCTCCCAGCTGGACGTGCACGCCGACGTCGACGCGATGGCCGACGAGATCGCCACGGTGTGCGGGCCGCGCGAGGCCGCGGGCTACCGCCAGTACGTCCAGTTCGTCTCCCAGCTCTACCGATACGAGATGGCCGACTTCATCGACCGCAACCTCGACTCCCCGTTCGACCTGCTCACGCCCAACCTCGCCCGGCTGGTCGCACTGGGCGGGTTCCGCAAGCTGGCGCACAAGGTGGAGAAGTACCTGCGCGACCCGCGCACCCAGCGCGTCTACTCCTTCCAGGCCATGTACGCCGGCCTGTCCCCCTACGACGCCCTGGCCATCTACGCCGTCATCGCCTACATGGACTCGGTGGCCGGGGTCTACTTCCCCAAGGGCGGCATGCACGCGGTGCCGCGCGCGCTGGCCGGCGCCGCCGCCAAGCACGGCGTCGACATCCGCTACAGCACCGAGGTCGAGCGGGTGGAGCGGCGCGGCAACCGCGCGACCGCCGTGGTCACCACCGACGGCGAGCGGATCCCGTGCGACGTCGTCGTGCTCAACCCGGACCTGCCGGTGGCCTACCGTGACCTGCTCGGCTTCCAGCCGGCCAAGGTGCGCCGGCTCTCCTACAGCCCGTCGTGCTACCTGCTGCTGGCCGGCTCGACGGCGACATACGACCACATCGCCCACCACAACATCCACTTCGGCGAGTCCTGGGAAGGCGTCTTCCGCGAGCTCATCGACGAGCGCCGGCTGATGACCGACCCCTCGCTGCTGGTGACGAACCCGACCCACTCGGACCCGTCGTTGGCGCCGGACGGCAAGCAGATCTACTACGTGCTGTTCCCGACGCCCAACCTAGACGCCCCCATCGACTGGAAGAGCGAGGGCCCGCGCTACCGCGACCAGGTCGTCGAGACGCTGGAGAAGCGCGGCTACTCCGGCTTCGGCGACGGCGTCGAGGTCGAGCTGACCACCACCCCGCTGGACTGGGCCGCCCGCGGCATGGAGCGCGGCGCGCCCGTCGCCGCCGCCCACTCCTTCTTCCAGACCGGCCCGTTCCGCCCCAAGAACATCTGGGGTGAGAACGTCGTGTTCGCCGGCTCGGGCACCCAGCCCGGCGTCGGCGTCCCGATGGTGCTCGTCTCCGGCCGGCTGGCCGCCGAGCGCGTGCTCGGCAAGGACCCGGCGTACCGGTCGCGCGCGATGCGCTGAGGGGCGAGGGGCGGCGCCGCTCTCGCACCGCCCCTCCCCCTCCGTCAAGGGTTGGCCCGCCACTCCAGGTCCGGTCCGCCCGACGGCGGCTCAGCCGCCGGGTAGCGCTCCTGCACCCAGAGAACATCCCCTTCGGGTGACAGGTCGAGTCCGACGAGCCGGAAGGCTGGCCTGTCCAGCACGTTCACCGTCTCGAGGTTCTCGATGAAACCCATGGCGGCGAGTTCGAGGCTTTCACCGTCGGATGCCTCGTCGGAGCGGAAGCCCTGCAGGTACTGGCGCACCGCTGCCTCGCTGTGCAGCCGAAGGCGAACCGGGCGAGGCAAGGCATGGCCAGCTGACTCGACCACATCCCACTCCATCGCCTCAGCGGGCCCGACAGCCCGGAGACGGAAGCCATGACCTTCGATCAGATGGACGATCGCTTCACCACGGTTCACGTGAGACCTACCGGCACTGCGAGGAGGGGAAAGCCGTGCTGATGTTGCTGTTGCCATTGTTCGTGTACATCTTGACGACCCGCTGACGAACGGTCTGCCCGGTGCGGACGTGCCGCTATCAGCAGCACGTAAGGCGGCAAGACAGGACACAACTGCAGTGCGCAGCAAACCCCCGAAGATGCGGCCCGCTGCGCGAGGGCCTGAATGAGGAAAACTTCCTCGGCTCCTCAGCCTCCGACGCAGGCCGTCACCGACCTACCTTGGAGCATGGCACTCATCTGCGGACAACTGTTGATTGGAGCGGCCAATCTGGCGGCGTGTCGACCGGTTGTCAAGGAACAGGAGTGCGACATGTCACAGCACCGTCGTTCGAAGCCGAGCCCACGACGGCAGCAACGTCACTTGCATGAGGGCGTCTGTCTTAAGGCTTGAGGAGTTCGTGGGGCAACGGGTGTGACCGGAGAACTCCGCCACGGCGTTCGGACCGCCTGTCTCACGTCCTACGTTGAGCACGGACTTCGCGAGATCGCGGACCAGCCCCCGTCATGGGACGATCACCGGCGTGAGCGGGAGGGAGCTGGACGCGGCGGGGATCACCGACCCGGCGCTGCGGGCGTCGTACGAGCGGTGCCGGCAGCTCAACGCCGAGCACGGGAAGACCTACTACCTCGCCACCCTCCTGCTGCCCCGGGCCAAGCGGCCCAGCGTGCACGCGCTCTATGGGTTCGCCCGCTACGCCGACGAGTTCGTCGACTCCTTCGAGCACCCCGACCCCGAGGCGCTGGTCAGCTGGGGCAAGGCGTTCGAGCAGGACTGGGACCGGGGGCGCAGCGACGACCCGGTCTACTCCGCGTGCATCGACACCGCCCGGCGCTGGCAGATCCCGAAGGAGCACTTCGAGGCGTTCCTGGCCAGCATGCGGATGGACATCGACGTCACCGGCTACGCCACCTACGCCGACCTCGAGGGCTACATGTACGGCTCGGCGTCGGTCATCGGGCTGCAGATGGTGCCGATCCTGGAGCCGCTCGACGACGCCGCCTACCACCACGCCAAGCTGCTCGGCGACGCCTTCCAGATGAGCAACTTCATCCGCGACGTCGGCGAGGACCTGCGCCGCGGCCGGGTCTACCTGCCGCAGGAGGACCTCGACGCCCATGGCGTCACCCGCGAGCTGCTCGCCACCGGCATCGTGACCGCCAAGGTCCGCGAGCTGCTGCGCTTCGAGATCGAGCGCACCCGCGCGCTCTACCGGCAGGCCGAGCCGGGCATCGCGATGCTCCATCCCACCAGCCGGGACTGCATCCGCACCGCGTTCGAGCTCTACGGCGGCATCCTCGGCGCCGTCGAGGCCGCGGACTACCAGGTGCTCACCCAGCGGGTCACCGTGCCGCTCCCCCGTCGGCTGCGGGTGGCCGTCCCGCACCTGCTCAGCGCCCAGCACGCCCGCCGGGTCGAGAGGCGCTGGCGGCGCTAGCGCTGCACCCCGCGCCGCCCCCACCACACCCACCACGCCATCGACTGCAGCACCAGGCTGAAACCGAACAGCAGGTCCTCCACCGGGGCGAAGACGATGCGCAGGCCCAGGATCGTGGCCGGGTCGTACATCACGATGTCGCGCGAGGTGAGCCAGCCGTTGGTGACCAGCTGGAAGAACACGATGATGGCGTAGGACGTCCAGAACACCTTGCGCGACAAGAGCCTCGTGCGCAGCACGGCCAGGTCGAGGGCCACCGCCAGCACGACGCCGGTCACGGCCAGCTGGGTGTAGGTCACGTCGACGACCGCACGAGGTCGTCGGCCGGCTCGTCCCCCACCCGCCAGCCGCGCACCCGCCGCACCGCCTCCAGGGTGAGCACCGAGGCGACCGGCACCACCAGGAAGAACAGCAGCTCCTCCAGCGGGAGCCCGCCGGGCAGGGTCACCCCGAGCATCTGCGCGGGGTCGAAGTGCCACTGGTCCCGCGCGATCGCGTAGAGGTCCCAGAGCACGAACACGACGACCACCGGTGCCAGCGTGAGCAGCAGCCGACGCCAGCGCGCGTAGACGCGGGTGCCGATCACCAGCTCCAACGGCAGCGTCCCGAGCAGGCAGAACACGAGCATGCCGACGTAGGCCAGGTGCCGGAGGGCGTGCACGACAGCAACCGGGGCGTCAGAAGGCGAGCGCCTGGGCCCGCCGGCGCACCTCGGTGCCGCGGTTCTCGGCGAGCGCGTCGGCCGGTGTGCCGGGCAGCGTGTCGTCCGGGGTGAACAGCCAGCGGACCGCCTCCTCGTCGGAGAAGCGGTTGTCCGCCAGCACCGTCAGCGTGCCGGCCAGGCCCTTGACCACCGCGCCCTCGCCGACCAGCCTCGCCGGCACGCTGAGCACGTTGCGCTCGCCGCGGCGCACGGCCACCAGCCCGCGCTCCTTGAGCAGCTGGCGGACCCGGGTGACGTCGATGCCGAGCCGCTCGGCGACGTCGGGCAGCGTGAGCCACGCGGGCACCAGCGTGTCGAGATCGTCCACCCGGCCAGCCTGCCAGAACGTCTGCGCCGCTGCCCCTTCAGCCCTGCACCGCCGCACGCACCTGGACCCCCGGGTCGCTCAGCGCGGCGTCGTCCACCGCCGGGCCGAGCCCCTCGGAGCGCTCGATCACCCGACGCGTCTGCACCACGTCGCGCGGCAGCCCGACGCCGACGGCCGCCACCAGCAGCGGCCCGGTCTCCGACGCGGCGTCGGAGAGACCGAAGGCGCACCAGCCCGCCTCGCTCTCCCGCCGCACCCAGCGCTGCGCCGCCGGCAGGTGCCCGACGCACTGCACGGTGCGCCCGAACTGGTCCGACCACACGTAGGGCAACGGGTCGTAGACGGCTTCCTGTCCCAGCAGCGACGCCGCGGCCACCTCCGGCGCGTGCAGCGCGGTGTCCCAGTGCTCGATGCGCAGGCGCCGTCCATAACGGCGGGACGGGAAGGACGCGCAGTCCCCCACCGCCACCACCCCGGCCATCGAGGCGCGCAGCCCCTCGTCGACCACCACCGCACCGGCGGCATCGAGCTCCACCCCGCTGCCGGCCAGCCAGCCGGTGGCCGGCCGCACGCCGGTCGCCACCACGACGACGTCGGCCGCCAGCGGCTCACCGCCCTCCAGCCGCACCAGCCCGTCGTCGATGGCAGCGACCCGGGTGCCGGTCAGCAGCCGGACGCCGGCCTGCTCCCACCACGGCCGCGTCCGTGCCGCCAGCTCCCGCGGGAGCGCCCCGGCCAGCGGCTCGGCCAGCGCCTCCACCGCCACCACCTCGCAGCCGGCCGCGGCGGCCGCCGTGGCCACCTCGGCGCCGATCCACCCCGCGCCGACCACCACCACCGTGGCCCCGGCCACCAGCCGAGCGCGCAGGGCGAGGGCGTCGTCGAGGGTCCGGACGGTGACCGCGTGCGGCACCGGGGCCGGGCGGGCGCCCACGGCCAGGACCAGGCCGTCGAAGGCCAGCTCCCCCTCGCTCGTCTCCAGCGCGCCGGGGCGCAGGCCGGTGGCGCGGACCCCGGTGAGCAGCTGCACCCCCAGCTCGTCCAGGTCGACGTCGAGCCAGGGCTCCTCCTCCAGGCCGGCCAGCACCCCCTTGGACAGCGGCGGCCGGTCGTAGGGCCGGTACGGCTCGTCGCCGAGCAGCAGCAGCGGCCCCTCGTGCCCGAGCGCGCGCAACGCCCGGGCCGACTCGACCCCCGCCAGCCCGGCCCCCACGACGACCACGCGCCCGTCCCGCTCCACGTCCGGCACCCTACGCAGCCGCCCCCGGCGCCCGGCCGAGGGCGGGTGCGCTGAATTACACGACTGTTGTTCAAGTCCGCGTGGTGACAAACCGATCACCTGCACCGATAGTCACTTCAGCACCACGTTTCACAGCAGCACCAGGAGCGGCGGCCCGGCCGTCGTCATCCGGCCCGAGACAGCGCCGCCGGGGGCTCGCCCGGAGCCTCGGCGTCACCGTGAGGAGCACCCGCACCGTGAGCATCCGGACCGACGACGGCTCCGCGACCAGACGCGACCGCGCCGCTCGTCCGACCACCCAGCCCCGGCACGCGACCGACGAAGCCCTCCCGCTGGCCGGCGAGCTGCGGGAGGGAGCCGCCGGCGCGGCCCGCGGAGCCGGCTCGGCGGTGCTGCTCACCGCCGTGGTGACCGCCGGCGCCCCCGGCTGGGCCTCGTACACGGTCAAGCCCGGCGACACGCTGTGGCAGATCGCCAAGGAGCACCGCACCAGCGTCTCGGCGCTGGTGAAGGCCAACGGGCTGCAGGCCGACGGCAACCTCGTCGTGGCCGGCACCACCCTGCGGATCCCGCCGGCGTCGGGCAGCGCCGCGACCGACCACCGGCCCGCCCAGCACAAGCCGGCCACCAAGACCGCCCCGGTCCTGCACACCGTCGTGGCCGGGGACACCCTCTGGGACCTGGCCAAGACCCATCGCACCACGGTGGAGGCGCTGCGCGAGAGCAACCACCTGCGCAGCGACGTGCTGCAGCTCGGCACGGTGCTGCGGGTGGGCACCAGGACGGTCACCGTCACGCCCAAGCCGAGCCCGAAGCCGACGCAGCAGAGCAGCGCCACCAGCTTCGAGGGCCGCACCTACCCGACGGCCACCCTGCAGTCGGCGGCCCGCAACCGCGCCCGCCTGGCCGCGATGTCCCTCCCGAGCCGGGATCAGACCAGGTCGCTCATCGTCCGCACGGCGCGCGCCCGCGGCGTCGATCCCTCCCTGGCCCTGGCCATCGCCTGGCAGGAGTCGGGCTGGAGCATGCGGCACGTCTCGGTGGCCAACGCCATCGGCGTCATGCAGGTGGTCCCCTCCACCGGCCAGTGGGTGTCGAGCATCGTCGGGCGCCCGCTGGACCTGCTCGACCCCGAGGACAACGTGCTGGCCGGGGTCGTGCTGCTGCAGGTGCTCTCCGCGCAGACCCACGACGCCACGCAGGTGGCGGCCGGCTACTACCAGGGCCTGGCCTCGGTCCGCTCCCGCGGCATGTACGACGACACCAAGCGCTACGTCGCCAACGTGCTGGCGCTCAAGGCCCGCTTCGCCGGCTGACCGCGGGCGCGGCGTCGCCAGCCTGCCGGGCGGCGGCGCGGCCCGACCGTAGACTCGCACCGTGGACACGACCGTGCAGGACCCCCTCCTCGGGCGGCTCCTCGACGGTCGCTACCGCGTCCAGTCGCGCATCGCCAAGGGCGGGATGGCCAGCGTCTACCTCGCCGTGGACACCCGGCTGGACCGCACCGTGGCGGTCAAGGCGATGCACGCCGGGCTGGCCGCCGACGAGTCCTTCCGCTCCCGCTTCATCCGCGAGGCCAAGTCGGCCGCCCGCCTGTCGCACCCCAACGTCGTCGCCGTCTACGACCAGGGCACCGACGGCGACACCGTGTTCCTGGCCATGGAGCACGTCGAGGGCCGCACGCTGCGCGACCTGCTGCGCCAGCGCCGCCGGCTCACCCCGCGCCAGGCCATCGACGTCCTCGAGCCGGTGCTCGCGGCCCTCGGCGCCGCGCACCGGGCTGGTCTGGTGCACCGCGACGTCAAGCCCGAGAACGTGCTGCTGGCCGACGACGGCCGGATCAAGGTGGCCGACTTCGGCCTGGCCCGGGCGGTCACCGCCGCCAGCAGCGCCACCGCCACCCAGGGCATGCTCATCGGCACCGTCGCCTACCTCTCCCCCGAGCAGGTCGAGCGCGGGGTGGCCGACCCCCGCTCGGACGTCTACGCCGCCGGCGTGCTGCTGTTCGAGATGCTCACCGGCAGCCAGCCCTTCGACGGCGAGTCGCCGATCCAGGTCGCCTACCAGCACGTGCACTCCGACGTCCCCGCCCCCAGCTCGCGGGTCCCCGGCCTGCCCGCCGCGCTGGACGACCTGGTCCGCCGCGCCACCAGCCGCGACCCGGACCAGCGCCCGGCCGACGCCGACCGGATGCTGGCCGAGCTCTCCGCGGTGCACCGCGCGCTGCCGGACGAGGCCCTGGACGCGGCACCGGCCACCGCCGACACCCTGGTCGTGCCGCTGCCGGCCGGTGCCCCCGCACGCGCGGACGTCGCGCCCACCGCCGTCGTCGCCCAGCCCGGCCCCCGTGGCGACTCCGACGTGTCCGCCAGGGCCACCTCGGACACCGGAGCGCTGCCCGCCCCCCGGCGGCGCCGGCGCGGGGGGCTGATCGCGCTGCTGCTGGTGCTGCTGCTGGCGGTGGCCGGTGGGGTGGCCGGCTGGTACCTCGGCGCGGGGCCGGGCGCCTACACCACCACCCCCGGCCTGCTGGGCCTCACCGAGCAGGCAGCCCAGGCCAAGCTCGAGGCGCAGGGGCTGCACAGCCGCACCGGCACGCCGGTCTTCTCCGAGACGGTGGCCGCCGGCAAGGTGGTCAGCACCGATCCCGACCCCGGCGCCAAGGTGCGCAAGAACGGCACCGTCACCCTGGTGCTGAGCAAGGGCAAGGAGCGCTACGACGTCCCCGAGCTGGCCGGCAAACCGCTGGACCAGGCCAAGGCGGCGCTGTCGGACCTGCACCTGACCGCCACGGTCACCCAGGCCTACGACGAGAAGGTGCCCTCCGGCACCGTCATCAGGACCGATCCCGACGCCGGCACCCCGCTCAAGCGGCGCGCGCCGGTCACCCTGGTGATCAGCAAGGGCCGCCAGCCGATCCCGGTCACCGACTGGACCGGCAAGCCCGCCGACCAGGCCACCGCCGACCTGCAGGGCAAGGGCTTGAAGGTGGTCACCCGGCAGGACTACAGCGAGACGGTGCCGGCCGGCAGCGTCATCTCCCAGTCCCCGACCGACGGCACGCTCTACCGCGGCGACACCGTCACCCTGGTGGTCAGCCAGGGCCCGCCGCTGGTCCAGGTGCCCGACGTGCGGGACATGAAGGCCTCCGAGGCGCGCAAGATCCTGGAGAGGGCCGGCTTCCAGGTGGAGCAGCGCGGCACGCGCATCCTGGACCGGGTGCTCGGCCAGTCGCCCGGTGCCGGGGAGAAGGCGCCCAAGGGCTCGGTCGTGACCATCACGACCATCTGACCGCCCCCTCCACCGGGGCTGGACAAGGCCCTCCCCGCGCACCGACGACGCCTCCGGCTCTGGGAGGATGGCTGCGTGCCGCCGCGTCGTCCCAGCCCCGTCGGGGTCCACGTCCCCGTCGCCGGCGGCCTGGCCAGCGCAGGCCTGGCCTACGCCGACGCCGTGGGTGCCGAGACCGTGCAGGTCTTCGTCGGCAACCCGCGCGGCTGGGCCACCCCGGCCGGCGACCCGGCCCAGGACGAGCGGTTCCGCACCGACTGCGCCACCCGGAAGATCCCGGCGTTCGTGCACGCCCCCTACCTGGTCAACCTCGGCAGCCCCACCGCGAACACCCTCGAGCGCAGCATCGCCTCGGTGCGGCACTCGCTCGAGCGGGGCGCGGCGATCGGCGCCCGCGGGGTCGTCGTGCACACCGGATCCTCGGTCACCGGCGGGGATCGTGCGGTTGCCCTCAAGCAGGTGCGCGAGGGGCTGCTGCCGCTGCTGCAGGAGCTCGACGCCCGCGCCGCCGACGGCCCGGTGCCGGACCTGCTGCTCGAGCCGACCGCGGGGCAGGGGCAGTCGCTGTGCGCCACGGTGGACGAGCTCGGCCCCTACCTCGAGGCCCTCGACGCCCACCCGCGGGTCGGCATCTGCCTGGACACCTGCCACGCCTTTGCCGCCGGGCACGACCTCGCCGCCCCCGGTGGGCTCAAGCGCACCCTGGACCGCCTGGTCAAGGTGGCCGGGCGCGGTCGGCTGCGCCTGGTGCACGCCAACGACAGCAAGGACGTCTGCGGCGCCGCCAAGGACCGGCACGAGCGCATCGGTCACGGCAAGATCGGCGAGCCGGCCTTCGCCGAGCTGTTCCGGCATCCTGCGATGCGCGGGGTCCCGGTGGTCCTGGAGACCCCCGGCAAGCACGCCGAGCACAGCGAGGACATCGCCCGGCTCAAGTCGTTGCGTGATGGCGCGTGAGGCCACCCAGGACCGCGGCGTGAAGGCGCTCGCCGGCGCCCGCTCCAGCACCGCCGCCGTCCTCGCCCTGCTCGCCGTCACCGCCGCCTGGGGCTCGACGTTCGTCATGCTCAAGGGCGTCGTCACCCGGGTGCCGGTGCCGGACTTCCTCGCCGTCCGGTTCGTGCTGGCCGGGCTGGTGCTGTTCGCGCTGCAGCCGCGCGCGGTGGCCCGGCTCTCCCCCGCCGCCCGCCGCCGGGGGGTCGTGCTCGGCGCGGTCTACGGGGTCGCGCAGATCCTGCAGACCGTAGGCCTGGAGCACACCAGCGCCTCGGTGTCCGGCTTCATCACCGGCATGTACGTCGTGTTCACCCCGCTGCTGGGCGCCCTGGTGCTGCGCCAGCGGCTGGGCCGGATGGTGTGGGTGGCCGTGGCCGCCTCCACCCTCGGCGTCGCGATGCTCTCGCTGCGCGGGCTCGCCATCGGCCCCGGCGAGCTGCTCACGCTGGCCTCGGCGGTGCTCTACGCCGTGCACATCCTCGGTCTGGGCGCGTGGACCACCAGCGAGGACGCCTTCGGGCTGTCGGTGGTGCAGATGGGCACGATCAGCCTGGTCTGCGCGCTGGGCGCGGTGCCCGGCGGCATCACGCTGCCCTCCACCGGGGCGGACTGGGCGGTGCTGGTGTTCATGGCCCTGGTGGCCGGCGCCTTCGCGCTGGTGGTGCAGACCTGGGCGCAGGCGCACCTGGCCCCCACCCGGGCGGCGATCATCATGTCGATGGAGCCGGTGTGGGCGGCCACCTTCGCGGTGCTGCTCGGCGGCGAGCAGCTCGGCCTGCGCACCGTCCTCGGCGGCGCGCTCGTCGTCGCCGCGATGTACCTGGTCGAGCTCGGCCCGCGCACCCCGGCCGAGCCGGACGTGGCCGAGGAGGTCGGCTCGGTCACCCACGTCGGCCCGGTGTAGGAGCTGATCGAGACCGTGAGCGTCGATCCCACCCCGAACGAGGTGGACCCCGCGCTGTGGGCGGCGCTGCCGCGCAAGCGGGTCGCGGCCGGGCTCGTGGTCCTGGACGACGCCGGTCGGGTGCTCATGGTCGAGCCCACCTACAAGCCCGGCTGGGAGGTGCCCGGGGGCGTGGTGGAGGCGAACGAGTCCCCGCGCGCGGCCGCGGCGCGCGAGGCCGAGGAGGAGCTGGGGCTCGACGTCGAGGTCGGGCGGCTGCTGGTGGTGGACTACGTGCCCGCCGGGCGACGCCCCGACGACGGCCTGATGCTCCTCTACGCCTGCAGCCCGGTGGACGAACGCCGGATCGTGCTGGCGCAGGACGAGCTGCGCTCGTGGCACTGGTGCGACCACGACGCGCTGCTGGAGCGGACCACCCCGTTCATGGCCCGCCGGGTGCTGGCCGGGCTGGCCGCGCTGGCCGACGGCGGGGTGCGCGAGCTGGTGGAGGGGCACGAGCTGGCGTGAGCCGCTGACTCAGCGCGGCACGAGCCGGTGCCCGTCCGCCCCGCGCCACTCCACCAGCACCACCGTGGCGTCGTCCTGCAAGTCGCCGCGCTGGTGGGCCAGCACCGAGTGCATGAGCCGACGCAGCGTCTCGGGCACCGACCGGCCGGCCGCCTCCTCGCGCACCAGCATCTCCGCCAGACGGTCGGTCCCGAAGAACTCGCCGTCGAGGTCCCGGGCCTCCACGACGCCGTCGCTGTGCAGCACGATGCGGTCGCCCGGTTCCAGCCGCTCCTCCCCGACGACCGGCTCGATCAATCCCAGGCCCAGCGGCGGGCCCTCGACCGCATCGAGCATCCGCACCACCCGGCCGTGCCGCACGACCAGCGCCGGCGGGTGCCCGGCGGTGGCCCACCGCCACATCCCGCGCTCCAGGTCGAGCTCGCCGACGACCGCGGTCACGAACGACTCCCCGCCGAAGGTCGCCTCCAGGTGCTTGTCCATGCTGCGTACGGTGTCGACCAGCTCCAGCCCGGCCCGGCGGGCGTTGCGCAGCGCCCCGACCGCCACGATGGACAGCAGCGCGGCCTCCATGCCGGGACCCATCGCGTCGAGGATCGCCACGTGCGCGACCCCGCTCTGGAGCGAGTAGTCGAAGCTGTCCCCCGCCACCTCGTAGGACGGCACCAGGATCCCGGAGATCACCACCTCGTCGGTGGCCACGGTGAGCGGCGGGAGCTGGGTCCACTGCAGCTCGGCGGGCACGGTGAGCGGGATGCGCCGCCGCGCCCGCTCCAGCACATCGCCGTAGCGGGTCCTGGTCTGGAGCAGCTCGGCGACCAACGAGGCCAACGAGGTGAACGCCGCCACCGCCTCGGCGTCAGGGCCCACCGTGTGCGGGAGGACGACCTGCAGCACCCCGAGCCGGTCGGTGCTGTCGACCACCGGCACCCAGAGCACCCCATCCTGGTCGCTCGCGCCCCACTGGCTGGCGACCTCGGAGAAGGCCCGGCCAGCCAGCGTCCCCTCCACCGGCACCGCTGACGCCTCGGCAGCGTGCTCGGGCACCGGCGGGCGCGAGCCGTCACCGAGGGACACCAGGAGCGACTGGTCGTAGTCGACGACGTGGATCGCGCAGCGCAGCGCCCCCAGGCCCCGGGCGGCGGCGGCCACCAGGCGAGGGATGTCGTCGGGCCCGGCCAGGTGCGACTCGGCGAGGAGCCGGCGCAGCACCTCCCCCACCGCCTGGCCGCCCGGGCGGGCGAAGCCCTCAGGCATCGGGTCTCCCTCCGGCAGATCGGTCCCCCACACCCCCATGTGTCCGGCGACCCCTCCCCGATTCACCCGCGGGCTACCCCTCCCCACCGGCGCGGCGGCGGCTCGACGCTGTAGCGCTGCTCGCGCCACGGGTCGCCCTCGTTGTGGTAGCCGCGCTCCTCCCAGAACCCGGGCCGGTCCCGCTCGAGGTACTCCAGGCCGCGCACCCACTTGGGGCCCTTCCAGCCGTAGAGGGAGGGCACGACCAGACGCAGCGGGGCGCCGTGCTCGGCGTCGAGCGGCTCGCCGTTGCGGGAGCGGGCGAACATCCCTCCGCGCAGGGCGGCGATCGGCACGTTGGCGCTGTAGCCGTACTCGGCCCAGACCAGCACATGCTCGACGTCCGGGGCCGGTGGGCAGACGGCCAGCAGGTCCTCTGCGCGGATGCCCTCCCAACGGTTGTCCAGCAGGGAGAACTTGGTGACGCAGTGGAAGTCGGCCACCAGCTCGCCGTGCGGGAGGGCCTCGACGTCGGCCCAGCTGAGCCGCGCGTCCTCGCCGCAGGCGGTGCGACCGAAGATGCGAAGGTCCCAGCGCTCCGCGCGGAACGTCGGCACCGGGCCGTAGTGCAGCACCGGCCACCCGCGGGCCAGCCGCTGGCCCGGTGGGACGCGGTCGGCCTGCTCGGGCGAGGGCCGGAGCGTGACCACGTCGTCGCTGGGGTGGACCTCCTTGCGCGGCCTGCCGGTCATGCCCCGATGGTCGCAAGAGCCGCTCTCCGCCGCCCCTCGCGCGTCTCGGATGACGGGAAGGCCGTCCCAGACCGCGAGAGGCTGGGCTAAGGTGCCGGTCATGACGCGCGGGCTGTACTACGCCTTTACCCCCGGGGCCCACCCCGGGGGCGGTCGCGCCTGACGCAGCCACCCCCGCACGGATCGAGCCCCGGGCCTTCGCCCGGGGCTCTTCTCGTTCCAGCACCAGCACCAGCACGAGTTCGAAGGAGCACACGATGGTCGTGGTCATGACCGCCGAGGCGACCGACGCCGACGTCGCCGCCGTCGTCGCGAGGGTCGAGGGCGCTGGGGGCGCGGCCTTCGTCAGCCGGGGCGTCACCCGCACCATCGTCGGTCTGGTCGGCGACCTCGAGCAGTTCCAGGCGCTCAACCTGCGCGCGCTGCCCGGGGTAGCCGACGTCGTGCGGGTCTCCACGCCCTACAAGCTGGTCAGCCGCGACCACCACCCGGAGATGTCCACGGTGTGGGTCGGGCAGGGCGAGCACGCCGCCCCCATCGGCCCGGACACCTTCACCCTCATCGCCGGTCCGTGCGCGGTGGAGGACCCCGAGCAGACCCTCGAGGCGGCCGAGATGGCCAAGGCCGCCGGCGCGGCGCTGCTGCGCGGCGGCGCCTACAAGCCGCGCACCTCCCCCTACGCCTTCCAGGGGCTGGGCGAGGCCGGCCTGCGCATCCTCGCCGACGTCCGCGAGGTGACCGGCCTGCCGATCGTCACCGAGGTCGTGGACGCGCACGACGTCGAGCTGGTCGCCTCCTACGCGGACATGCTGCAGGTCGGCACCCGCAACATGCAGAACTTCGCGCTGCTGCAGGCGGTCGGCTCGATCGGCAAGCCCGTCATGCTCAAGCGCGGCATGAACGCCACCATCGAGGAGTGGCTGATGGCGGCCGAATACGTGGCCCAGCGCGGCAATCTCGACATCGTGCTGTGCGAGCGGGGCATCCGGACCTTCGAGAAGGCCACCCGCAACACCCTGGACATCAGCGCGGTGCCGGTGGCCCACGGCCTCTCGCACCTGCCGGTGATCGTGGACCCGTCGCACTCGGGCGGGCGCCGCGACCTGGTGCTGCCGCTGTCCCGCGCCGCCATCGCCGCCGGCGCCGACGGCGTCATCGTCGACGTCCACCCGCACCCCGAGGCCGCCCTCTGCGACGGCCCGCAGGCCCTGGTGAACGGCGACCTGCGCGCCCTGGCCGCCGCCTGCCGCCAGCTCCCGCCGCTGATGGGTCGCAAGCCGGCCACGCGGTGACGGCGCGGATCGGGTGAAGGGCCCCTTCCTTCGAACCTGTGGGAGGAAGGTGCCCTTCATCCGGCTGGCCTCGCGGTCGCGGTCTCGCGAGGCGCCGACGGCGCTGGTGACGGGGCGGGCCGGCCCGCACCCGCCCAGCCGAGTCCGAATTGCGCACACACCCCCCGCGCCGCCACCGGCGTTCACTTCGTTCCGACCCCGACACGCCGTCGGAGGACCGGACCGGTGTGTGCGCAAAACGGTCTACGCCGGGGCCCGCTCGCGCGGCGGCCGACGGCTCAGCCGGCCAGCAGCGCGCAGAGCACCTCGGCGGCCTGCTCGGCACCGCGGTCGTCGACGTCGAGGTGGGTGACCAGCCGGGCGGTGCGCGGGCCGATCACCGAGACCAGCACGTCCTCGGCGGCGGCGCCGGCGGCGAGCGTGGCGGCGTCGACGGGCACGCCGGCCAGGTCGAGCACCACGATGTTCGTCTCGACGCCGGCCGGGTCGACGACCGACGGCGACACGGCGTGCAGCGCGGTGGCGATCTCGCGCGCGCGGGCGTGGTCCTCGGCGAGTCGCTGCACGTGGTGGTCCAGGGCGTAGAGGCCGCCGGCGGCGAGGATGCCGACCTGGCGCATGCCGCCGCCGTAGCGCTTGCGCCAGATCCGCGCCTCGGCGATCCGCTCCGCCGACGACGCCAGCACCGAGCCGACCGGCGCGCCGAGTCCCTTGGACAGGCACACCGACACGGTGTCGGAGAGATGTCCGTACTCCTGCAGGGAGACTCCGGTGGCGACGTGCGCATTCCACAGCCGCGCGCCGTCCAGGTGCACCGCGACGCCCGCGTCCGCGGTGAGCTCCCGAAGCCGGCGCAGCTCGTCCAGCGGCTGCACGGTGCCGCCGCCGAAGTTGTGCGTGTTCTCCACGGCGACGGCGGCGGTCGAGACGAAGTAGGGCCCGGCGTTCGGCTGCATCATGGCCGCGACCGCGCCGGCGTCCAGCAGCCCGCGCCGGCTGGGCCAGGTGCGGAAGGTGATGCCGGAGAAGACAGCGGCGGCACCGAGCTCGGCCCGGGCCACGTGCGCGAGCACGTCGCACAGCAGCTCCTGCCCGGGCTGGACCAGCAGCCTCATGCCGAGCTGGTTGGCCATCGACCCGGTGGGCGTGAACACCGCGTCCTCGTGCCCGAGCAGCTCGGCCACCCGCGCCTCGAGCTCGCGGACCGTCGGGTCCTCGTTGTAGACGTCGTCGCCGACGTCCGCGCGGGCCATCGCCTCGCGCATCGCCGCCGTCGGGCGGGTGACGGTGTCCGAACGCAGGTCCACGAGCACGGCGGACACGCTACCGCCGCATGACGCGACGTCAGCGACGGGTGGTCATTCCGGCCTTCGGGTGGTCAGTCGGTGGCGAGCTCCGGCTGGGGCAACGCCGGCAGCCCGTCGATGCTGACCAGGTTCTTCTCCCGGTGGTACTCGGCCAGGGTGGCGTCGTCCTTGCGCTCGGCCCACCGCTCGAGCAGGTCGCGGTCGCCGGCGTGCTCCAAGAAGGGGACGGCGTAGCCGCAGGAGCTGCTGATCCTGGTCACGTCCACCACGACGACGGCGCGGCCGCCGCGCCGGGCACGGAACAGCGCCGACAGCGGCTCCCAGTCTGCGTCGCCCGGCACCACCACCCGCCCGCGCCCGTGCAGCCGCACCACCTGCGGTGGGCCGTCGAAGGCGCAGGCCATGACGACCACGCGACCGTTCTCCCTGATGTGCGCGAGGGACTCGGCACCGCTGCCGGTGAGGTCGAGCCAGGCGACGGTGCGCTCGTCGAGCACCGCGAAGGTGTCGCCGTGTCCCTTGGGCGAGACGTTGACGTGCCCGTCGACATCGGCAGGCGCCGTCCCGACGAAGAACACGTGCTGCGCGAGCAGGAACTCGCGCAGCCGGTCATCGATCCGTTCGAGCACCTTGCCCACGTCGGGTCCTTCCTGAGCCTGCCTGATCCTCGGGAGGTCAGCGGCGGGCGAGCATCTCCGCCACCAGGAACGCCAGCTCCAGCGACTGCTGGTGGTTCAGCCGCGGGTCGCAGGCGGTCTCATAGCGGGTGGCCAGGTCGGCCTCGGCGATCTCCACCGAGCCGCCGAGGCACTCGGTGACATCGTCGCCGGTGAGCTCGACGTGGATGCCGCCCGGCCAGGTGCCCAGCGCCTCGTGCACCTCGAAGAAGCCGCGCACCTCGTCGACGACGTCGTCCAGCCGACGGGTCTTGTAGCCGGCGGGCGACTCGAACGTGTTGCCGTGCATGGGGTCGCACACCCAGGCCACCTGCGCGCCGGAGGCGGTGACCTTTTCCACCAGCGCGGGCAGCTTCTCGCGGACCTTGCCCGCGCCCATCCGGGTGATGAAGGTGAGCCGACCCGGCTCGCGCTCAGGGTCGAGCCGGTCGATGAGCGCGAGCGCCTCGTCCGAGGTGGTGGTGGGGCCGAGCTTCACCCCGATCGGGTTGCGGATGCGCGCGGCGAACTCGACGTGGGCGCCGTCGAGCTGGCGGGTGCGCTCCCCCAGCCAGACGAAGTGCCCGGAGACGTCGTAGGGGTTGCCGGTGCGCGAGTCGATCCGGGTCAGCGCCCGCTCGTAGTCGAGGATCAGCGCCTCGTGCGAGGCGTAGAAGTCGACCGTGCGGAAGGCGTCGGGGCTCACCCCGCAGGCATCCATGAAGCGCAGCGCGCGGTCGATGTCGGCAGCCATCTGCTCGTAGGCGGCCATCGCGCCGCTGTCGCGCACGAAGCCCCGGTTCCACTCGTGCACCTGGCGCAGGTCGGCGAAGCCGCCGTGCGTGACCGCGCGGATGAGGTTGAGGGTGGCCGAGCTGGCGTTGTAGACGCGCAGCAGGCGGCGCGGGTCGGGGATGCGCGCCTCGGGGGTGAACTCGAGGTCGTTGACGGCGTCGCCGCGGTAGGCGGGCAGCGTGAGCGGCTGGCCGTCGACGACCCGGGTCTCGTTGCCGCTCGAGCGCGGCTTGGCGAACTGCCCGGCCATCCGGCCCAGCTTCACCACCGGCACCGAGGCGCCGTAGGTGAGGACGACGGCCCTCTGCAGCACGGTCTTGACCTTGTTGCGGATCGCGTCGGCGGTGGCGCCGGCCAGCGTCTCGGCGCAGTCCCCGCCCTGGAGCAGGAAAGCCTCCCCGCGCGCGACCGCGGCCACCCGCGACTTGAGGTCGTCGCACTCGCCGGCGAACACCAGCGGCGGATAGGTCGACAGCTCGGCCACGGCGGCGTCCAGCGCCGCGCGGTCGGGCCACTCCGGCTGCTGTGCGGCCGGGAGATCTCGCCAAGTGTCCAGGTGGGGCGTCGTGCTCACCGTTCGAGGGTACGAGCCCGGGCCGCACGGAGCCCGGCAAGTCCAGCACCTGGACGAGCTGTCCGCTTACTGGGACGCACGGGCGGCGGCCACCGAGCCCGAGGCGGCCCTCCCCGTCTTGCCCCGCACTTGACTAGGCTCAGCCAACGGCAGCGTCGCCACCCCAGCCCGCATCGTGGAAGGTCGCAACCCATGCCGGTCCGCAAGGTCGCCATGCTCACCGCCGGGGGCCTTGCCCCGTGCCTGTCCTCCGCCGTCGGCGGTCTCATCGAGCGCTACACCGAGATCGCGCCGGAGATCGAGCTCATCGCCTACACCGACGGCTACAAGGGGCTGCTCAAGGGCGAGTCCGTCGTCGTCACCCCGGAGATCCGCGAGCGGGCCAGCGTGCTGCACCGCTTCGGCGGCAGCCCGATCGGCAACAGCCGGGTCAAGCTCACCAACGTGGCCGACTGCGTGAAGCGCGGCCTGGTGCAGGAGGGGCAGGACCCGCTGCACGTGGCGGCCGAGCAGCTCACCCGCGACGGCGTCGACGTGCTGCACACCATCGGCGGCGACGACACCAACACCACCGCGGCCGACCTCGCGGCCTACCTGCACGAGAACGGCTACGAGCTCACCGTCGTGGGCCTGCCCAAGACGATCGACAACGACGTGGTGCCGATCCGGCAGAGCCTGGGCGCCTGGACCGCGGCCGAGCAGGGCGCCATCTACGCGCGCAACATCATCGCCGAGCACTCCTCCAACCCGCGGATGCTCATCGTCCACGAGGTGATGGGCCGCAACTGCGGGTGGCTCACGGCCGCCACCGCGGCGAAGTACCGCGAGTGGTGGGCGCTGCAGGAGTGGAACCCGGGTATCGGGCTGGACCCGCGCGGCTGGGACGTGCACGGCGTCTACGTGCCAGAGCTGGGCTTCGACATCGACGCCGAGGCGCAGCGGCTGACCACCGTGATGGACGAGGTGGGCTGCGTGAACCTGTTCGTCTCCGAGGGCGCCGGCGTGGAGACGATCGTGGCCGAGCTCGAGCGCAACGGCGAGGAGGTCGCCCGCGACCCCTTCGGCCACGTCAAGCTCGACACCGTGAACCCCGGCGCGTGGTTCGCCAAGCAGTTCGCGGCCAAGCTGGGCGCGGAGAAGACGATGGTGCAGAAGAGCGGCTACTACAGCCGGTCGGCGGCGGCCAACGCCGAGGACCTGCGCCTGATCAAGAGCTGCACCGACCTCGCCGTCGAGTGCGCGCTGCGCCGCGAGGGCGGCGTCATCGGCCACGACGAGGACCAGGGCGACCGGCTGCGCGCCATCGAGTTCAGCAGGATCAAGGGCGGCAAGCCGTTCGACGTCGACCAGCCCTGGTTCGGCGAGCTGCTCGCGGCCATCGGGCAGCCGATGGGCGAGAAGGTCGCGGTCTCGCACTGAGCCGGGCGTGCTGGCGCCGGCTCAGGGCGGCGCCAGCACCGCCAGCTCGATCGTCCCGCCGCCGACCACCCGGTGCTTGACCACCGTCAGGCCGGTATCGCGGGTCAGCGCCAGCAAACCCCCGGAGCGCAGGAAGGTCCTCGAGGCTTTGCGGTGCCCGGCGGCCCGCTCGGCCAGCTCGATGAACGCCGCGGTCAGGTGCCCGCGCAGCCCCTGCACGGGGCCGCGGGCGAGCTCCACCACCACGAATCGGCCGCCAGGCGCGAGGACGCGGGCCACCTCGCGCACCACCGCGGCGCGGGTCTGGGCCGGCAGCTCGTGCAGCACCAGCGAGCAGACGACGACGTCGAAGCTCGCGTCCGGCCAGGGCAGCGCGGTGGCGTCCCCCTCGCGCAGGTCGGCGTCCCTCCCCAACCGGGCACGGGCCCGCGCGAGCATCGCCGGCGAGGCGTCCACCCCGCTCACCCGGCAGCCGGCCTCGACGTAGCGGGCCAGCTGGGTGCCTGTGCCGCAGCCGACGTCGAGCACCCGAGCGCCATCCGCCGGCGGGTGCATCCGCACCGCCAGCACCCGCAGCGGGGCGTTCATCCGCTCCAGCAGCGCGTCCATCGGCAGCGCCAGCCGCGCGTACGCGTCCTCGCCTCGCGACCCCATGCCGTCTCCCTCCCGGGCGAACACTAGGTTCCGCGCATGACCTTCTCCATCGTGGCCCGCTCGGCCGACGGACAGGCGTGGGGCGTCGCCGTCGCGTCCAAGTTCCTCGCCGTGGGTGCCGCCGTGCCCGCGGCCCGCGCCGGCGTCGGCGCCGTCGCGACCCAGTCCTACGCCAACCTCGCCTACCGGCCCGACGGCCTGCGCCTGCTCGCCGAGGGGCGCGGCGCGCAGGAGGTCCTCGAGGCGCTCACCGCCGCCGACGACCTGCGCGAGCAGCGCCAGGCCGGCGTCGTCGACGCCGCGGGCGGGTCGGCCACGTTCACCGGCGTCGGCTGCCACCCGTGGGCCGGCGGCGTGACCGGCGAGGGCTACGCGATGCAGGGCAACATCCTGGTCGGCCCGCAGGTGGTGGCGGCGATGGAGGCGGCCTGGCTCGGCTCGGACCTCTCGCTGCCGCTGGCCCGGCGCCTGCTGGCAGCCCTCGCAGCCGGGGACGCGGCGGGTGGGGACAAGCGCGGCCGGCAGAGCGCGGCGGTGCTGGTGGAGCGCGCGGGCTCGGGCTACGGCGGCACCACCGACGTCGAGGTCGACCTGCGGGTGGACGACCACGCCTCCCCCGTGCCCGAGCTGCACCGGCTGCTGGACCTGCACGAGCTCTACTTCGGCGCCCCCGACCCGGACACCCTGCTGCCGCTCGAGGGCGACCTGGCCGCCGAGGTCGCCGAGCGGCTGGCCCGGCTCGGTCACCCCACGCTGGAGGACTGGGCCGGGGTGGAGAACTACGAGGAGCGGATGGTGGACGGGGCCATCGACCCGCTGGTGCTGGAGAAGCTGCGGGAGGCGACGGGGTAGGGCGTTCCGGGTCTGTCGGCTGGACCTCTCGTCGAGACCTGCTGGCGGCCGGCGGTCCCCCGGGTGCACGGTCAACGGCGCTGGTGACGGCGAGAGACCGGCGCTCCCCGGCTCGAGCGGGCCGCCGGCGGTCTCGGCTCCGCGAGCTGCAAACGGAGTACGGAACAATCGTGGGTTGGGGTCGCTCATGCGCTCAGCCAGACGCCTCGGTGCGCGTTGTTCCGTCCTGCGTTACCGGCCCGCCGCCGCTAGGCAAGGTCGAAGGCGCTGGTGACGGCGCAAGGACGGCCGCAGGGACCCGCCCCGTGCCCGGCCCCTCCCGTCATCAGCGCCTTTCCACCACACGGCAGAACTGCGCGGCGAGACAGACCGGACCAGGCGAGAAGTGCGCCCCACTCCCCGCCTCAAATGGTCAGTCCAGCCCCTGCTCCAGCGCGTAGCGCACCAGCTGGGCGCGGTTGTGCATCTGCAGCTTGCCCAGGACGTTCTGCACGTGGTTCTGCACGGTGCGGTGGCTGAGGACCAGGCGGGCGGCGATGTCCTTGTAGGACAGGCCCTTGGCCACCAGGCGGAGGATCTCGGTCTCGCGCTCGGTGAGGCGGGGGGCGTCCGGCTCGGTGCTGGCAGGGGCCGTCGCGAGGCGGCGGTACTCCCCGAGCACCAGGCCGGCCAGGCTCGGGGTGAAGACGGCTTCGCCGCGGCCGGTGCGCTCGACGGCGCCCAGCAGCTCATCGCGCGAGGCGCTCTTGAGCAGGTAGCCGGTGGCGCCGGCCTTCACCGCCTCGAGCACGTCGGTCTGCTCCCCTGACGCCGAGAGCACCAGCACGTGGCACTCGGGCGTGGCCAGGGCGCGGGCGACCTCGACGCCGGAGAGGCCCGGCAGCTGCAGATCGAGCACGAGGACGTCGGGGCGGGCTGCCGGGGCGCGGCGGACGGCCTCGTCGCCGGTGCCGGCGGTGGCGACGACGAGGTGGCCGGCCTGCTCCAGGTCGCGGGCCACGGCGTCGCGCCACATCGGGTGGTCGTCGACGACCATGACGCGCAGCGGCTCGCTCACGGCGGCGAGGTTAGCGGTCCGGGGTCAACGGGAGCGCGGCAGCCGCAGCTCGACCTCGGTGCCGCGCCCGGGCGCGGAGTCCACGAGCACCTCGCCGCCGAGGTCGGTCAAGCGCCCCCGGATGGAGCGGGCCACGCCCATCCGCCCGGCCCGCTCGGCCTCGCCGAGCCGGGCCGGGTCGAAGCCGGGGCCGTCGTCGCGGACGCTGACCAGCACCTCGCCGTCGGCGTCCTCGAGCAGCACCCAGGCCTGCGCGCCGGGGGCGTGCGCGCGCACGTTGTCCAGCGCCGCCCCCACCGCCGCGGCCAGCTCGTGCGCGACGTGGCCGGGCAGCGGCACCGGCTCGGCCGGGGTGGAGACGGTGACCGAGGCCGAGGCGTGGGCCAGCAGCAGCGGGCGCAGGTCGGCCGGGCCGGCGCCGGGCAACGCCGGACCGCCGGACACCAGCGCGCGCAGGGCGACCTCCTGCTCCCCCGCCAGCCGCCCCAGCTCGCTCGCTTCGCCGCCCAGCTCTCGCCCGCGGCGCTGCACCAGGGCCAGCACCTGCAGCACCCCGTCGTGCACGGCGCGGGCCAGCCGCTCGCGCTCGCGCGCCGCGGCCTCGCTGGCCAGGGCTGCGGCCAGGCGCACCTCGGCGGCGCGGGCCAGGTCGGCGGCGTAGCCGACGATCGCGCCCGCCAGCAGCAGCAGGACGACGTTGTGCACCGTGGTCTGCCCGGGCTGGCCGCGCACCGCCACCCCGGCCAGCCCCACGACGACGGCGGCCAGCAGCCCGATCCGCGGGCCTGCGGCCACCGCGCATGCCAGCACCGCCGCGGCCGGCCAGATGACCGGCAGGGTCTGGGCCCCGGCGGCGATCCGCTCTGGGGTGTCGACCAGCGCGGTGGCCAGCACCGCGGCGGTGGCGACGACGACGTCGGCGGCCAGGAGCCACCGCCGACCCGCGCCGCTCGGGGTGCGCGGCAGCGCCGGGGAGACCGCGAGGCTCCAGACCGCGGCAGCACCCAGCACGGCCCAGCCGAGCACCGGTCGGGCCACCTCGTCCTGCGCGCGGGCGAACAGCAGCACGGCGTAGACCAGGGCAACCAGCCGGAAGAGCGCCACCGCTCGCCACAGCGGGGCCTCGACGGCACGGACCGCCGCGCGGGCGTCGGCGCGGGACGCCGGCGCGGGGACGTCCACGGACGACGCGGCCCGCGGCCGGACCGGGGCGGTCACCGGAGGAGCAGGGTCAGGCGGCCGGTGCGGCGGGGGTGTCGACGGGGGCCTCGTCGGCGTCGGCCAGCGACGGGGTGGCCGAGCCGCCGGCCTTGAGCCGCTCCTTCATGCTGGCGGCGTAGACGTCGACGTACTCCTGACCGGACAGGACCATGAGGTTGTACATGATCTCGTCGGTGATCGAGCGCAGGACGAAGCGGTCGCCCTCCATGCCCTCGTAGCGGCTGAAGTCCATCGGCTTGCCGATCCGCACGCCGACCCGGCCGATCTTGGGGATGACCCGTCCGGGGGGCTGGATCTTCTCGGTGTCGACCATCGCTACCGGCAGCACCGGCACGCCGGCCTCCAGGGCCATCCGGGCGATGCCGGTCTTGCCGCGGTAGAGGCGGCCGTCCGGCGAGCGGGTGCCCTCGGGGTAGATGCCCAGCAGCTCGCCCTGACCGAGGATCCGCAGCCCGGTGCGCAGGGCGGCCTCGCTGGCGCGGCCGCCGGAGCGGTCGACCGGCACCTGGCCCGCACCGCGGAAGAAGCCGGCGGTGAGCTTGCCCTTCAGGCCCCGCCCCGTGAAGTAGTCGCTCTTGGCCAGGAAGGTGATCCGGCGCTCGACCACCAGCGGCAGGAAGAAGGAGTCGGAGAAGGACAGGTGGTTGCTGGCCAGGATGGCCGCACCGTCGGCGGGGATGTGCTCCAGGCCCTCGACCCACGGCCGGAAGAACAGCCGAAGAAACGGACCGACGAAGATCCGCTTGAGCATCCAGTAGAACACTCGCCACCTCCCGCTCCGCCTGACAGCCGAACACTATGGCAACGTGGCGCCCGCGTGGGAGCATCGGGTCATGCCGCTGCTGCCTGGAGCCGAGCCGTTCGCCGCCGACGGTGGTCCCGTCGGGGCGCTGGTCGTGCACGGTTTCACCGGTTCGCCGCAGTCCATGCGTCCCTGGGCCGAGCACCTGGCCGCGCAGGATCTCACCGTGCGCCTGCCCCGGCTGCCCGGGCACGGCACGTCCGTCTCGGAGATGGCGGTCACCCGGTGGCAGGACTGGTACGCCGAGACCGAGCGCGCCTTCGACGACCTGCGCCAGCGCTGCGAGCAGGTGTTCGTCATGGGCCTGTCCATGGGCGGCAGCCTGTCGCTGCGGCTGGCCCAGCTGCGGGGTGCGCAGGTCGCCGGGCTGGTGCTGGTCAACGCGGCGGTGCACTCGGAGAACAAGGCGCTGCGGCTACTGCCGGTGCTCAAGCACGTGGTGCCCGCGCTCAAGGGCCCGGGCAACGACATCAAGAAGCCCGGCGTCACCGAGCTCGCCTACCCGACGATGCCGCTCAAGGCGCTGGCCTCGCTCACCGAGCTGTGGGTCGACGTGCGCCGCGACCTGCCGCAGGTCACCCAGCCGCTGCTGCTGTTCCGCTCGCCCGAGGACCACGTGGTCGAGCCGAGCAACGCCGCGCTCATCCTGCGCTCGGTGTCCTCGACCGACGTCGAGGAGGTCCTGCTGCCCGAGAGCTACCACGTGGCCACGCTGGACCACGACGCGCCGACGATCTTCGAGCGCAGCGTGCACTTCGTCCGCCGGCTCGCCGGACAGAGCGACGAGCCGGCCGACGGGACCAGCACCGACGCGGCCGCGGCTACGGAGGCCTGACGTGCCCGCCCCGGCCGGACGCGACAACGGCCTGAGCGCCGCCTCCTACCACCCGCTGGTGGACCTGGACCCGCACCTGGCCGACGCCGTGCTCGACCTGCTCGCCGACGAGGGCATCGCCGCCTACGCGACCCCGGCCGTGGACCACCGGGCGCTCACCGAGCTGCCGGCGCGGATGGTGGACCGCCCGCTGGACCGCGTCTACGTCGACGCCGTGGAGCGCACGCGGGCCCGGCTGCTGGTGGACGCCAACCTGCCCGGGATGCGCGCCGAGGCAGAGGCGACCGCCGCCCGCGAGGCCGCCGAGCGGACCCCGTCCGCGGTGCCGGTGGACGAGGACGCGGTCTGGGCGGCGCTGGTGGCCTCCTTCGACGCCCCGGTGGGCGAGGAGGTGCCGCGCTGGTCGGTGCTCGAGGACGTCGAGGACGACGTGCCGGGCCCGGGCCGGCGGATGCTGCGCCGGCGCACCGACCGCGAGGACGGCAGCAAGGACCAGGACGGGACCGACCCCGGGGCCTGGGAGCAGGCTGCGGAGGACGGGCCGGCTGTCCAGGACGCCGCCCCCGACGTCGACCACTACGTGCCCCCTCCCCCGCCGCCGCTGCCGCGCACCGACGCGGTCACCCGCTGGGCCTGGACCGGCCTGGTGGGCGTGCCGATCGCTGCGGTGGTGGCCTCGCTGCTCGGCTGGCAGCTCGACGGCTACCTGCTGGTCTTCGTGGCGCTCTCGTTCATCGCCGGGTTCGTCACCCTGGTGGCGCGGATGAAGGACCGCCCGCCCATCGACGACGGCCCCGACGACGGCGCGGTGGTCTGAGCCACGCTCCTGACAGCGCCGGCCTCGCATGGTGGGATCGCGACGGCAGTCCTCGGGTTCTCGGAGAGGTGGGGCCGGGTGGTCAGCGAGACGGTGGAGATCCGCGGGCACCTGATCGACTCCGGGGTGCTGTCCCGGGTGCTCGACGACGTGCGCGACTACGGCGGCGACTACCTCATCGACCGCTTCGACGTCGGCAAGGACCACGGCGACGAGTCCTACGCCCGGATCGTGGTCAGCCACGCCGACCCCGGCACCCTGGCCCGGCTGCTGGGCACCGTGCAGGGCTACGGCGTCAACCTGGTGCAGCCCGGCGACGTCGGCACCCGGCCCGCCGAGCGAGACGGCGTCTTCCCGGACGACTTCTACTCCACCACCAACCTCGACACCGAGGTGCGCCTGGGCGGTCGCTGGGTGCCGGTGCAGAACTCCGAGATGGACTGCGGGATCGTCGTGGCCGACGGCGCGGCGCGCACGGTGCCGGTGAGCGATGTCCGCGCCGGCGAGCTCGTGGTGTGCGGGGCGACCGGGGTGCGGGTGACGCCGATGGCCCGGCTGCGCGACCAGGACCAGGCCTTCGAGTTCATGAACTCGATGGTGAGCAGCGAGAAGCCGCAGGCGCTCATCGTGCGCCAGGTGGCCCAGCAGCTGCGCGAGGTGAAGGCCGCCGGGCAGAAGGTGCTGTGGGTGGCCGGGCCCGCGGTGGTGCACACCGGTGCGGCGCCCGCGATGGTCGCGCTGGTGGAGGCCGGCTACGTCGACGTCCTCTTCGCCGGCAACGCGCTGGCCACGCACGACATCGAGTCGGCGATCTACGGAACCTCGCTGGGCATCGACCTGGCCCGCGGGGCGGGTGTGGAGCACGGGCACGAGCACCACATCCGGGCCATCAACCAGGTGCGCCGGGCCGGGTCGATCGCGGCCGCGGTGGAGCAGGGCGTGGTGACCAGCGGCGTGATGCACGCGATGGTGCGCGCAGGCAAGCCTTTCGTGCTGGTGGGGTCGGTCCGCGACGACGGCCCGCTTCCGGACGTGCACACCGACGTCATCGACGGCCAGCGGGCGATGCGCGCGCAGCTGGCCGACGTCGGCATCGTGCTGATGGTCGCGACCATGCTGCACTCGGTGGCCACCGGCAACCTGCTGCCCGCGCGGATCCCGCGGTTCTGCGTGGACATCAACCCGGCCACGGTCACCAAGCTCGCCGACCGCGGGTCGGCGCAGGCGCAGGGCATCGTCACCGACATCGGGCTGTTCCTGGAGACCCTGGCCGGGGAGCTGTGCCCGGACTGGGCGGCCGGGCGCGAGCGCAAGCTCACCGGCCGCGACCGCTGAGCGGGCTGGCCGCACCGCCGCCGTCGCCGCGGCACCGTGCGTGGCCTGGTCGCGGTGGTTCGTCGACCTCGACGCACCCGACAATGTCCGACAAGCGGTAGGAGCTAGTCGTCCAGGCGGAGGTCGGCCACCACCGGCAGGTGGTCGGTGGCCCGTGCCAGCAGGGCTGGGTCGAGCTGGTCAGGGACGCCGCAGCCGAGCACCTCGAAGCCCGGGTCCACGAGCACCGCGTCGATCCTCCGGGTCGGGCCGGCCGCGGGGAAGGTGGGCGCAGCGCCGCGCGGGGCGAGCGCCCACGCGTCGCGGAACCGCTTGTCCACCAGCGCCCGCCAGGCCGGGGCGTCGTCGGTCTCGTTGAGGTCGCCGGCCAGCACGATCGGCCCGGCGTCCAGGCGATTGAGCCGCCCGAGCAGCTCGTCGGTGTGCCGTCGCCGCTCCACCGCGTCCAGGCTGTAGTGGGTGCTGACCGCCACGAACGCCCGCCCGCCCACCCGGGCCTCGGCCACCGCGGCGCCCCGCTGGAACCGCCCCGGCGCCTTGGCGAACCGCCAGTCGTGCGTGCGCACGACCTCCACCCGCAGCGACGTCAGCAGCGCCGGGCCGCCCGTCGTGCGACCCCCGCAGGCGACCAGCAGCCCGGTCCGCTCGGCGAGGTCGGCCAGCTTGTGCCGCCAGCGGAGGAACCGCGGCGCCTCCTGGACGCACAGCACGTCCGGCGCCAGCTGCGTGACGACGTCGACGAGCGCGCCGACGTCGTCGCGCAGGGAGCGGACGTTGTAGGAGACGACGCGCAGGTCGGCCACCGGCGCCTCAGAGCCGGGCCAGGTCAGCCGCACCCACGATGCCGGCGTCGTTGCCGAGCGTGGCGGCGCGGATCTCGGCGTAGGGGCGGTGGCCGTGGCCGGTGAGGGCCTCGGCGTAGGCGCGGCGGGTGGGCTCGAGCAGCAGCTCGCCGGCCTCGGACACCCCGCCGCCGACCACGAACGCGCCGGGGTCGAGCACGGCGGCCAGGTCGGCCATGCCCTGCCCGAGCCAGCGGGCCACCGCCTCGAAGGAGGCGACGGCCACCGGGTCGCCCTTCTGCGCCGCAGCCGTGACGTCCTTGCCCTCGACGCCCTCCGGCGTGCCGTCGCCGAGGGACAGCAGCAGGTTGGCGGCGTCGCGGTCCTCGGCCGCGCGCCAGCGGGCCTCGCGGACCAGGGCGTTGCCGCTGGCGTACTGCTCCCAGCAGCCGCGGTTGCCGCAGCCGCACGGGCGTCCGTTGGGCTCGACCCGCAGGTGCCCGATCTCGGCGGCCACGCCCCAGCGGCCGCGGTAGAGCCGGCCGTCGACGACGATGCCGCCGCCGATGCCCGTGCCCACGGTCACGCAGACGAGGTGGTCCTCGCCGCGGCCAGCGCCGTGCCGGGCCTCGCCCCAGGCGGCTGCGTTGGCGTCGTTCTCGACCACGGTGGGCAGCCCGGTGAGGTGGCGCACCTCGTCGGCCAGCGGCTCGTCGCGCCAGTTGGCGACGTTGGGCGCGAACAGCACGGTGGCCTGGCGCTCGTCGATGAACCCGGCGGCGCCGATGCCCACCCCCTGCACGTGGCCGCCCTCGGCGGTGGCCCGCAGCTCCTCGATGGTGGCGACGATGGCCTCGAGAGTGCCGGCAGAGCTCTTGGCCGGGGTGTCCCGCCGGGTCTTGGCGATGATCGTGCCGTCGTCGGCCACGATGCCGGCGGCCACCTTGGTGCCGCCGACGTCCACGCCGATCGTGTGTGCGCTCACCGTCGTCCTCTCGTTTCCTTCTCCGGTCGGCCGGCCGCACCCAGCCCTGGTCCGACCTTCGCGCCGCGCCGCATGCCGCGGCCCGGCCTCCCCGATGTCACTCTCATACCGGCCCGCTCACCCGATGTCGATCCGCTGCAGGCCGCCGCGGCGACGGTAGGCCCAGTCGCGCTCGGACGCCGCCACCGCCTCGCGCAGGGCGGCCACCAGTGAGGCCAGCGCCGCGGCGAGGTGCTCGTAGACCTCCGGCCGGGTGCCGCGCAGGATCCGGACCAGCTGGCACAGCGGGCAGAGCGTGCACTCGGCCGACCCGGTGGCGAAGCCGCCCTCGCCGAGCCCGCCGAGCAGGGCGGTGAGACCGCTCAGGACCGAGGCGCCCTGCTCGGCCGCGCCCCGTCCGGCCCCGAAGCCGGCCCCGACCCCGTGCCCGACGTGCTGGCCGAGGCCCGTGGCGGCACCGGCCAGCCGCTCCCCCAGACCCTCCGGTCCGCCGTGCCGGGCGCTCCAGTCCGAGAGCGCCTCGGCGAAGCGCGCGGCCTCCTCGGCCAGGCTGCCGACGGGCTCGTCGCCTGTCTGCTCCGCGCCGGCGCTCACGGCGTCCGCCACAGGGCGGGGTCCGGCTCGAAGCGCACCCGCAGCCGGCCCTCGCGCAGGACGGCGCCGGCCACCGTGCAGCGGGTCAGCGCGGCCGGCAGGGCGAGGACACGGCGGTGCGGACCGACGGTGAGGACGAGCTCGTCGCCGGAGCGGGCCAGCGCGAGGTTCTCGCGCTCGGCCAGCGGCAGCGGCACGACCAGCACGAACTCGTCGCCCGAGCGCTCCACCGAGACCAGCTCGACGTCGTCGGCCGGGGCGGCCGGGTCGGTGCCGCCGTAGAGCTGCTCGGCCAGGGCGGCCAGCGGATCGGCGCCGACCGGCTCGCCCGCGCCGTAGGGCCCGCGCAGCACCGGCAGCGGCGCGACGTCCCGCTCCAGCCCGGCCAGCCGCCCGGCCTGCGCCGACGCCCACGCCGCGCGCCACGGGTCGTCGCCCGCGGGCACCAGCCGGTTGGCGACCACGGCGTCCACCCGGTAGCCGTAGAGCGCCAGCGACGTGAGGGTGCGCCGGGTCTCGGCGAGCACGACGTCGTCGGGGGTGGTCACCAGGCGCACCGAGGTGCCGGGCTCGGTGAGCAGCGCGCGGACGTCGACGAGCTCCTCGTGCAGCCGGCCGATCGCGTCGAGCACCCGCTCCTTGGGCGCCGGCACCCCGGCGGCGCGGCCGAGCACCGGCCGCAGCGCGCGGGCGACGCGACGCTCGAGCGGGAAGAACCGGTCGATGTACCAGCGCAGCGCGTCGGGCAGGGCCAGCAGCCGCAGGGTCTCGGCGGTGGGCGCGCAGTCGACGACCACCAGGTCCCAGCGGCCCGAGCGGGCGTGGTCGCGCAGCTCCAGCAGCGCCAGGACCTCCTCCGCGCCGGGCAGCACGGTGAGCTCCTCGGCCTCCACCGGGTCCACGCCCGCGGCATCCAGCAGCGCGAGCAGGTAGTCCTGCACCTCGCGCCAGCTGCGCTCGGCCCGGCCGCGGGCGTCGACCTGCGCCAGGAACAGGCCCGGCTCGACCTCGTACGGCTCGCCGCCGCCGGACCAGCCGGCCGGTACGCCGACGACGTCGGCCAGCGAGTGCGCGGCGTCGGCGGAGACGACGAGGGTCTTGAGCCCACGGCGGGCGGCGAGGACGGCCGTGCCGGCGGCGACGGTCGTCTTGCCGACCCCGCCCTTGCCGGTGAAGAGGAGGATCCGCACGCGGAGCGGGCCTCAGGCCTCGACGCGCTTCTTCAGGCCCTTGAGGGCCCGGTCGATGATGACCTTCTCCGCCTTCTTCTTGATCATCCCGATCATGGGGATCTTGACGCCGACGGCCAGGCGGTAGGTCACCTGGGTGCCGCCGCCGTTGGGCGTGAGCAGGTAGGTGCCGTCCATCGCGGTGAGCATGCCAGCCTCGACCAGCGTCCAGGAGACCGAGTCGTCGCCGTCCCAGGTGTAGGAGAGCGTGTAGGCGTCCTTGATGGCACCGGCGTCCAGCACGAAGCGGACCTCGGCCGGGCGCTCGGCGGCGTCGTCGTAGACGCTGAGCACCTCGACCTCCTTCACCTCGTCGTTCCACGAGGGATAGGCCTCGATGTCGGCGATCACGGCCATGACCTCGCTGGGCGAGGCATCGATGACGATGCTGGACTCGGTCTGGTCCGCCATCTGCTGGCCTTCCCCTCACCATCACGGACGCGGCGCGCGGCCGCTGCTGGACGCGCCTGACGTCCGCCCGAAGGCTACCGCCCCGCCTGGCCGGGCCGTCTCGACCCGCAACGCCGCCGGCCGCTCACAGGTCCAGCACGTACGGCGTCCCGCGGCCGCGGAAGTGCCCGACGTTGACCACCTCGGTGCGGCCGATCCGGGTGCGGGCGACCAGCGGCTGGTGCACGTGCCCGTGCAGCAGCAGGCGCGGCTGGGTGGCCCGCACCGCCTCCAGCAGCGCCACGCTGCCGCGCTCGAAGCGGCGGGCCACGACGTCGTAGGTGATGTCGGGCAGGGCAGGCGGGATGTGGCTGAACAGCACGTCCACCCGCCCGAGCGCCTCGACCTTGGCGGCGAACTCCTCGTACGAGACCTCGTTGGGGGTGCGGTAGCGGGTGCGCAGGCCGGCGCCGACGAAGCCGAGCGTCAGCCCGGCCAGCTCGATCGTCTGGCCGTCGAGCAGGTGGTGTCCCTCGCGCAGGTACTCCCGGAAGAGCACCGGGACGTCGACGTTGCCGTAGGTGAGGTAGGCCGGGGTCGGCATCGCCTCGAACAGGGCGGCGTACTGCCGGCGGACGGCGTCCTCGACGACCTCCGCGCGCGGGCGGCCCTCCTCGGCCAGCAGGTCGTCCCAGAGCTTGGTGGAGAACTCGCGCGCCTGCGCGAAGCGACCCGCGGTGCGCAGCCGCACCAGCTCGGAGGCGTTGGCGGCGCCGAACAGGTCGGCGAAGATCCCCTGCGAGTGGTCGGCGTAGTCGACGAAGAGGATCAGGTCGCCCAGGCACACCAGGGCGTTGGCCCCGTCGCCCGCGCGGCGCAGCGCGTCGACGGCGCCGTGGACGTCGCTGACCACGTGGAGCCGCACCGGGCCAGCCTAGGGACGGCGCGGCGTGGCTGCCCGCGGACGCTGGGTCGGTCAGCCGAGCAGCTTGCCGAGCACCCACATGACGAGGAACAGCACCACGGTGACGCCCAGGGCGCCGACCGCCATGACCCCGGCCCGCCGGCCGGGCGTGCTGAAGGCGTCGTCGAGGGGGCCGAGCGAGACCCGCCCACCGCCCTCCTCCACCGCCAGCTGGGCGAGCAGCGCGTCCACCTCGGGAGGCAGGTCCGCGGCGGCCGGCTGCGGGGCCGGCTCGGTGAGGGTGGCGCCAGCCGCCGCGCCGGGGCGGAACCGGCGCCCCGCGATCACGGGCGCCGGCAGGTCCGGCACCTCGGGCTCGACATCCGCGGGCTCGACATCCGCGACCACGACATCCGCGATCACGACCGGCGGCGCGGGCTCCGGCTCGGGTTCAGGGGCCGGGCGCAGGTCGAGGAAGCACAGCGAGCACCAGGCGGCCTCCGGCGCGAGCAGCGCGCTGCACCGTGGGCAGCGGGGCGTCGTGTCGGTCACGTGGTCCTACCTCGGCAGCACCGGCAGCTCCCTTGACCGCCGCGGCCCGCCCTGATGCTGATCGCCCCGGTTCGCGGTGCTCAGGCGTCCAGCCGCGGCTCCCCCGCCCGCCGGCCGCCCTCCAGTGCGTCCTTGAGCGCCCACACGTGCTTCTTCCAGGCGACCGCGCGCCGGCGACGCTCGACGTCGAGGCGGCGCGGGCTCAGCGGGGCGCCGGCCGGGTCCAGCCTCAGGTAGAGGTGCAGGAGGACGCCATCGCCCATCGGCTCCAGCCAGATCTCCGCCGATCCGCTCCAGGCGCCCGCCACCGCCCACTGCTGGCCCTTGACGCCCCGGTCGCGCGTCACCGTGAGCGTGAGATCGGGGAACCAGACCGGCCAGCGCGCAGGATCGGCGACGACCGCGGCGACGACGCGGGGGTCGGCCACCACGAACGTCTCGTCGACCAGGTCGAGCTGGGGCACGGCGGCCAGCATGCCGCACCGCCCCGCGTGGCCCGAACGGCTTGCCCGGACCGCCTCCACCGCGCCCTACCGATGAGTAAGGTCCGGGCAAAGACGCCCCGCGCCCGAGGAGCCCAGCTTCGTGAACGAGATCTCGGTGCCCCCGCTGCTGGCCGAGCGCAGCACCGGCAACCTCGCCGACCTCGTCGTCGACAACGCCGCGCACGCGCCGCACCGGGTGGTCTTCAGCCGCAAGGTCGGTGACCGCTGGCAGGACGTGACCGCCCGCGAGTTCCTCGCCGAGGTGACCGACGTCGCCAAGGGGCTGGTGGCCGCCGGCATCGAGCCGGGCCAGCGGGTGGGCCTGATGAGCAAGACCCGCTACGAGTGGACCCTGTGCGACTTCGCCATCTGGATGGCCGGCGGGGTCACCGTGCCGATCTACGAGACCAGCTCGGCCGAGCAGGTGCAGTGGATCCTGTCCGACTCCGGCGCCGTGGCGGCGATCCTCGAGTCGCCCAAGCACGCCGCCGTGTTCGGCGAGGTGTCCGCGAGCCTGCCCGGCGTCGCGCGCACCTGGGTGCTGGACGAGGGCGGCCTGGACGAGCTGGTCTCAGCCGGGGACGCGGTCCCGGACGCCGACGTCGAGGCCCGCCGGACCATCGCCACACCATCCTCGCTGGCCACGATCATCTACACTTCCGGTACCACCGGGCGCCCCAAGGGCGTGGAGCTGACCCACGGCAACTTCCTGGCCGAGGTGGACAACGGCATCGGCCAGCTCGAGCCGCTGTTCCGGGACCAGGACGCCTCCACGCTGCTGTTCCTGCCGCTGGCGCACGTGTTCGCCCGGGTGATCCAGGTGGGCTGCGTGATCTCGCGCACCCGGATGGGCCACACCGCGGACATCAAGAACCTGCTCGACGACTTCGCCGGCTTCCAGCCGACGTTCATCCTCTCCGTGCCGCGCGTCTTCGAGAAGATCTACAACTCGGCCGAGCAGAAGGCGCAGGCCGGGGGCAAGGGCAAGATCTTCCACCAGGCCGCCGAGACGGCTATCTCCTACAGCGAGTCGTTGGACCGTGGGGGTGCGCCGCTCCCCCTGCGACTCAAGCACGCGCTGTTCGACCGGCTGGTCTTCGCCAAGCTGCGCCAGGCCATGGGCGGGAAGGTGCGCTACGCCGTCTCCGGCGGCGCCCCGCTCGGCACGCGCCTGGGCCACTTCTTCCGCGGTGCCGGTATCACCGTGCTCGAGGGCTACGGCCTCACCGAGACCACCGCCGCGGCCACGGTCAACACCACCGACAAGGTGAGGATCGGCACCGTCGGCCGCCCGATCCCCGGCTGCGGGGTGCGGATCGCGGAGGACGGCGAGGTGATGCTCAAGGGGGGCCACGTCTTCGGTGCCTACTGGCGCAACCCGGAGGCCTCCGCGGAGGCGCTCACCGAGGACGGCTGGTTCCACACCGGCGACATCGGCGAGCTCGACGACGAGGGCTTCCTGCGCATCACCGGCCGCAAGAAGGAGCTGATCGTCACCGCCGGCGGCAAGAACGTCGCCCCCGCGGTGCTCGAGGACCGGCTGCGCGCGCACCCGCTGGTGAGCCAGTGCATAGTCGTCGGCGACAACCAGCCCTTCATCGGCGCGCTCATCACCCTCGACGAGGAGGCGCTGCCGACCTGGCTGAAGATCAAGGGCAAGCCGGAGGCGCCGGCCGCCGACCTGGTCGCCGACCCCGACGTCGTCGCCGAGATCCAGGCCGCAGTCGACGACGCCAACAAGGCCGTCTCGCACGCCGAGGCCATCAAGAAGTTCCGCATCCTGCCCGTGGACTTCACCGAGGAGGGCGGGCAGCTGACCCCCTCGCTCAAGCTCAAGCGGTCCGTGGTGCTCAAGGACTTCGGCGCCGAGGTGGACGCCCTCTACGCGTGAGACGCCAGGGTCGGCGACGACGGCGCCTCGCCTGAGTTCTCCGCCGCCTGGGTTCTCCGCCGGTTGAGTTCTGCGCAGCCTGAGTTCTCGGGCAGAGGCAAGGGGACCAAGGTCCTGAGCCGCTCGTAGCCGTCCACGGCGCGCCAATGCCGGACCATTCCCCGAACGCTCCTTCACGCGCAGATTCTGCTGCGCACAATGGCGACTGTGAGTGTCCACGCCGTGCTCCAGCGTCCCCGGGCCGACCGCCTGGCCGCGGTGACGCACGCCGTCGACTTCCACGAGTCCCTGCGCCTGGGCCTGCTGACGGCGACCCTGGCCCTGGGCGTGGTCGCGCACGAGCTGGCGCGCACCCTCCCCTGGGTCGCAGCACTGGGTCTGCTCGCCGTGCTCCCGGTCTGGTCGCCGCCTGCTCGTCGGCACCCCCAGCTGTGGGCTGTCCTCGAGCTGGGGGTCACCTGGACCGGGGCCCTGGCTCTCTCCGCCGCTGAGCCCGACCCCCTCCTGGTCTACCTCGTCGGGCCGGCGCTCAGTGTGGCCGTCTGCGGCGGGGTGCGTGCCGTGGCCGTCCTGGCCCTGGTGGAGGTGCTGGCACCGCTCGCTCTGGCCGGCGCCCGGCTGGACCTGCCGTTGGGGCAGGTGGCGGTTCAGGGCTGGGTCCTGTCCGTGGCCGCCGCCGGGCTGGGCCTGTGGGCCACGGACCTGCGCCGTCGTCCCGCCGCCAGCGCGGCGGATCTCGACCAGTACGAGGCGCAGAGGTTGCTCGCGCAGGTGCATGCGCTCGTACGGCGGCTGCCCGGCGGCTTCGACCTCGCCTCGGTCGCCGGGGCGCTCGCAGACAAACTCACGGCCGCCCATCCGGTCGACCGGGTCGGGGTGCTCGTCGGGCACTCGCCGGACGCGCTCACGCCGGTGGCACTGACCGGGTGGGACCAGCTGCCTGCTCTACCGGTGGAGGTGGACGGCCACCTGGGGCGCGCCTGGGCGACCGGGACCTGCCAGTGGCGGCGGATCGACGACGACGTGGTTGTGGTGCTGCCGCTGCGCCTGGGTGACGGCGTCGGCGTCGGCGTGGTCGTGCTCGGCTGGGTGGGGGCGGACGCTCCGTCCACCCAGGCCCAGCGACAGCTCCTGCGCGAGTGCGCCCCGGCGGCCCTCGCCCTGGAGACGGCCCAGCTGTTCGACGAGGTGAGGCTGGCGGGCCTGGTGGAGGCGCGGGAGAGCCTGGCCGCCCAGATGCACAACGGGATCGCCCAGGACCTGGCCTACATCGGTTTCGAGCTCGACGGGCTCAAGGCGGCCACCCGCGGCACCGACCTGCACCGCGACGTCGAGGCCTTGCGTTCCCACGTCACGAATCTGGTGCAGGACCTGCGCCTGTCCATCTCCGAGCTCCGGTCCACCATCGGGCCCGGTCAAGGCCTGTCCGCGGTGCTGAGCTCGCAGGTGCGGCACGTGGCCGGCACGCGCAAGGTCCCCGTCTCCTTCGACCTGCGCGAGTCCGCGCTCCGCCTGGCCGCCCCGGTGGAGCAGCTCCTCTTCCGGCTGGCCCTCGTCGGCGCGCAGGTCGCCCGCCGCGAGCCGGGCATCGAGGCGCTGCACGTCGCGCTCGAGACCAGGCCGCCGGGGGCAACCCTGACCGTCCGCATCACGGGATCAGCACTTGGTGAGAATTGCCTCGGCGACGATCTCACGCAGATAGCATCTGCTCTCGCAGAGCACTCGGGGGTCGTCTCGGTACAGGTCGACGGCCATGCAGCCATCACGCTGCGTGCCACCGTCGGAGGGGGCACCACATGATCCGAGTGATCGTCGTCGACGACCATCCGCTGATCCGTCAAGGACTCGTCCGCATCTTCGAGCGCGAGCCGGACTTCGCCGTGGTGGGCGAGGGCGGTTCGTTGGCCGAGGCCACCGTCCTCGTGGACCGGACCGCCGCCGACGTCCTGCTGGTCGACGTCGTCCTGCCCGACGGCAGCGGCATGGACCTCGTCCGTCGCGCGCGGGCCGGCAGCTGCGAGCTGGGCATCGTGGTGCTCACCATGCACGGCGAGGACGAGAAGCTCTTCGAGGCCCTCGAGTCCGGCGCCTCGGCGTTCGTGCTCAAGTCTGCCGGGAGCGAGGAGATCCTCTCCGCCGTGCGCCATGCGGCCGCCTCCCCGCTGGCCTTCACCGCCGCCGACCTGGCGATGGCGATGCGGCGGCGGCTGACTCCGTCGTCCTCCATGCTCACCGAGCGGGAACAGCAGGTGCTGGATCTGCTCAAGGAGGGCTACTCGGTGGCTGGGGTGGCCCGGGCGCTCTACATCAGCGAGTCCACGGCCAAGACGCACATCGCCAAGCTGTACACGAAGCTCGGTGCCTCCAACCGTGCGCAGGCCCTCATGGCCGCGGTCCGTCTCGGGCTGGTCGCCGCGGCGGCGCAGCCGGCCTAGCCGCTTCACGATCGGTCTCTGTACGACATGGCGTAGGAGTTGGGGGGACGAGATGGATACGAGGCTCGCCGGATCGGAGGCCGGGGCGACGGCCGCGCCCCCGCTGGGGGCCGCACCTGCGGTCACGCTCGCCGAGGCGCTCGCCTCGGCGGACCAGCTGCTGGTCGGGGGCGCGGGCTACACCTCCCGGGTGTGGCGCACCGGGTTCACTCCGCTGGACCAGCACCTGGCCGGCGGGCTCCGGGCCGGCGAGCTGGTCCTGGTGGCCGGCGCCCAGGGACTGGGCAAGACGACGTTCGCCCTGCAAGCGGCCCGGAACATCGCCGCCGCCGGGCACCACGTCCTCTACGTCTGCTTCGAGCACCCGGCCGAGCAGCTGGCCGAGCGGCTGCTGGTCCTGGAGGCCGGGCTGGCCGAGGGCGACCGGGCGGTGACCCTGGAGGAGACGCGACGCACGCTGTCGACCCACGGTGCCGGCGGCTACGCCGAGCGGCTGGGGGACTTCCCCGGCGCCCGGGAGGCTCTGTCCGCCGTGCGTGCCTACGCCGACCGGCTGCACCTGCTCAGCGCCCGCGGCGACAGCACGACGCTCGAGGACATCCGCTCGACGGCCGTGGCCTGCGCCGAGCCACCGCTGGTGGTAGTCGACTACCTGCAGAAGGTCGCGGTACCGGAGGATGAGGGTGACGAGGACCGGCGCGTGGCCCGCATCGCCACCGGGCTCAAGGACCTCGCGCTGGACCTGCGGGTGCCGGTGGTCGCGGTCTGCGCCGTCGAGCAGCCGCCGGGTGACACCCGACGGGTACGCACCCGGCACCTCAAGGGCTCGGTGACCCTGGCCTACGAGGCCGATGTCGTCCTCGTGCTCAACGAGAAGTTCGACGTCGTGGCCCGCCACCACCTGGTCTACGACACCGGCAACGCCGAGCGCTTCCACGGCTACGTCGTCTGCTCCATCGAGAAGAACCGATCCGGCGAGAACCACTTGGACCTGGAGTTCCGCAAGCGCTTCGCGCACAGCGCCTACGACCCGTCTGGCTCGATGGTGAGCGAGCAGCTGCTCGACGAGCGGGTCCACCTGGAGTAGCTGCTGGACCCGGGCGCGACATCAGAGTGAGGGTGGTGACCCTCACTCCTTCTATGTGACTGAAGGTCACCCTCACCCCATCCGTACCGGCCCGCTCCACCCCGGCGCGGCACCGGAAGAGCGGCAGGGCTCAGACGAACGGGGCGAGCGTGCGGGCGAGGTCGCGCAGGGACAGCGCGTCCGCGAGCCGCCCGGCCACCGTCGGCATGGTGCTCAGCACCCCCACGACGTCGGCACGGGCGAAGGGCGGATTGCTGCGTCCGGCCAGGAGCAGCAGGTCGGGCGCCGACCACGACAGGGCGAGCAGGTGGCGGTGCCGTGCCACCGGGACGCAGGCGAGCTCGGCGCGGTGCCGGTCGGTGTCCTCCACCAGCAGCACCGGGCCGACGCTGGTCAGCTGACCGGCCAGCCAGCAGTCCGCGGGCACAGTCAGCCGCGCCTCCAGCGGACGCAGGCCGCGGCCGGCCAGGACCACGTGCTGCCGTTCGTCGGGCACGAGCAGGGCCAGCGCGTCGGCGTCGCAGGCGGTGGCCAACGCCGCGACGACGTCGCTTGCGACCATGTCGAGCGCGCGCAGATCGGCCGCACGACCGAGGACGACCTCCATCGCCCCGACGAGGTCGCGAGGACTCGCAGCTCCAGCCGCTGGGGGCACCCCGGTCGGGTTGCGGTCCGGTCCCGGCGACGGCTCATCGGGCAGCTCTTCCTGATCAGCCACCACCCGTAGTCCGACGTGGTCCCTGATGGGAGAGGGTTCCTCGACGACGGGCAACCGCTCGCGGATCGAGGCGGCCAGCTCCGCGGCCGAGACCGGAGACTCGACCACGAGGACGTCGGGCGGCAGGTCGCTGCCCCGGACGTGCTCCCACTCCCCTGCCGCCGCGAGGACGACGAGCGGGATGCCCCGGGCACGCGAGACCAGCTGCTCGCGGACTCCGCCGCGCTCCCCGAGCGCGTGCGCATCGGTCAGGACGGCGTCCACCTCCGACGGCGCCACATGTGCCATGTCGTCAGCGGGCCCCGCGGGCCCTGCGTCCCGCACGTCGATCACGTCGAACCCCTGACGCCGCAGCTCGATCGTGAGCGCGGAATGGCGCAGCCCCACCAGCAGCCTGGGCATCGGTCAGAAGACCCCGGAGAACGAGTGCACGATCTGGATCACGCCGGGGCCGATGACGACCACGAACAGGGCCGGTAGCACGCAGAGGACCAGCGGGAAGAGGATCTTCACCGGCACCTTCTGAGCCTGCTCCTCCGCCCGCTGGCGGCGCTTGAGCCGCATCTCCTTGGCCTGCTCGCGCAGGACGTCGGCGATCGGGATGCCGAGGCGGTCGGCCTGCGTGACCGCAGAGACGAAGATTTTCAGCTCCTCCACGGTGGTGCGCTCCCCCAGACCGGCGAAGGCCGCGGCCCGGCTCTTGCCGATCTGCATCTCCTGGAGGACGCGCACGAACTCGGCGGCGACCGGCCCCTCCGTGTTGCGGGCGACCTGGGCGAGAGCGGCGTCGAAGCCGAGCCCCGCCTCGACGCTGATGGTGAGCAGGTCCAGCGCGTCGGGCAGCGTCTTGACGATGCGGGCCTGCCGCTTGCTGCCGGAGTTGTAGAGCAGCAGGTCGGGCAGCAGGAGTCCCGCCGCACCGAGCGCCAGGGCCCAGAAGAGGAGTGACACCGCGTTGAACCGCAGCCCCCACAGCACTCCCAGCCCGAGCCCGACGAGCAGTCCCACTCCCTTGAGGCCCAGGATGCGCTCGGGCGACCAGCCCTGCGGGTTGCCCGCGACGTCCAGCCGCCGCTGCAGGCTGGCGACGTGCTGGGCAGGAGTCAGACGGCGGGCCAGACCCGCCAGGGCGGCGCCCACCGGATCCAGCAGCCGGCTCCTCGCCGGCAGCTCGTGCCTGGCCACCTCGAGCGTGCCGCCCAGCGCCTCGATCTGGGCGAGCGACCGGGCCACCCCTGTGGACGCCGTCGAGGCGGTGAATGCCAGCAGGAGCAGCACGAACATCGCTGCACCGATGCACGCCACGGCTACGTAGAGCACGACGCTCCCCACCTCAGACCTCCACCTGCGCGACCTTGCGCATCCAGAACCAGCCGACGGTGGTCAGCAGCAGGGCCGCGGCGGACATGACCAGGCCGAGGCCCGTGGTCCACAGCCCGTCCACGTAGTCCCGCCGGGTCAGGAACATGTAGCCGAACATGCCGATCGGCAGGGCGATGAGCACGTAGCCCGACAGGCGCCCCTCCGCGGACAGGGCGCGGACCTGCCGCCGCATCGCGGCACGCTCGCGCATGGTCCGCACCGTCGTCTCGAGGACCTCGGCGAGGTTGCCGCCCACCTGGTGCTGGACCCGAATCGCCATGACGACCCAGTGGAAGTCGACGCTCCTCATGCGGTCCGCGACGCGGTCCAGAGCGTCCTCGACGGGAGATCCCAGCCGCGCCTCGGCCAGCGCCCGCGCGAACTCGCCCGCCAGCGGCTGTCGGCCGTCCTGCACCGCGGCGTCGAGCGCCTGCGAGAGCGAGAATCCGCTGCGCAGGCTGCTGGCCACCAGCTGGAGCGTCTCGGGCAGGCCGTCCGCGAAGGAGTTGAGCCGACGCCTGGTCCGCACCCGCAGGTAGGCGACCGGGGCGAGCCCGCCCAGCAGGGCGCCCAGCACGGTCCCCGCCAGCAGGTGACCGCCCAGGAGCGCCACGAGCACCATCCCGACGACGACGGCCGCGACCTGCACCAGCAGCCACTCGTGCGGTCGCCAGCGGACGTCGGCGCGGTCCAGGCGCAGCGCCATCGACCGGTTCCAGCCCTGGCGCTCCACGATCCGCTCGGAGACTCCCAGCAGTCCCTGGGCGAGCCCGGTGCTGGGGGCCGGATCGGACTGCTTCACCTGCTGCCGGCGGCCGGCCAGCGTGTAGAACTCCAGGTCCCTCATCCGGCGGCGGCGGTTGCCCGTCACCGGGAGCAGCAGCGTGGCCGAGAGGAGCACCAGCGCGCAGAACACGATGGCCAGCAGCCAGATCGGTACCGGCACGGCGTGCATCGGGACGGTGTTCACCGGGACCGCGGCGTCGGCCGCCGGGGTACCGGCTGCCCGAGGCACCTGGGTCGTCACGCTGGTGGCGGCTTGGTAGGCCGCGGGACCGAAGCGCAGAGAGACCCGCACCTCGTGGCGGCCCGCCGCGGCTCCCGCCGGGAGCGAGGCCGTCACGGCGATCGTCCGGTCGAAGCTCCGCGCCACCTGGCCGAACGCCGCGGACAGCTGGCCGGCGTCGGCCGCCGTGACCACCCGCCCGCCGGCCGCACGCGCCAGCCGGGTGAGCACCTCGGCCTGGCCGTCGGGGGTGCGGAACCCGACCAGCGCCAGGTCGACCCCGGCCGCACGCAGCGCTGCCTCCGCGGCTCCCTGGTCTGTCCTGCTCGCCGTGTCGGCGCCGTCGCTGAGGACGACGAGGGTCCGCTGACCGGTGCTGCCCAGAGCCTTCGCGCCGAGCACGAGGGCGTCGTAGAGGGCGGTGTCCCCGGCGTTCGCCTGCACCGTCGAGAGGCCCCGGGTCACGCCGGCACGGTCCCTGCTCGGCGGGACGAGCAACCGCGCGGTGCCGTCGAAGGTGACCAGCCCCACGGCGACGTCCGCCGGCAAACCATCCAGGAGCACCTGCGCTGCCTGCCGGGCAGCCACCAGGCCGCTGCCGCGCATCGACCCGCTGGTGTCCACGGCGAGCAGCAGCGAGCGGGCCGGCCCGGACGAGGTCCCCTCCTGCCCGGCCGCGACCACCGCCGCCGGCAACGGCGTGCCGTCCATGGTCACGGTGACCGTGGAGGCGTCGAGGGCAGTGCCGGCCGGCACGTCGGCGGCGGTGACCCGCAGCTCCAGCCGGTCGCCGTCGACCACTGCGGTCACCGAGGCATCGCCCGCCCCCTGACCGGCGAGAGCGGCGGGAGCCGACGCGAGGAGCAGCAGCCCTGCGCAGGCGGTTCCCAGCACCGCACGGAGCAGTCGGCTCACCGTCCCGCTCCATCCAGTGCGAAGACCTCGACCGGCAGCCAGATCCCGGCGTCGGCGAGCTTGTCGACGAACCGCGGCCGCAGCCCGGTCGCCTTCTGCCGGCCGAGGTGCCTACCCGCCGCGTCCGTGCCCATGCGGTGGTCGAAGAGGAAGAGGTCCTGCAGCGTGATGACCTCACCCTCCATGCCGACCACCTCGGTGACGTGGGTGATCCGGCGGCTGCCGTCGCGCAGCCGGGCCTGGTGCACGACCAGGTCGATCCCGCTGGCGACCTGCTCGCGGATGGCCCGGACCGGCAGGTCGACACCGGCCATCAGCACCATGGTCTCCAGCCGGGACAGGGAGTCGCGCGGTGAGTTGGCGTGCACGGTGGTGATGGAGCCGTCGTGGCCGGTGTTCATCGCCTGGAGCATGTCCAGGGCCGCCCCGTCGCGGACCTCGCCGACGACGATGCGGTCCGGGCGCATGCGCAGCGCGTTGCGGACCAGGTCCCGGATGGCGATCTCGCCCTTGCCCTCGATGTTGGCCGGGCGAGACTCCATCCGCAGCACGTGCTCCTGGTGCAGCTGCAGCTCGGCGGCGTCCTCGATCGTGACGATCCGCTCGTCGCTCGGGATGAAGCCGGACAGGACGTTGAGCGTGGTCGTCTTGCCCGATCCGGTACCTCCGCTGATGAGGATGTTGAGCCGCCCACGCACACAGGCCGCGAGCAGCTCGGCCAGCGCCCGCGTCATGGTTCCGAAGCCGACGAGGTCCTCGGCGGTGAAGGGGTCGGCGGCGAACTTGCGGACGGTCAGCAACGAGCCGTCGATCGCCACCGGCGGCACCACGGCGTTCACCCGGCTCCCGTCGGGCAGCCGGGCGTCCACCATCGGGCTCGCCTCGTCGACCCGGCGCCCCACCCGGCCCACGATCTTGTCGATCGTCCGGCGCAGGTGCGCCTCGCTCTGGAACCTGGCGTCGACCGCGAAGATCTTGCCGAAGCGCTCGACGTAGATCTGCTCGCACCCGTTCACCATGATCTCGGTGACCTCGGGGTCGCGCAGGTAGGGCTCGAGCGGCCCATGGCCGAGGATCTCGTCGGCCACCTCCTGGGCCACCCGGGTGCGGTCGGCCAGCGTGAGCGGGGTCTCCTCGACCTCGAGAACGGACTGCAGGGACTGGCGGACCTTCTGCTCGAGCTCGCCCTGATCCATCCGCGCGTCGTAGAGCTTCGGGCCGAGGCTGTCCAGCAGGGACTGGTGCACGCTCTGCTTCAGCCCGAGGAAGGGGTCTGCCGTCCTGTGGGCAGACGGCTCCCCGCCCTCCGGCCCGCGCAGCGGTGCCGGTGGGGCGTCGACGCGACGGGCCTGGTTGATGCGGTCCTGCAGGCTCATGCCCCGCTCCCCCCGCGCAGGAAGGCGAACGGACGGCGGCCCGGCGCCGGGGCCGGCGTGGCCGCGGTCGCGTGCGCGGGGGTGCTCCCGCGACGGCGCTGCCCGCTCACGTCGCCCCGGATCCGGACGTCGGCCAGCTGCCGGATGGCCTGGCTGACCGGGTGCCCTGGTTCGTCGAGGAGGATCGGCACCCCCTTGTTGATGGAGGCCGACACCGACCGGCTCGACGGCACCTGCACGGCCACCGGCACGCGCAGCGTCTTCTCGACGTCGGAGACCGCCAGTCCCACCTTGGAGTCGCTGCGGTTGAGCACGACGTGCCAGTTCTCCCGCGGGTAGCCCAGCAGGTCGAGCATGTCGAGGGTGAGCCGCAGGTTCTTCAGGGCGGGGATGTCCAGCGTGGCCAGCAGGACGTAGACGTCCGAGATGTCGAACGCGGCCAGCACGTGGTCGGTGAACGCCGGCGGTGAGTCGACGACGACGTAGTCGTACATCCCGCGCAGCACCCGGAGCAGCTCGCTGACGACGGTGGCCGGGATCCGCTCCGCCTCTCCGGGCTCGAGCGGCGCGAGGATGGTCCACAGCCCGGGGCTGTGCGGTGTGAGCAGGGACTCGACGCCCTGCGGGTCGATCCGCCCCGCCATCGGCACCGCGTCCACGATCGTCCTCGAGGGCACCAGCTGCATGGCGATGGCGACATCACCGAAGGCGAGGTCGAGGTCGATGATGCAGACCCTCCGCTGCCCCCCGTCCGCGAGCGCGACGCCGAGATTCGTGGCGAGGGTGGTCTTCCCGCACCCGCCCTTGGCCGAGAAGACCGTCACCACCTTGCCCGCGGGCCGGTCCTCCGTGGTGGCGCCGCTGCCCAGCAGGCTGCGCGAGACCTGCAGCGAGCGGCGGCAGGCGTCGGCGACGGCGGTGAGGTCCTCGGGGTTGACCACCTCGCGCACCCCGGCGCGCAGCGCCTGGTTGAGCACCCCGACGTCGACCCGCCGGCGCAGCAGCACGACACCGAGCTCCGGACGGGTGGTGCGATGGTCGGAGGCCAGCTGCAGCGCCGGGCCGAGGTCGACCTCGGGGCCGATCACCACCAGCAGCTCGCCGGCGCGCTCCTCCAGCGCCCGGGCGGCCGCGTGCGCGGTCTCCACCGTCACGACGTCGCCACCGATGGCGAAGGACAGCGACTCGGCAGCCGCCCGGTCCTGCTCGAAGAGGATGGTCACCGTGCTCACCGGCCCGAGAAGATGCCGAGGTCGTCGACGCCTGCGTCGGCGCTGATGCTGCTCTGCGCGCCGAGCAGGGCGAAGGACAGCGTCCCGGTGTTGAACACGTGGATGAGCCGCTCGGCCTGCTCCTGGGTGACGGCGACCGTCACCACCGACGTGGACACCTGCTGGTCGCCCTGCTTGCCCTGCTGGTCCTGCTGGTCCTGCTTGCTTCCGGTGGTCTGCGCGGCCGTCGTCACCGCCGGCTGTGCCGACTCCCCGGTCGCGCCCACCCCGATGACCTGGACCCGGTCGATGAGCAGGCGCGTCGCCCGCACCTTGTCCGGGCCGTCGGCGAGCTTGTCCCCGCTGGGGACCCGCTGGCCCTTGACGCTGGTGCGCACGTTGAAGGTGTCGAAGATGGCGATCTGCGCGCCGGGCTGGAGGAACGAGCCGACCCGCGCCGGGTCCTGCAGCTCCACCGCCACCGCCATCGTCCCCGGCGGCAGCGCGACGGGGTCGGACGACTTCGCCTGCGGAGCAGCGAACAGCGAGGACAGGACCAGCTGCCCGGCGGGGATGTCGGCCGCCGCCACCAGCGACTGGTTGGCCGGGGTGAGCGCGGTCATCGCACCTGAGGGCACTCCCTTGGCGGCGATGCTCTCCTGCACCAGCAGGCCCTTGTCCACCGCGGCCTTGGCCGTGGTCCCGGCAGGAACCACCGCGCGGGCGACGTAGACCGGGACCGGCTGCTGGCCGCGCACGGCGCGGGTGTCCGCGGCACGCACGTAGACGAAGACGCCCGCGGTGCCGGTCACGGCCAGGGCGACCGCGAGCAGGACGGCGGCAAGACGACGTGTCATGAAGCACTCCCCCGGGGGTCCCGGATCGGCCGGCGCATGGGTGGGCCGTGCCTAGTCGATGAGCTGGACGACGTTGACGCCGCCGGCGGGGCCGCTGCCGAGCGTCCCGTCGTCGATCGTCGTGGTGGTGAAGTAGCCGGAGATGCAGGACTTGCTGCCGCCGCAGGGCAACGCACCGGTCTTCAGCGAGGGCACCTTGTCCGTGCCGTTGATGGAGTAGCCGGTGAGGTAGAAGGCGGCGAAGCGGTCCATGTAGTAGTGGCCGTTCGTGCCGTTGAGGTCGTTGGTCTTGTAGTAGATGGGCAGGGCCACGGTCTTGCCGACCAGGCTCGCGAGCTCGGCGCTGGAGCAGGTCGACGGGACGGGGCGCCCGGTCTTGTCGTCGAACACGTGGGTCACGTCGCTCGACGTGGTGCAGCCGTCGCTCGGCGGGCTGGGGTCTGGCTGCAACCAACCGAAGCCACCCGGCAGGTCCGCGCCGGACTTCTTGGCCGCCGGACAACCGCTGACCGGGTTGTCGGTGTCGTGGAAGTAGAGCGTGGCCTCCTGGTACGGGGCGGCGGGCCACGTCGGGGTCGGAGGTGCGTCAGGGATCGGCGGCGCGAAGAGCGTCCCGTCGGCGGTGTAGTACTTCCACTCGCAGAGCGAGATCGTGAGCGGCAATGCGCTGACGATGCTGCCCGGTGTGCCGTAGGCAGCCACCGCCCGCGCACCGACCGTCTGCCCGGTGTTGCCCAGGACCTGGCTCAGCACCGGTAGGACGACGTTGCCGGTCGCGGTCTGGGTCTTCGTCCCCACGCTCACGTAGAAAGCGTGGGCGGGAACCCCGGCGGGGGTCGTGCTGCACGCGGGCAGGCCCGGGGCCGTCCCGCAGACGGGGTCGACGTCGGCCAGCGCGGTGAGGTTGTCCGTCTGCGCGTTCGCGTCGGCGAGGTTCTTCGCGGTGGTGAGGTAGGCACCGCACCCCGTCTTGGCGCACAGGTCGGCCAGGCCCAGGGCGCCCGCGTCGGCGCCGTTCTGCAGCTCGCGGCGCTCCAGGTAGAGCTGGCCGACGTCGATGACGAGGGCGCCCATCCCGACCAGCACGAGCGAGAAGACGATGGCCACCACGACGGCCACCGCGCCGCGCTCGTCCGTGGCCTGCTTGCGGGTGGTCAGCCGCCGCATCGCATGGCCGCCTTTCCAGCGATGTCGAAGGTGACGTCGGTGACCAGCGGGATGTCGAGCGACCACCCGGCTCGGGTGACGGTGGTGGTCATGGTGCTGCCGGTCGAGCACGAAGCCCCGCCCGCGGAGCTGGTGAAGGTCACGGTGCACGAGCCGACGGTCGGGCAGACGGTGGGAGCGGCCTGGATCGCGATCGTGCTGGCGGCAGCAGCGTCGTCCTTGACCACCATCGTGCGAGCCGCCTCGCGGGCCGCCCCGGCGAGCTCGATCTTCGCGTTGAAGGCCAACCCGAACTCGATGATGCCGAAGACCAGCATGACGAGGAGGGGGAGGACGAGCGCGAACTCGACCGCTGCAGCGCCGGCATCGTCATCGCCTGATCGCATCTGCTCCCTCACTTCCTACCAGTCGACGAACAAGGCCCTTCAGCGCCGAGGGCGCGGCTGCCCGCTAAGCATCGGGACAGCCGCGCCGCCGGTCAGCACTACGGAAGAGCGGGGAACTTGCTGGAGACGGTGGTGAACGCAACGTTGATCTGCTTGCCGAGCGTAAAGACGATCACGACGATCACCGCGGCAATGGCCGCGACCATGAGCCCGTACTCCACAGCCGTAGCACCGCGGTCCTCGTTGGCGCGCAGCTGGAGCTTGGCGATGTACTTGAGCATGTCGAACCCCTCGTGAACGTGGGCCGGGCCGGCGGGCCCGGTGGGCCGACGAGCGTCGGCCGACGTCACCGAGAGTGCGGTGACCCTGCGTGCTCGCCCATGGGGAGAACGGGTCCTCTCGCACGCCGATCCGGCGACCCGGATGGCCGTTCGGACGATCCCGAGATCGGCGAATGGAGCAGGTTCGGGCAAAGGGTGGACGCGAAGCGTCGATCGCCAAGTGACGCAGCGTGCCCGGGTACCCTCCGAGATCGGCGCCGCCCTTGCGCCCCGGAGGGAGGACCGTTGCTCAGCGTCGTCGTGCCGGTCTTCGAGGAGGAGGAGGTCCTCCCCCTCACCGCGGCGCGCCTGCGCACCGTCCTCGACGCACTCCATGAGCCGTACGAGGTCGTCGCGGTGGACGACGGCAGCCGCGACGGCACCGCCCTCGTCCTCGCCGGCCTCCGTCAGGACTGGCCGCAGCTGCGAGTCGTCCGCCTGCGCAGGAACAGCGGCCACCAGGCCGCCCTCACCGCCGGACTGGAGCGCGCCCGCGGCGACTGGGTCGTCACCATCGACGCCGACCTCCAGGACCCGCCCGAGCTCATCCCGCTCATGCTGGAGCGGGCGAGAGCGGACGGCTCGGACGTCGTCTACGCCGTCCGCGAGGACCGCAGCAGCGACTCGCGGTTCAAGCGGTGGACCGCCGGCCTCTACTACCGGCTGATCCGACGGTTGGCCGGCGACGACGTGCCGCACTCCGCCGGCGACTTCCGGCTGATGAGCCGGGCTGTCGTCGACGACCTCAAGGCGCTGCCGGAACGCCACCGGGTCTACCGGCTGCTGATCCCGTGGCTGGGCCACCCGAGCAGCCAGGTCGCCTACCGGCGGGAGAAGCGCGCGGCGGGCGTCAGCAAGTACCCGCTGCACAAGATGACCCGGCTGGCACTGGACAGCGTCACCTCGTTCACCGGGGCACCGCTGCGGATCGCCACCTGGGTGGGCCTCTACGGCGCAATGCTGTGCGGCCTGCTCACCGCCGGCGCGGTGGCCGCCTACCTGCTCGGGCACACCGTCCCGGGGTGGGCCTCGGTCACCGTCGGGATCCTGTTCCTGGGCGCCGTGCAGCTGCTGTGCCTGGGCCTGCTCGGCGAGTACGTCGGCCGGCTGTTCGCCGAGGCGCAGCACCGGCCGCTCTACTACGTCGCGTCGGACACAGCCGACGAGCTCGGTGCGAAGAAAACTCAGTTACGACACGAGACCTAGGCCCGCGCCGTCACCAGCATCGACACGCCCCGCCGCCGACCCACCGGCAGCACCCGCTCGGCCACCACGACCGACCGCAGCCCCGCGTTGACCACCGAAGGCAGCGCGGACAGGTCACTCCCCGTCGACCGCGACCGCCGCAGCCGCACCACTGGGCGCAGCAGCACCATCCACGGCTGCGCCTCGGTCACCGTGAACCCCGCCGAGCGCACCACCGCGAGCAGCCCGGCGGCGTCGTAGCGGCGCACGTGCCCGACCGCCTCGTCGTGCGCGGACCACAGATCCATCCCGGTCGGCACCGCCAGCAGGAGCGCTCCCCCGGGCCGCAGCACCCGGCGCATCTCGCGCAGCGCGGCGACGTCGTCGTCGATGTGCTCGATGACGTCGAACGCCACGACCAGGTCCGCCGACCCGGCAGCGAAGGGCAGCGCGGTGGCGTCGCCGCGCACCACCTCCAGGCCGCGCTCGCGGGCCACCGCCGCGCCGGCCTCGCCGTACTCCACCGGCACCGCGAAGCAGCCGAGCCGGGCCAGCTCGCGGGTGTTGCCGCCACCGGCCGCCCCGACGTCGACGGCCACCGGGCGCCGGGGCGAGTCGGTCAGCACCCCGCTGCGGCGGACCATCCGGCGCAGCAGCCAGCGCCGCTCGGCGTACCACCAGTGGCGGTCCTCCAGGGCAGCCAGCTTCCGGACCTCGGTAGCCTCCACGAGGACATCCTCCCCGACGCCAGACCCGGCGCAGAACAGACACGACGTCAGACAGGTGGTCGCGCCCCGTGCCAACCACGTCGCCCGCCCGCTGGGCCGGCGCCGCACTGGTCGGCGTGTGGACGCTGCTGTCGATCTCGAACCTGCACTCGGTCGCCGACTTCCAGCCGCTCACCGTCGTCGGGCTCACCCTCTGCCTGCCCGCGCTGCTGGGGCTGCTCGCGCTCACCCGTCGGCACGGCCTCGCCGCGCCGCCGGCGTGGTCGGTGGCCGCGGCGCTGGCCCTGAGCGCGCTCGCGGTCGCCTCGCTGCGCTACTTCGCCTACCTGCCCGACGGGCCGAAGGCCGCCAACCGGTGGCTCGTCGTCGGCGCCGACCTGCTCTGCGCCGCCCTCTGGCTGGTCCCCCGCCGGGCCGCGCGCACCGCCGCGCTGCTGCTGGCCGGCGCCGCCCTGGTGGCCACCACCTGGGTCGCCGTGCGCTACGACCCGGTGCCGCGGATCGACGTCTGGCTCTCGTTGGACCAGGGGTCCACCGGCCTGCTGCACGGCCATGACCCCTACGCCAGCAGCTGGGTCGGCAGCCCCGGCGTCGGCGACGCCTTCACCTACCTGCCCACCACCCTGGTGCTGCTGGCCCCGTTCCGCTGGGTCTTCGGCGACGTCCGGTGGGGCCTGACCGTGGCGCTGCTGCTGACCGCCCTGCTGCTGGCCCGCTGGCGGCCCGCCGACGAGGACCGCGACGCCGACCCGCGTGCCGGCGCCCTGCTGCTCCTGCTCACCCCGGGCCAGCTCGCGCAGACCGAGCAGTCCTGGACCGAGCCGCTGCTGCTGCTGTTCGTGGTGCTGCTGCTGGCCGCGGTGCGCGCCGGCCGCCTCAGGGGTGCCGTTGCCTCGCTGGCGGTGCTGCTGAGCACCAAGCAGCACATGGCCCTGCTGGTGCCGGGTCTGCTGGCCTGGCGCCGGTTCGGCCCGCGCCGCACCCTGGTCGGCATCGTGGCCGGCGGCCTGCTGTGCCTGCCGTGGTTCCTGTGGGGCCCGGCCGACTTCCTGCACGACACCGTCACGCTGCTGCTGACCTACCCGCCGCTGCGGCTCTCCCCCAACCTCTACGTCTCCGCGTTCCGCGCCGGCTGGACCCCGCCGTTCTGGCTCACCGGGCTCGTCCTGCTGGGTACCCTGGCCGGCACCACGTGGGCGGTGCGCCGCGAGCAGCCCGGCCCCGGCCGGCTCGCGCTGTGGTGGGCGCTGCTGCTGCTGGTGCTCAACCTCACCAACAAGCAGGCGTTCTACAACCAGTTCTGGCTGGTCGGCGCGCTGCTGCTGGTCGGGCTGGCCGCCGCCGAGCCGGCAGCTGACGAGGAGGCGGGGCAGCTGGAGGAGCCTCGACGTCGTCGGGCCCGGTTGACCGTGAAGCGGTAGCCGGACAGCACCACCAGGTGCACGAGGTAGACCCAGAGGGCGAACAGCGCCACGCTGCCGAGCAGGTGGCCGCCGTACTTGGTCCCGTAGTCCGCGCCGGCCGCGAACAAGCGAACGTAGAGCACAAACCCCGCGCTGACGACGGCGATGGCCAGCGCCGCCAGCCCGCCGCCCGAGGTGGTCTCCTGCCAGCGGACCTCGTAGGTGCCGAAGACCTCGTAGACGGCGGCCAGCAGGGCGGTGAGGACCACCAGCCCGAGCAGGGTCCCGCCCACCGCACCGAGGACGTAGGACCACCTGCCATGGCCGCTCAGTCCGGGCGCCACCAGCGCGGCCAGGAGCACCGCCAGCACCCCGACCGGTAGCGCGAGCACCAGGCACAGGCCGAGCAGACGTCCTCGGATCCCGTCGAACCGGCGCTCCCCGCCGCCGGTGATGCGGTCGAGCGACCGGGACAGCCCGGCGCCGTACCAGGTGGCCGGCCAGACCGCGGCCAGCACGCTGAACCAGCCGATCGAGGTGGCGACCGCGGTCATGTGGGTGAGCAGGCTCGCGGCGTCGATCTGGCGGGGCAGCACCGTGGACAGCGCCCGGGCGGTCCGCGTCAGCTGCGACTCCCCGGTCACTCCCCCGACGATCCAGAACGCGACCAGCACCATCGGCGGCAGGGACATCAGCGCGTAGAAGGACAGCGCCGCCGCGTTGAGCAGGGACTCGTCGCTGCGCGACCAGCCGACCAGGCGGCGCACCGGCCCCGGAATCCGCTGCAGCCCGGCCCGGTAGCGCCGCCGGACCGGGCGCACCAGCTCCTCGGGCAGCTGCTCCAGCACGCCCGATCCCTGCCCGGTCACCCCCTCGGCGATGCGTCCTGCACCGGACCGGCCGTTCAGCCTTTCGCGGGCACCGGGTCGTCGCGCAGCCGCGCGTGGCTGTGCTCGTCGTGGAACCTGCCGTCGCCGTAGCGGTAGGACTGCCGGTGCAGCCCCTCGGAGGCGAAACCCGCCCGGGCGGCGACCCGGCACGACGCCTCGTTCTCCACCGCGTGGAAGAGCGCCACCCGGCGCAGGCCCAGTTCGGCGAACGCGAACCCGGCCGCCCCGTCCAGGGCCGCCGTCGCCACCCCGCGACCGCGCGCCGAGGGCATCGTCCAGTAGCCGACCTCGGCGCTCTCCTGCTCGCGATCGACGTCGAACAGCGACACGTAGCCCAGCACCTCGTCGCAGGTGCCTACGACGGCCCACGTGGCGTGCGCCCCGCCGCGCCAGTCGGCCATCCGGGCCAGCCACTGCGCCGCCGCCGCCCGGGCCGCCTGCTCCGAGACCCGCTGGGCCTCGGCCACCTCGCGCAGGACGTCGTTCCACTGCGCCAGCTCTGGATCCTGCGCCGCGGTGAGCACCGCGGCGACGTCGCCCTCGGACTCCGGCCGCCAGGGGCGCAGCTGGAACGACCGTGCCGACGTCGGTACCGGCGAGGTCACGGCGCCGCCATGTCCAGCAGGTCGCGCAGCTCCCCGGCGAGGTCGTCCCACTGCCACTGCTCCTGCACCCAGGCCCGCCCGCGCTCGCCCATCCGGCGGGCCAGCTCGCGGTCCTGCAGCAGCTCCGACACCCTGTCGGAGACTTCGCGCAGGTCCGTGCCGTCGACGACGTAGCCGGTCTCACCCGGCAGGCACGCGTCGGGCGCGCCGCCGGAATCGCCCACCAGCACAGGAAGACCGGTGGCTGCGGCCTCCAGGAAGACGATGCCCAGGCCCTCGGCCTCCAGCCCGGACCGCCGGGTGCGGCACGGCATGGCGAAGACGTCGGCGGCGTCGAACCAGGACGGCAGCTCGGCCCACGGCACCGGTCCGGGTACGAGCACCGAGCCCTCGACGCCGGTCTCGCGCACGAGCCTCTCCAGCGTCTGCCGGTAGGGGCCGCCGCCGGCGACCACCAGCAGTGCGTCGGGGACCGCCGCCAGCACCCGCGGCATCGCGCGGATCAGCGTGTCCTGGCCCTTGCGCGGGGTGAGGCGTGCCACGCACAGTACGACCGGCCGGTCGGCCGGGATGCCGAGCCGTTTGCGCAGCTCCGCGCCCCCGCAGCCCGGGTGGAAGCGGGTCGGGTCGACCCCGGGGGGCAGCCGGACCATCCGCGCGCGGGCCGCCGGCGAGAGCGCCGGGGCGATCCGCGCGCGGGTGTACTCGCCCAGGTAGGTCAGGACGTCGGTGCTCTCGCCGATCCGGTGCAGCACCTGCCGGGCGCCCGGCATCCGCGCCCACCAGATCTCGTGCCCGTGGGTCAGCCCGACGATCCGCTGCGCGCCGGCCTCGCGCAGCCGCGGCGCGAGCAGCCCGAGCGGCGCGGCGGCCCCGAACAGCACCGAGGTGCAGCCGTGCTCGCGCAGCAGCCGCTCGGCCTCCCGCGCCACCCGCGGCGTCGGCAGCATCGGGTACCGCGGCCCGCGCACGACCCGGTACGGCACCTGCGCGTCGAACTCCGACGCGCCGTCGGTGCGCGAGGCGTAGACCACCACCTGGTCGGCCGGCATCCGTTCGACCAGGGCGCTCACGAAGGACTCGATGCCGCCCTGCCGAGGGGGAAAGTCGTTGGTGACGACGAGGGTGCGAGCGGCCACCGGCGCAGCCTATGGGGCCAGCGAGGCGGGCTCGGGGACGGCGTGCACGCGCGCCCAGTCACGGGCTAGCGCGATCCGCTGCGGACCCGTGGGGTGGCTGGTGAACAGCACGTGGGCCACCACCGGCGGGGTGAGGTCGCTGAGGTTGGCGACGGCGAGCCGGCGCTGCATCAGCGCGAACGTGCGCGGGTCCTGGGTGAGGTCGAGCGCGTGCACGTCGGCGCGGGCTTCCAGCCGGCGGCTCACCAGCTGTTGGAACGGGCCGCCCACTGCGGACAGCAGCGTGGCCAGGGCGAGGACCAGCGCCACCGAGCGGCCGTCGGCCAGCCCGTCGACGCCGGCGCGGCGCAGCAGCGGCGCCCACCCCAGCAGCACCGCCAGCACGCACACCCCGGCGGCGGCACCGAGCGCCCCGAGCAGGGTGCCGTGCAGCACGTCGCGCCGCTCGGCGTGGCCGAGCTCGTGCGCCACGACCAGCCGTACCTCGGCCGGATCGGCCTGCTGCAGCAGCGTGTCGTAGACGACCACGCGGCGGGTCGCGCCCAGGCCCGAGACGTAGGCGTTGAGCGCGGTGGTCCGCCGAGAGGCGTCGGCGACCAGGACGTAGGAGACCGGCACCCCGTCGCGCTCGGCCAGCTCGAGCAGCTCGGCGCGCAGCGGGCCGGCCGGCATCGGGGTGAACCGGTTGAACAGCGGCTCGAAGACCAGCGGGTAGGCGAAGGACAGCGCCACCACCAGCAGCGCCGCTCCGACCGCCGCGGGCACCCACCACCAGCCGCCGCGCCAGCGGGCCAGCCCGACCACCGCGAGCAGCACCGCCGCCAGCAGCACGGCGCCGACCGCCCAGCCCTTGACGACGTCGACCGCCCAGCCGCGCCAGGACTGCACGGACAGCCCGTAGCGGCGGGCCACCACCAGCACCCGGGCGTCGAAGGGCAGCGCCAGCAGCCGGCCCAGCAGCGTGAGCGCCACGGCGCCCAGCAGCACCTGCGCCCACCAGGCCCCGCCGAAGGGAGCGGCCACGGCACGCACCAGCCCGGCCCCCAGCGGGGTCAGGCCGAGCAGCAGGGTGAGCACCAGCCCCAGGGCCAGCGAGGTCCAGGCCACCGGCCGCACCAGGGAGCGGTAGGCCCTGGCCCGGGCGACCTCCTCGGCGGTGAAGTCGCCAGCCACCCGCGGCGGCACCGGACCGCCGGGCACCGGGCCGGCCAGCGGGTGCCAGGGAGTGGTGAGCACCGCAGCCAGGAGCAGCGCGAGGCCCAGCACGACGAGCGCGACTGCGGCGCCGAGCGTGGGCTCACCCCGCCGCCTGCGCGCGCACGTAGTCCTGCCAGCCGGCGGTGAACTGCGCGGGGCTGAGGTCGAGCACGGCGCGCAGGGCGGCGGACAGGTTCGTCTGCTCGTCGGCCGACCGCGCCGTCGCCACCTGCCGGTAGAGCCGCACCAGCGCGTCCTGGCCGTTCTCGGCGGCCACGTAGCGGCAGGCCAGCCACGCGCTCTCGTAGGCGGCCGCGATCTTGCCCCGGGCGGGGTCGAAGTCCTCCTGCACCGGCAGGGTCTTCGGCGCCGTGCCGGAGCCGACCTGGGCGAGCAGCTCGCGGGCGGCGGTGCTCACCGGGACGCCGCTGTCCAGGTAGCCGACGTAGTCGGCGAAGCCCTCGGACAGCCAGATCGGGACGGCCCCGCGGGTGATCGCCCGGGTGGCCACGTGGGTGGTCTCGTGCGCCAGCACGACCCGCCGTCCCAGTGCGGTGAGGGTGTCGTAGGTGGCGGGGTTCACCACCACCCGGTCTCCGGTGGTGCCGGTGCCGCCGTCCGCGCGCTGCCCGGTGGTGATCGCGGCGATCTGCCCGAGGCCGTCGGCGGGGATGGCCAGCACGCCGGCCATCTCCTGCTGCGTAGCGGGCACGAGCAGCACGACCTTGCGCGGCCAGGGCGAGGGCCACACCCGGTCCACCGCCTCCACCGCCGTGTCCTCCTCCCGGGCGTAGCGGGCCAGGTCGACGTCGTCGCGGCGGGAGACGACCAGGGTCCGCTCGCCCTGCTGCACGGTGACCGGGCCGAGGTCCCACAGGTCGTGGTCGGGCTCGCTGGCACCGGCGGCCGAGCCGGCGTCGCTGTCCGAGGCGACCTTCCAGGTCCCGTCCGGCGCGGTGGCCAGGGTCAGGTAGCGCTGGCGCACGACGTCGGCGGCGTCGTAGCCGCGCAGGCGATAGCGCAGCACGACCCGGCTGATCCAGGCCTCGGAGCCCAGGGCCCGGGCCCGCTCGGACGGGAGCGCCGGGCCGTCACCGCCCGGCGCGAGCTCGTACTCGGCCAGCGGGAGCCGGAGCAGGTTGGCGAACAGCACGTCCTGGCGTTGGGCGAAGGCGCCGTCGCGGGGGTCGACGGTGGCGCGCCAGGCGGTGACGTCGTGGGTCAGCACCGCCCGCGAGCGCCGGGCCAGCAGGGCGGCCAGCGCCCGCTCCCGGGCGGCGCGCACCGCGGCCTGCGGGTCCACCTGGCTGGGGACCCGAGCGCCGGCAGTCACCTGCCCGCTGGGGGCGGCCGTCGGCGCCGCGACAGGGTGAGGGGTGATCCGCACCCCGAACCAGGCGGCGGCTCCCAGGTCGACGGCGAGGAACAGCGCGACGGCGAGGGCGAGGCGGCGCCGGGGTCGCCGGCGGCGCGAGGGCGCCGAGGCCGGGGCCGGCAGACCGCGCACGCCGGGCTCGGCGTGCTCGGTGTGCTCCTCGGCCCCGCTCACACCGCGCATGCTAGGCGGCGCCGGGGCCGGTTCACCGCAGCTGGCTCGCGGCGGCGGGAGGCGACGGTGGGACGAACGGGCGGACAGCAACGAGCCCCGGACACCGCAGGCGCATCCGGGGCTCGTTGCTGAGGGGCTCGTGGGCGAGCCGGGCTACGGACGCCCGACCCCGCTGATCGGCATCTCGTTCAGCGGGGAGATCTTCACCCCAGAGCGCGGGTTGGCCGCGTGCACGATCTGCCCACCGCCGATGTACATGCCGACGTGGCTCATGCCGCTGTAGTAGAAGACCAGGTCGCCGGGCTGGATCTGCGACAGGGACACATGGCGGATCGCGCCGTACTGCGCGACCGTGTAGTGCGGCAGGCTCACCCCGGCGGCGCGCCAGGCGTACATCATCAGGCCGGAGCAGTCGAAGACGTTCGGGCCCGCGGCGCCCCAGACGTAGGCGTCGCCGACCTTGCTCAGCGCCACGCTGACGGCGGTGGACGCGCGACCGCTCACCGGCACCGGCGCGCTCGGCGAGGAGTCGCCGGAGGAGGTGGACAGCGACGAGGACGTGGTGCGGGCCACGGACCGCACCGAGTCGCGGGCCGCGCGGGCGGCGGCGAGCTCGCGGGCCCGAGCGGCCCGCTGGGCCTCCTCGAGCCGGCGGCGCTGCTCGGCCTTGAGGCTGCTCAGCAGCGCCTTGGACTGGGCGACCTTGCGGTCGAGCTCGGCCTTCTGGGCCTGCAGCTGCTGCTCGACCGTCTTGAGCTGGCCGAGCCGCTGCGCCACGGCCAGGTTGTCCTGGGCCAGCTGGTTGCGGGCCGCCTGCACCTTGCGCAGCGCGGTGGCCTGGCGCTGGGCGAGCTGGTTGATCGAGCTGGCGCCGGCGAGGAACTCGTCCGGGTTGTCCGAGAGCAGCAGCTGGACCTCGGGGTCGATGCCGCCGTTGCGGTAGCTGGCGGCGGCGAGCGAGGCGACCTCGCCGCGCATGGCCTCGAGCTTCTTCTGCTGGGCGGCGGCCTGCGCCCGCACCTTGGCCAGCTCGCGCTCGATCTGCGCCCGCTGCACCTGCGCGCCGTTGACCTTCTCGTTGGCGACCTCGGCCTGGTGGTCCAGGTCGTCCAGCTGCGCCTGCACCTGGGCGATGGTGGGCGCGGGGTCGGCGACGGCGGTGCCCGGCACGAGCGTCAGGGCGGCGACGGCCGCGGTGCTCAGCGCGACGAGCGTGCTGGTGGGACGGCGCAGGGCGCGACGGGCCACGGGCGCGGCTCTCCTCCTCCTCGGCCGCCTACCGGGTGAGCTGACGGGCTCGGGCGGGAAGGTCGCCCTACGGCGCGCCATCCGTCCTCGGCCTCCAGGAGAGGACCGTTGGTCGGACCACGCGCCGATTCGCCCCGGGGGAAGTGGTTCCCCGGCTCCTCTGGCACCGTCCCGCGAGGGGTCGGCACGTCGAGAACTCGGCGGGAGCCGCCGGTCCGATCCGGTGATCGGTGTAGGCCCGCGACTCACGGGGAAACGTAGCGGGCCGTCATCCGCTCGCAAAATCCCCTGGTGACGGAGTGTCGGTCAAGGACGGGTAAAGAGCGGCGCGGCGTGGACGGGTTGGGGGCGCTACGGACTGGTGCGCGTTGACCCGGCTCGCGCTTCCGGCCAGCGGCACCTGCGCGGGGCCAGTTCTCACAGGCGCTGATGACGGGAGCAGCCAGGCGTGGGGCGGGTCCAGCGGCCGGGCTGCGGTCCGGCCGGCGGGTCGAGTGGAGAGTTGTTGGGCGACGCGCCGGCGTGTCGCGCAAGGACCTTCCACTCGGTCGCCCAGCCCGCAGAGTGCGACATCGTTGCACGCATCCTCGGCGTGTCGCCACGAAAGCGTCACACTCTGGTCGCCTGACCACGCGCCGGCGGCGGCACGTGACCGACGCACGACGGCTGCCGTCAACAGCCGCCTTCGCCCACGTCGAAACCGCAGGCCGGCGGGGAGGGCCCTGCCAACGGCAACTCCCCGTCCCACAAGGGGCGTCCAGCCTCACCCCGCCTTCCGCCGGGCCCTCGTACGCGGCGGCGCCGCCTCCCCGCCCTCGCCCTGCTCCGCCGCCACCAGCCGCAGCGGCGGGACCAGCCCTCCCCCGGCGAGCACGGCCAGCGCCAGGTGCTCCTCCTCGTCCAGCACAGCACCGTTGGGCGGCATGCCGAGCAGCACGCTCACCACGCAGTCGTCGCAGGCGATGTCCCGCATCACGCACGTGTCGCAGTCGATGACCACAGCCCCTCCAGACGGGCTCGTCGGACTCATGGGGCGGACGCTAGGGACCACCACCGACAAGCCGGCGTCTGCGTTCGCTCAGCCCCGTTCGAGGCGGCGCAGCAGGGTGGCCGAGGCGACCGGTCGGGCACCGGAACGGCTCACGCCCTCGGCCACCTCCTTGTCCGAGGAGACGACGACCACGGGGCGGCCGGACGGCTCGTTGGCCACCAGCCGCCGGATCAGCTCGTCGGCGATCTCCCCCGGCCGGCTGAACAGGACCCGGACCCCGCGCGGGGTCGCCATGATCACCGGCTGGGCCAGCTCGGCGCCGTCGAAGCAGCAGGTGACCTCCGCGCCGGTGCGGCCGGCGAGCACGGCCAGGCCGGCCACCAGCCGCTCGCGCTGCACCTGCAGCGGGAGGGAGCCGTAGCCGAGCTTGGTGACGTTGTAGCCGTCGACGACCAGGTGCACCTGCGGCAGCGTGAGCAGCTGGTCGAGCAGGGCCGGGTCGTCGGGTTCCTGGGCCTTCCCCACCACGTGACCGACGCCCGCGGTCTCGGGCAGCACCGCCGGGACGACGTCGGCCGGACGCACCGAGCCCGGGCCGGCCGGCGGCAGCGCCAGCTCCCGGCGCAGGCCCGCGCCGGCCTCGAGCAGCACGTCGAGGAGCAGCCGGACCCGGGTGTCCTCCAGCGCCCGCCCCTCCCGGGCGGTGCGGCGGGCCGTGTCCAGCGCGGCCTCCACCTCGGCCAGCCGCCCGCGCACCCGACGCAGCTCGGCCTCGGCGGCCGCGACGTCGGCGGCGGCACCGGCCCGCACCTGGTCCAGCTCCTCCAGGGCCACCCGCGCCTGCTCGGCCGCCTCGCGGCGCCCCTGGCGCGCCTCGTGCAGCCGCCGCCGCAGGTCGCTCACCTCCGCCTTGGCCGCGGTCAGGTCCGCCCGCACGCGCTCGACCTCGGCGCGGCCCTGGGCGCGGGCGGCGGCCAGCTGCTCCTCCAGCCGGGCGGTCGCCTCCTGCGCGCCCAGCGACGCCTGACGGTCGGCCCCCTGGCGCAGGTCCTCCTCGGCGGCGGCCACCAGGCCGGTCCAGCCGGCGGAGCGCACGAGGTAGGCGACGGCGGCGACGTCGAGCGGGTCGGCGGCGGCCGGTGGCCGGCCGGACTCCAGCGCGGCGACCAGGTCCGGCAGCCCCTCGCGGGCGCGGGCGCGCACCTGCCCGCGGAAGGCCCGGTCGTGCTCGACGGCGGCGGCGAGGGGCGTGGCCGCGAGGCGGGCGCGCTTGGCCGGCTGGAAGCCGCGGAAGGGCCGCAGCGAGGCCGGTACCTCCTCCGAGGTGAGGGCCCCGAGCGCGTCGGAGGCGAGGGCCACCACCCGCTGGCGCACCGGCTCGCTCAGCGGCCGGTCGAGGTGCTCAGGGGACTCGGCCCCGACCTGGTCGCTGTCGTCCTGGTCGCTGTCGTCCTGGTCGCTGGGGTCGACGTCCTCAGGCTCGGGCGCGCCGCGTCCGCGCCGCTCCTGCGACGACGCGTCGGAGTTGCGGTGCGCGGTCGGCCCGACCATGACGTGGTCCTCGGCGGCCGCACTCACGACGACCGCCCCTGATCCAGGCGACGGCGGCCGTGGTCCCGGCACGGCGCACCTGCGCTCAGGTGGTCGGCGCGCTGCTCGGAACCCATGCTCCGAGCGTACGCACCGGCGACGAGCGCTGCCCCGCGGCGCGCCTCGCCCCGTCCTGTCGGAGGCCGTGCCTACGGTGCGGCGCATGGAGCTCACCGCCGGCACCCGCGGCCGGTCAGCATCACCCGCACCAGCACCTGCCGCGGCCCCGGCCCTGCCGGTCCAGTCGACCTTCGACGAGCTCGGCACCCCGCTGCGCGAGGTCACCTTCGTCGTCGTCGACCTCGAGACCACCGGCGGCTCCCCCGCCTCCTGCCACATCACCGAGGTCGGTGCGGTCAAGGTGCGCGGCGGCCAGATCCTGGGCGAGTTCCAGACCCTGGTGGACCCCGGCGAGCCCATCCCGCCGTTCATCGCGGTGCTCACCGGCATCACCGACACCATGGTGGCCAGCGCACCGCGGATCGAGTCGGTGGTGCCGGCCTTCCTGGAGTTCTGCGGCCCCGACTCCGTCGTCGTGGCCCACAACGCCCCCTTCGACGTCGGCTTCCTCAAGGCCGCCTGCCAGGCCACCGGACATCGCTGGCCCGATCCGCAGGTGGTCGACACCGCCAAGCTGGCCCGGCACGTCGTCACCCGCGACGAGGCGCCCAACTGCAAGCTGGGCACGCTCGCCCGCGTCTTCCGGGCCGGCACCACCCCGGACCACCGCGCGCTGTCCGACGCCCGCGCCACCGTCGACGTCCTGCACGGCATGCTCGAGCGGCTCGGCGGCCTCGGCGTGCACTCGCTCGAGGAGCTGGCCACCTTCACCGCCCGGGTGTCGCCGCAGCAGCGGCGCAAGCGGCACCTGGCCGAGCAGCTGCCGAGCGGGCCCGGCGTCTACGTCTTCGAGGACGCCGGCGGCCGGGTGCTCTACGTCGGCAAGTCCAAGGACCTGCGCTCCCGGGTGCGCACCTACTTCACCGCCTCCGAGACCCGCACCCGGATGGCCGAGATGGTGGGCCTGGCCGAGACGGTGCGGCCGATCTCCTGCGCCACCGGCCTGGAGGCCGAGGTGCGCGAGCTGCGGCTCATCGCCGAGCACAAGCCGCGCTACAACCGCCGCTCCCGCTTCCCGGAGAAGGCGGTCTGGCTCAAGCTCACGGCCGAGGCGTTCCCCCGGCTGTCGGTGGTCCGCGGCGTGCGCGACGACGGCTCGGCCTACCTCGGCCCGTTCGGCTCGTCCCGCACGGCGGAGCTGGCCATGGCCGCGCTGCACGAGGCGGTGCCGCTGCGTCAGTGCACGCAGCGGATCTCCCCGCGGCGGCCCTCGACGGCGTGCGTGCTGGCCGAGCTCGACCGCTGCGGCGCCCCCTGCACGGGTGCGCAGAGCGTGCAGGACTACGCCGTCCATGCCGACACGGTGCGTGCTGCTTTCACCGGCGACGTCCGCACCGTCGTCGAGACGCTGCAGCGCCGGATCGAGGTGCTGGCCGAGCAGGAGCGCTACGAGGATGCCGCCGCCCAGCGCGACCGGCTGGCCGCCCTGGTGCGGGCGGCCGCGCGCACCCAGCGGCTGGCCGCCCTCACCGCCTGCCCCGAGGTCGTCGCCGCGCGGCGCACCCCGGAGGGCGGCTGGGAGCTGGTGTGCGTGCGCTGGGGCCGGCTGGCCGGCACCGCGGTGGTGCCCCGCGGCGTGGACCCGCGTCCCGCGGCGGAGGCGCTGCAGGCCACCGCGGAGGTGGTGCAGCCCGAGCTGCCCGGCGTCTCCCCCACCCCGGCGGCCACCGCCGAGGAGACCGAGTGCGTCCTGCGCTGGCTGGAGGAGCCGGGCACCCGGCTGGTGGAGCTGGAGGGCACCTGGGCCTGCCCCGCCTTCGGCGCCGGCTCGCGCCGAGCCTGGCTGGAGGCCGCCGCGGACGCCCGCGGTGCCGCCGCCCCCTTCGACGACCGCCGCGGACTGCGCCCGGTGTCCCGGCCGGTCGCCCCGCTGGGTGAGCGCCCCGCGCACCGCACCCGCATCGCGGTGGGCTGAGCCGCGCCGAGCACGGCCACTAGGCTCCGCAGCGTCCGCCGCCGACGTCGACAGGGAGACCCTCAGTGATCACCGCGATCGTGCTCGTGCAGGCCGAGGTCGACCGCATCCCCGAGGTGGCGGCGGCGATCGCCGACATCGACGGCGTGAGCGAGGTCTACTCCGTCACCGGCAACGTCGACCTCATCGCGATGGTCCGCGTCCGCGAGCACGAGCAGCTTGCCGACGTCATCGCCGACCAGCTCAACAAGGTCGACGGCGTCACCGGCACCGAGACCCACATCGCCTTCCGCACCTACAGCAAGCACGACCTCGAGGCGGCGTTCTCGTTGGGGCTGGAGGACGGGGACTGAGGGGTTCGGTTCGCGGCTTAGGTCGTGTCACCAGTCGCGGCTGGCGACTCCGGTTCGGCTGCCCACGGTCAACGGCGCTGGTGACGGCGGGAGCAGGCGGGTGGGCACGTGCCGCGGCCGGCCTGCGGCCCTCCGGGGCGCATCTGCCCGTATGGGTGGATCTCCGCTACGCATCTATGCGTAGCGGAGGTCCACCCATCGATGATCAAGGTCCCGTCTGGGGCCTGATGCACGTGAGGGGACCCCCGACCCGCACACAAGCGGGGGAGGGGGGCCCGCACGCATACCGAACGGGGGCGGCGGCCGGCCCCC